>DATBAM010000057.1:0-15009 GCA_036271535.1 Steroidobacteraceae bacterium | reverse complement strand
GCGTGCGAAGCAGCGGCGCGCGCTCCCGCTCGCGCTCTGCGAGCAGGTGATGTCGAGCCCGCGCTCGCCGGTGTGTCCGCCACCCGGCCGGGGCTTACCCTGATCGCGGTCGGCGCAGCGATCGCGTGGATGCCACCGGTGCGGGGTGTTCCGTTGGCCGGCTACGCGGCCATCGCCGCACTGCTGCTCGGCTCGATCCTGCTCATTCCCTGGCTGGTGCGTCGCTGCACACGGACCCTGCCGCGCACCGGCGCTGCCGTGATCGATACCGCGACGGCGCAACTCGCCGGCAACGCCTCCAGCGCGACGGTCAGCGTCGCCTGCATCGTCGTCAGCTTCAGTCTCATGGTCGCCATGGCGATCATGGTCTATTCGTTCCGCAATTCGTTCGATCTGTGGCTGGTCAAGCTGCTGCCTGCCGATCTGCAGGTGCGCACGGGTACCGGCAACGTCGCGTCGTTGTCCGGCGCCCAGCAGCAACGTCTCTCGAGTCTGCCCGAGGCCGCGCGTGTGCAGTACCGACGGTTGACGCCATTGTGGCTGCAGAGCGAGCAGGCCCCGGTCACGTTGATCGCCCGGGATTTTGGCACCGACCAGCCGGCCGACGTACTGCCACTGGTGTCGTCGGATCCACGCACCACACCGGACGGCAAGTCGGCGTGGATCTCCGAGGCGATCGTCGATCGCTACCACTACCACACCGGCGACACGCTGCAGCTGCCCATCGGCAGTCAGCGCGTGAACTTCACCATTGCCGGCGTCTGGCGCGACTACGCACGCACCGAAGGCTCGATCGTCATCGCACGCACTACCTATCAACAGTTGACGGGCGATGTCGACGCAACCGAGGCGTCGATCTGGCGACGGCCCGGTATCAGCCCCGAAGCGCTGGAAGCTGCGGTACGCGCAGCGCTGCAGGGCGACGATGCGATCGAACTGATCGGCAGTCCGCAGCTGCGGGAGCGTTCGCTGGTCCTCTTCGACCGGGCCTTTGCCGTGACCTACGCGCTCGAATTCGTCGCGGTCCTGATTGGGCTCGCGGGCATCGGCGTCGCCGCGAGTTCAACTGCGCTCGCGCGTCGCGCGCAGTTCGGCATGCTGCGCCACATCGGTATGACGCGAGGACAGGTGCTGGGAATGCTGGCCAGCGAGGGCGTCGTCATGAGCCTGATCTCGATACTCTATGGCCTGTTGCTGGGCCTGGCGCTGAGCCTGATCCTGGTCTATGTCGTCAACCGCCAGTCGTTCAGCTGGAGCATCACGCTCGCGGTACCGGGCGTGCAACTTGCCTCGCTGAGCGTCGCGCTGGTACTGGCAGCCGCGATCACGGCGGTCTGGAGTGGCCGCTCGGCGATGAGCCAGGATGCGGTTCGAGCGGTCAGGGAGGACTGGTGACGCGGCCTCTTCCGGACGTATTGAAGGTGCTGCTGCTGTGCGCGCTCGCAGCGCCACCGCTACCTGCGCGTGCGGCGGACGGGCCCGCCGCCGTGGTGCCGGGAGTCGATCTGCAGTTCCCTCGCGACTATGGTAGCCATCCGTCCTTCGGCATCGAGTGGTGGTATCTGACGGGCTGGCTGACGACCGCGTCGCACGAGTCGCTTGGTTTTCAGGTGACGTTCTTTCGCAGCCGCGTCGCCACGGCCGACGACAATCCCAGTGCGTTCACAGCGCATCAGTTGCTGATCGGTCATTGCGCCATCAGCGATCCGGCCAGAGGTCATCTATGGCAGGACCAGCGCATCCGGCGCGCAGGCATGGGCCTTGCGGAGGCACGCACGGACGACACGCAGGTCTGGATCGACGACTGGCAGCTGGAGCGGCACGCCGACATCTATCACGCCCGGATCGCCGCCGAAGAGTTCACGCTCGATCTGGCGATGGCGGCAACCCAGCCGCTGATGCGCAATGGCGAACACGGATTCAGCCAGAAGGGACCGGCGCTCTCCTCTGCCAGCTACTACTACAGCGAGCCGCAGCTGCGCGTCACCGGCCGGATCGGGCGCGCCGGCAAGACGCAGATCGTCAGCGGTACCGCATGGCTGGATCATGAATGGTCGAGCCAGTACCTGGACCCGAAAGCGGTGGGATGGGACTGGGTCGGACTGAACCTGGATGATGGCGGCGCGCTGATGGCCTTCCGCATCCGGGACCAAGAGGGCCGGACCTACTGGTCCGCCGGCACGCTGCGCGCCGCCGACGGGCAAACGCGCAGCCTGTCTGCTTCCGACATGGGCTGGCATCCACAGCGCCGCTGGCACTCACCCCGCAGCGGGGTCGATTATCCGGTGCAATGGCGGCTCGAGGCCGGTGGCCATACGCTCGACCTGATGCCGTTGATGGACGACCAGGAGAATGACACCCGTCTATCGACGGGTGCCATCTACTGGGAGGGAGCCGTCCGCGTGCAGGAGCACGCCCGCGATATCGGGCGTGGCTACCTGGAACTGACCGGCTACGGTCAGCCGCTGACGCTCAGATAGAGCTTCCTCAATTGGGCTTCGGTGCAGCGCCAGGCGTACCGGGTACCCCTGGTCTACCCGGTGTACCCGGTGTACCCGGTACCCCAGGCGTGCCGGGGCCTCCGTTCATCGCAGGCGGCGCCGCGGGCGGCAGAATGTCGAGCAGTTCCACGTTGAAATCGAGCGTCGATCCGGCGCGGATCTTGGGTGGCATCGCACGATCGCCGTACGCGATCGACGCCGGGCACACCAGGTGGGCCTTGCCTCCCACTTTCATTTTCTGTAGTGCCTCGGTCCAGCAGGCGATCACACCGGTCACCGGAAACGTGGCCGGCTGGCCGCCGTGCATCGCCGAGCTGTCGAACACCGTGCCGTCGACGAGCTTGCCTTCGTAGTTGACCTTGACGCGATCGGATGGTGTCGGTGTGGCACCGGTACCGACCTTCACCTGCTGGAATACCAGGCCGCTTGGAGTCTTGATGGCTCCCGGGGCAAGCGCCGCCTTGGCGACATACGCTTCTCCCGCCGAACGCACGCGGTCGCGCTCCAGGCCCTGTACCTGCGGGATCTGTGCCTCGGCGTCCTTCACATCCGCGGTGTGATGGTAGCCATCCGTGAGGCCCTGCTTGACGGTATTGAATTCGGCCGGCGTGAGCGAAAACGCGTCCAGGTTACGACTGAGCAGCACGCCCAGCGCATGCAGCGCCTTCTGACGTTCCGCCGGCGTGGAAGGAGCCTCACTCCTGGGCGCCGCATCCGAATGGTTGGCCGCAGTCGTCGGGGGCGCACCCCTAGGACTGCCCGGCGGCGACGGCGCCGTGAGCTTGCCCGGTTGCTGTTGTCCGGGGGGCGGAGTCTGGGCAAGCGCCACGCTCGCAACGGCGCAACCCGCCACCACCGGCACGATCCACTCGAACGGCTTCAGCATCATGACTTCCCCAATGAAAGACGAGGGCGCGCATGATACTAGGAGCCTGCGAAATTTATCCACGTGGCCGCGATCGCGGCTGGCTCACAGATCAACGACGACAAAAGGCGACCACCGCGCATGCCACCTCAGGGGCAACGCGATGATCGACCACGCGTTGGTTCCTACGTCCTTCAGTCCAGGCACACCACGAGCCGGGCGTGATACGTCCGCCACTCGATCGGAACGATGATCGGGCGCGTCTTCTCCGGATATTCGAGCTGCGTGCCTCGCCCATGGACCACTGACGGCACCGAGATGTTGAACTGGCTGCCGAAGTCGCGTCGTGCGTTGCCCGACAGCGTGTTGGCGATTTCGCCCACGAGGTCGCACAGGTTGTCGTGGCTCATGTCAGTTTCCTGCATGCGCATCAACATGACGCTCAGCATTCCCTTGGGCGCCGTGAAGAACACCATCCCCGAGCGTTTGCCGGTGATCTTGATCATGCCCGTGTAATCGGACACATCCGGATTGCGGCCGATCGCCAGGTGCGGAGTTCCGCACTCAGCCGTCTGCTGCACCGAGGTGTTGAAGTAGTGCAGCACGCCGTTTACGAACACATTGATTTCGGATTCTGTTTTCATCTGAGTCTCAGCCGCCCACAAGCTTACGCAGTGCTTCGTTGAGTTGCCGGTCGGTAAAAGGTTTACACAGAAAACCACTGGCGCCTTTCTCGATCGCATCGATCGCGGTGACCTTGTCGGCCAGAGCCGAGATCACCAGGATCTTGATCGTCGGATCACGCTGCACCAGGTGTGCCACGCATTCACCGCCATCCATTTCGGGCATCGTCAGATCCATCGTCACGAGCGTCGGCTTCAGCTTCTCGTGCATTTCGAGAGCCTCCCGACCGTTGCGCGCGGCGCCAACGAACTCTACCCAGGGAAGATCCTGGGCGCGTTCTATGCGCCGACGGATCACGTTTGAATCATCGACAATCATCAATTTGTGTGCTGGTGCGCTCATATCGTTACGCTGCCGTTGAAGCCAGAACAGTGTCTACCGATTTCGGCAACACCACCTTGAATCGCGTGTACTGCCCCGCGACCGTAGAGACGGCAATGTTGCCGCCACTTTCACGAACCCAATTGCTGACCGCGTCGAGACCGACGCCGCGACCGGCATGCTCGGACACCGATTCGGCGGTCGAGAAGCCAGCATGGAAGATCAGCTTGTAGACGGCGGCGCGCTCGAGCGTCATGGCCTGCTGCGGCTTGATCATGCCCTGCTTCAGCGCCTTGTCCAGGATCTGCTCATAGTTGAGACCGCGACCGTCGTCTTCCAGCGTCAGCACGAATCCTTCGTCGCTGTCGTTGGCGAAATTCACCTGCAGCGTGCCCTCTTCGAGCTTGCCGGCGTCGCGACGAGCCTCCGGGCTCTCCAGACCGTGCACGATCGAGTTGCGGATCATCTGAATACAGATGTCCTTGACCGTACCGGCCAGGCGGGTTGGAACCTTGTCGAGGCCCTTGGTGACGAGTTTCACCGGCCGCGACTGCGCCAGACCGACGTCCTGCGTCAGCGACTGCAACTGCGTTTCGATCGAAGGGCCGGTAGGCATCTCTTCCGCCATGGACGCGGCTTCCACCGTGTCGCCGGCGCCCTCAGGCTTCTTGCCCTTGGCCGCACGGCCTGACGGCAGGAATCCCGAGACGCGATCCTGCATGCCTATGATGCTCGCCGCGTGGCTCATCAGCTCGTCGAGCTTGACTACCACCGGCATGAAGTCGTTGCCGTTGATCTGGGTCTTGTTACGCAGCGTCGACAGGTAATCTTCGGTCGCGTGAATGCGCTGCACGAAGCTGGACAGGCCAAGCGAGGCGGCCTCGCCCTTGGCAGCATGCAGCTCGCGGAACACGCCGTTGAGCTTCTTCTTCAGATCGTCCTGTTCCTTGCCAGGAGCCGTCAGCATCGCGTTGCTCTTGCGGAACGCGACGTCGGCATTGGTCAGGAACGCCTGCAGCTGCTGCGGATCGACCTTCAGGATCTGCAGCATCAGGCCGGCCTGGCCATCGTTGTCGGCTTTCACCTGCTCCAGCTCGCGCTCGAGCATGACGCGGTCGGTCACGTCACCGACCACACCCAGGATGTAGTCACCGGAGTTGTCATGGCCACGGACCCGGCGGAACGAGAACGCGAGGTAGCGCGTATCGGTACCACCCGTCGGGGCCGCGAACGCCACCTCAACCTGATTCAACGGGTTGATCGACTCGATCAGATCCTCGTGCACCTTGTCACGCCACAACAGGCCGAGGAATTTCAGAGCGGCCTTGACGGTCTTGTCGTCGACCAGGGTCTTGAGGACGTCCTCGAACGACTGACCCTCAGGCTTCTCGATGTGCAGCAGTTCCTTGAGCGAGCCCGAGCAGGTCGATCCGAGTTTCAGGTCGCGACCGACCAGGAACAGACCTTCGCGCACGGTCTCGAGGATGTTCTCCACCTGGCGCTGCGCGTCCATCGCCTGTGCGGCCGACTTCGTCGAGCGGTAGGCATAGTAGAGCATCGCGCCGAGCAGCAGCATCGCGACCAGCGTACCGGCCGCGAGCAGCGAGCGCAGACTGCGACCGCTGTCGCTCACGGCCGCGCGCAGGGCCAGCCCGACCTGGCCGAGGCTGTCGGCCATCGTCTTCATGTTCGGGGTCTCACGCACCAGCAGGTCGTCGACCGCGCCCTTGAGCTTCTTGCCGGAGCCGCTCAGATCCGAGTTGTTGGCGGAGTCGTTGTAGAGCTCCGTCTCACGCATCTTGCTGAGATCGGCCAGCTCGGTATCGAGCGTCTTCCAACGCTCCGATGCCTTGGCGAGCGGGTCGGAAACGGCGCTGTCGCTGTCCAGTTTCGCCGCCTTGAGATTGTCACGCAGCAGCGCGTACGACTGATTGCTGCTGTCGCGCATCGCGGCAAGGTTCTTGAGCGACTGACCAATGTAGGTCTGCGTCTCGAGGCCTCGCTGTATCAGGGTCAGCTCCGAGCGCATCAGTTCCGGACGCGAGCTCAGTTCCGACGCAAGCTGTAGCGCGCCGGACGCGGACTGCAACTCCGACGCCCGGCGGATACCGAGCACCAGCACCAGGGTCAATACCGAGGCGAACAGTACCGTTGCACCGATCTGCAACCACTGCCCCCGATTCATTGTTAGACGTCGAGCCATTGAAGTGTATTTCCTGCTGATTAGCTACGCTGATTAATTCGGCTTGAAGCTCAGGCGTACGCGAGCGTGCTTGGGCTGCTTGTCCGTGAGCTTGCTGGTATCGAACTTGCCACTCATCACCGCGTCGATCGCCGCCTGATCGAACACCTTCGGCGGGGTCGACTCGACCACCGTCGGCTGCGTCGGACGACCATCCAGCTGGAGCACGAAGTCGACGATCACGAAGCCGCTCCTGTCGCCCGCGCTGGACGGATAGCTCAGCCTGATCGGCGTGGTCGGCCGTGCTGCGATGAAGCTCTGTTGTGCCGGAGCAGCGCTCGCGGCCGCCGCGGAGGCCGATGCCGCCGGCGCGGATGACGTCATGGCAGCCTGCTGTGCCTGCTGCTCGGCCGCCTTCTTGGCGGCAGCCGCTGACGCGGCGGCGCGCTGGGTGGACTCGATCTGACTCTGCAACTGCTTCTTGGCCTCGGCCACTTCAGGCGTGGCAGCGACTTCGGCCGCTGCTGCCAGCCACTTGTTGGCGGCATCGAACTGGTCTTTCGCGCCCTGCTCCTGGGCCCTCGCGATCATCGCGGACTGCAGATCCTTCTGCGCTCCCATGGTCAGCGGATGGCTGCGCGAAATCTGTCGCATCGCGTTCAGGCGCGTGCGTGCATTGTCGTTCGCCGGATCGATCAGGTTGCCTGACTCGATCGCGGATTTGACCTGGCTCGACAGCGCGCTCAATTGCTGCGTCGTCTGCATCTCGGTCCTGCGCGCATCGAGCGTGCGGGTGAGTTCGGCAGCCTTGGCGCGATCGAACGGCGCCAGGGCACTGATGTATTGATCGGCCGCGGTGAAATCGTTGGCGGCCAGGGCTTCCTGTACCTTGGCAGCGTAGAACTTGGGTCGTGCAGCGGCGATCGTCGCATCGAGATCGCGCACGCCGTCCGCATTGACGCCGGTGCTCTTGTAGGATGCCAGCATCTTCTGTGCATCGTCGAGTTTGTTGGCCGTCAGATCAGCCTGCACCCGCGACTTCACGACGCTGAACAGTCGCTGCAGTCCGTCGATCGCTTCGTCGTTCTTCGGTTCCTGCGCCAGCACCTGGGCATACAGTTCCAGTGCGCTGTCGCCACGCGGTTCGCCATCGCTGCGCGGCAGCAGTTTCTGATCGCGGAATGCGATACGTGCAGCCGACAGCAGTTCGAGGGTCGACATCGGCTTGGCAGCCGCGGCATTCTGCGCGCTGTCGGCAGTCTGCGCGACCGGACCGGCGTTGGTCGCCGGACCGGATGATTTATGCATCACGAAGTAACCACCGACGCCCAGCGCCACGGCGACCGCCGCTGCGATGATCATGGTGTTGTTGCTCTTCGCGGGAGCTGTCACCGAGCCACCCGGCGGGGGCGACTTCGGGACGTTGCGCGCGCGGGTCTCGGCGCGCGACAGGGCATCGCGGAATTTGTCGCTGTTCAGATCGTAGCGCGCCACGACGTCGATGATCGCGCCGCGAGCGATCGCCGCGCCCCAATGAGATTCGTCGCGAGTCTCGGCGATCACCACCACCGGCAGGTTCGGGTGCGCGGACTCGAGCTGTGCCACCGCGCCGCGCGCGTCCGGCACAGCGCTCGCATCGAGCATGATCAGGGTCGGCGGCGCGTCGCCACCTTCGGCTTTTTCGGCCAGTATGCCCGCGACCGAGGCCGGGGAGTCGACAGGAACCGTGCGAAAGCCATCACCAAGGAGCGGGCCGATCTCGATCAGGAATTCGTCGTTGCCCAGCACGATCACTTCAACGCGGCGCGGCCGCGCCATGCGCGTCGGTTCGGCTGCGGGCATCGGGCTAGGGCTATTCTCAACCGGCATCATTGGCCTGTTCCTTGTCTGCGAGAACTACGTGCAGCGGACTTTGGGTTCAGCGCGGAAAATCAACAGCGCGCCGGTTCACATTTTGTAAGGTCGCAAACGCGAGGCCGCCTCCGCCTTGGCGCCGTTGAGCGGCAAGTCACATAATTCCGCACAACGGCAGCGCCCTGCCTGTGTGCTGCATTTCACGGTTGCGGCGAATGCATAGGGGTAAGGTGCAAAGCCATCGTCGCCGGGCCCATGAGCGGCACCGTCCGCCAATGAACCAGCACCCTATCGAACCCAGGAACGGCCCCAGGATCAGCGTCACCGCGGTCCGAACGATTATCATCAGCTATCTGCTGGATGCGGCACTGCTGGGCGGGTTCGCCACCACCGGCCGCCTGCGATGGCCGCTGGTGCTGAGCTATCTGGCGCTGGGCCTGGGGGACAGCGCGCTGTTCTACTATCAGTCGCGCCGCCCGCTGCCGACTTCCCTGAGCTTTCAGCAGCGAATGTTCGCTCGTCTGATTGCCGGCACCGCCATCCTGCTGGTGTGCGCGGCGCTCGCGCCTCAGCTGGCGTTCTATTTTCTCGGCATGCTGTTCGTGCTGCAGGGGTTCGGATCGATCACCGTCCCCATGTTGCAGTCTGCGATCGCATGGTCGATCGTGGCGGCCGCTACGGCCTGGCTTGCACTGCACGGCGACGCCTACACCTGGGACCCGGCGCCGTCGGCGACTGAGCGCACGCTCATCTGGCTCGCGTGCATTTCCATCCTCGGCCGTTTCGTGATGCTGGGCATCGTCAACCGACGCCTGCGCGAGCGCCTGCAGCAGCGCAGCGCCGAGCTGCGTGAGTCGATCGACGCGCTGCGACGGCGCGACCAGTCGCTGGAGCAGGTCAACGCCGAACTGCAGCATCAGGCGACTCACGACGCGCTGACGGGACTGGCCAACCGGCTGTTGTTCACCACGCGACTGGAACAGGCCTGCCGGGACGCGCGACCCTTCGCGCTGTGCGTGCTGGACCTGGACCGGTTCAAGATCATCAACGACTCGATGGGCCACAGCGTTGGCGACGCGCTGCTGAAGCTCGTCGGCGAACGCCTTCGCGCTGCCACGCGTGCTCAGGACACCATCGCGCGTGCCGGCGGCGACGAGTTCCTGTTGCTGCTGCGCGAAGTCGAGGCTCGCGCCGATACCGATAAGCTGGTGCAGCGCTGGATGCAGGCCCTGGCCGAGCCTTACCTCATACAGGGCGCTGAGATACACGTCTCGCCGAGCATGGGCATTGCGCGCTATCCGACCAATGCCAGCGATGGCGAAGAACTGCTGGCGCGTGCCGACGAAGCCATGTATCAGGCCAAGCAGAGCGGCCGCAACGCCTACCGGTTCTTCGATGCAGAAGTCATGGGTCGTTCGCGCGAACGGCTCTCGATCGAAGGCGATCTTCGCCAGGCGCTGACGCAATCGCAATTGCAGCTGCACTACCAGCCGAAGATCGACATTGCGACCGGCCGCATCCACAGCGTCGAGGCGCTGCTTCGCTGGCAGCATCCGGTTCGCGGCATGGTGCGCCCGGACGAATTCATTCCCATTGCGGAGGACACGGGCCTGATCCTGCCGATCGGCGATTGGGTCGTCCGCGAGGCCTGCCGGCAGGCGCAGCGCTGGCAGGCCGAGCAACTGCCTTTCGGACGGATCGCGGTAAACGTGTCGCCGCTGCAGTTCAGGCAGCCGGATTTTCCCAACACCGTGCGTACGGCGCTGCATGCCTGCAGTCTCGACTCGCACTGTCTCGGCATCGAGCTGACCGAGGCGACGCTGATGAGCAATGCCGAGCGATCGATCGCAATGCTCGAGCAGCTGAGCCGATTCGGCGTTGCGGTCGCGGTCGATGATTTCGGCACCGGCTATTCGAACATGACCTATCTGCAGCGATTTCCAATCGACGAACTGAAGATAGATCGAAGCTTCATACTCGAGCTGGAAGAGGATGCCGACAGCGTCTCGATCGTGCGCGCCATCGTCTCGCTCGGACACGGACTGCGGCTGCGCGTGGTCGCCGAGGGCGTCGAGACCGCCTCACAGTTGGAGCGGCTGCGACGCATGGGTTGCGATGAGTACCAGGGCTTCCTTTGCAGTCCCGCGCTGCCGCCAGACCAGCTGGGGGCACTGCTGCGCGCCCGCATCGAGCCCGTCAAGCGCGACGCCGATCGCACATATTCAAAAATCACGCGTCTGGTGCGCCGCAGGAGCTAGCGGCGTCGATCGCATCACGCCCCCGCGCCCGCCAGTGGCGTACCGTGGCTCGGGTCTTACTTTGCTCAACCCAAGCCCTCGAACGATGCCCAGATCAGCCGGCCTGGCCGGTAGTTCCGGCCTCATGCTCGCCATCGCATCCAGCTACCTGCTGGACGCGCTGCTGCTCGCAGGTTTTGCAGCGAGTGCGACCATCCCGGCATCGATCCCCGGCTGGTATCTGGCCTCGGGCCTGGGCGAGTGCCTTCTCTACCTGTTGTTGCAACGCCGGCTGGCGCCCGTGCTGCGACTCAGCGACGATCAGTCGATCGTGCTGCGCGTCTGTCTTTGTATCGCACTGCAGCTCGGGTTCGCGGTACTGGCGCCCCAGATAGGGTTCTATTTTCTGATGGTGCTGCTCATCGTCCTGGGACTGGCCGCGATGATCGTGTCTTCGTTCCAGGCGGCATTGATCGTCGGCGCGGTGGCCATCGTGGCTGGCGCGTGGTTTCTCACTCCGCTCGGGTATCAGCCGGAACGCGCGCTCATCCCCCACCGCACCGACGGCGAGCGAATGCTGGTGTGGGCCGGGCTGCTGCTGGTACTGGCCCGCTGCATGCTGATCGGTACTTTCAGCGGTTCGCTGCGTCGGCGGCTGCACCGGCGCGACACGGAGCTGCGGCAGTCGGTGGCCGTCCTCAAGGCTCGCGACGAGTCATTCGAGCGGATGAACGCAGAGCTGCATCACCAGGCCAATCACGACGCGCTCACCGGACTCGCCAACCGCGCCCTGTTCGGCGAGCGGCTGCGGGAAGCAGCGACGCGCCAGCAGCCTTTCGCCGTGGTGGTGCTGGATCTCGACCGCTTTAAGATGATCAACGATTCGCTCGGACACAGCGCCGGAGACCTGTTGCTCAAGCAGGTCGCGGAACGGTTGCTGCGCGGCAGGCGCGCCAGCGACACGGTGGCCCGACCGGGCGGCGACGAGTTCATGATACTGCTGGCGGACGTCGAGGCGAGCGAAGCGATCGAAGATCTGATGGCACGCTGGATGGCGATTCTCTCTGAGCCTTACGAAGTTCGCGACATGCAGCTGCACGTCTCGCCGAGCATCGGCGTCGCCCGCTACCCGGTGGATACCACCGACTGCCAGGAACTGCTCGCCTTTGCGGACGAGGCGATGTATCACGCCAAGCAGAGTGGCCGAAGCGCAGTGCGACTCTACGATCCCAAGACGGTTGGAATCGCACGCCAGCGCCTGACACTCGAGACCGAACTGCGACACGCGCTGGCGGCCGGCGAGTTCGAACTGCTGTATCAACCGAAGGCCGACGTCTCGACTGGCGAGGTTCGCAGTGTCGAAGCCGTGTTGCGCTGGATGCACCCGAGCCGTGGTCCCCTGGCCCAGAGCGTCTTCTGGTTCATCGCGGAGGAGAGCGGACTGAGCCACGCGATTGGTGTGTGGACGCTGGATACGGCCTGCCGGCAGGCAAAGCGCTGGGAGCTCCAGGGATCGGCCTGCGTGCGCGTCGGCATCAACGTCTCACCGATGCAGTTCCGTCATCCGCAATTCGCCCGCCTGGTACACGAAACGCTGGCGCGGCATGCGCTGGATCCCGCCCGCCTCGAGGTCGAGGTAGACGAGACGGCGCTGATGGGCGACGCCGAACGCTCGCAGTCGACGCTCGCGCAGCTGAGTCGCCTGGGCGTTGTGGTTGCGATCGATCACTTCGGCACCGGCTATTCCAACATAGGCTATTTGCGGCGATTTCCGATCGACAAGCTGAAGATCGATGCAAGCTTCGTACGCGACCTGAACAGCAACGCCAACGACGCCTCTATTGTCCACGCGATCATCTCGCTGGCCCATGGCCTGCGATTGAAGGTCGTGGCGCAGGGTGTCGAGACGGCCGAGCAGCTGGCGACGCTCAAGCGCATGGGTTGCGATCAGTATCAGGGCTCCCTCACCGGCGACCCGGCCCCCGCGGCAGGCATCGAGGCGTTACTGGCGACTGGCAGTCCCACGACCGCCACCGCCACCCTGCTCGACCGCACGATCAGCAAGCTTACGCGCCTGGTCCAGCCGCGTTACTGGCTGGCGGGTCCGTCGACGCGATAACCCTCGGCGCGGAATTTCGCCAGCACGCCTTTGTCGTCCATCAGGTCATAGATCGGCCGCATCGCGAACGTGACCCGGTTGCGCGTGAGCGCGCCCTCGGCCTCGTCGAGCCACGCCTGCTGCGCCGTGTCCACCATCGCCTTCATGCGCGGCGAATTGGAGACCGCAGTCAGACAAGCCTCGCGCTGATTCGAATAGGGAAGCGCGCGCAATCGATCGATATCGCCGAAGGACCAGGCGATACCGCGCTGCTGCATGTTCTGCAGGTCGGTTTCGATCCGCGTGATCGTCGCGTCCAGGCAGCCGATCTCGAGGCTGGGCGGGAGACTGCCGACCTCCTTCAACGCCCCGGACGGGTCATTGATTTTCAACGTCGGCTTTCGCACGGCAACATGCTGCTTCTTTGCCAGCCGCTCGACCTCCTGCTCTACCGTGTCACGCTCCGTCAGACCGGCCGCGTCGATCGCCCGATCGTACAGTCTGAGCGCCGCCAGTCCCGGACGCAGGTCCTCGATCTCCCGATCGTTGGAGTCGAAATTGGCTTTCACGTGCTCGAATCGCGCATACAGAGGTGCCGGTACCCAATCCTTTAGGGTCGTGCGATCGGGATTCTTCTCGGTGTGACGCCACTGAAAATACAATTTCACCGCGCCGATCGGTCCCAGGCCCGACGAGACGGAAAACCCACTTCCCAGCATTTCCTGCGACTGACCGATCGCCGCCTCGACCTCGCTCGAACGCCACGTCATGCGACGTGGAACATGCGTCAGCGTCCCGAGCAGCCACATGACGTGATCGCCCTTGCTGACCTTCCACAGTCGCGGGCCGGGACGCTCACCGACGACGTTGAGCTCGTCCAGCGTCTGCAGCGGCGGTGCCGGCTCAGCGGGCCTGGCTGGCTCAGCCGGCACCGCCGGTCGAACCAGCCACGCGGTGAGCGCCGCGCAGGTCAGTATCAGTGCGGCCGGTCGGCCGCCCACTTCTGCACCGCTTCGAGCGTGTTCTGGACGTGTTTGTCCGGATTCAGCGCCGTATAACTGTAGAGGATCTTGCCGTCGGGCGAGATGACATAGGAGGTGCGATCCGCGAGCGAGGGTTTCAGCTTCAGTACCGAATCGTACTCCTTCATGATGTGCTGATCCGGATCGGCTGCGACCGCAAACTTGTTGCGGCACTCGCTGACGGAAAAGCGGTTCAGCGTGTCGATGTCATCGTGCGACACACCGATCACCGTCGCGCCCAGACTGTTGAACTGCGCCGTGGCCTCGGCGAAATCGTGCGCCTCGACCGTGCAGCCGGACGTAAAGGCCGCAGGATAGAAGTACAACACGACCGGGCCCTTCTTCAGCGCATCGGCCAGCGAGAACTGGAACGGCTTGCCGGCCAGTGTCGCCTGCGTCGAGAAATCGGGTGCGGTGGCACCGTCCGGCAGCGCCGCCCAGGAACATGCCGTCCAGATGCCCATTCCAAGAATCGCGATAGCGGTTTTCATTGCGACAGACCTCGTTGGGATGAAGATTATATGATTTCAGGATACCGGCGGACGCCAGAACAGAAGGCGCGCCAGCAACACGGCACACCCCATCAGGCACACCAGCAACAGCAGCGTCCCGACGGACGCCGGCGCGCGTGCGAGCGCTACCAGCAGCACAGGCCAGGCGATGAGCGTGCCTATGACAGCGGGCCAACGTCGCGCTCCATCCAGCAACCTACCTAGGGTCAGTGCCGCTGCGGCGCCTCCGAGGTTGAATCCAATCGGCGCTCTGCGTCATCCTCAAGCCGCCCCCGCCTGGTTTTCAGGGATTGAGCTTGTCGATCTCGAGTGGACGCGGGCCGCTCTTACCCACGACGTACTCGATCTGGCCATAGAGATCGCCGCTCGCCGGCAACGGACTGCCGGATGCCGAGATACGTGCGATGACCGAGACCTTCTGACCGGCCTGTATGGCACGGCCGGCAATCATCGAGTCCGCCGCCGAGAGTGCCACATCCTGTGGCAGTGTCGCCGCATTACGTTTCACGGCCAGCGGCGGCCCGCCGTTCGGCGACGGCACGAACACGAACAACGCTGCATTGGCCGGCACCTTCGAGCTGAGCGTGGCCGCGAGGGTGACATGCAGACGAATGGCCGTGGTTTCATCGACCTTCGGATGCAGCTTCGAATCGATGTCGGCGATTTCCTTTTCCACTGCCGCGCGCACATTGTCCGGCGGTGACAATGCGAGCAGCCCCGTGAAGCGCTCGCG
>DATBAM010000056.1:0-22060 GCA_036271535.1 Steroidobacteraceae bacterium | reverse complement strand
GGTCGGCTGTTATCCCGAGCCGCATCCCGAGGCTCGCTCTGCGCAGGACGACATCGACATCCTCAAGCGCAAGGTCGATGCGGGCGCCGACCGCGCCATCAGTAATTCGTTCTTCAATGCCGATTACTTCCTGCGCTTCCGCGATCGCGCGGTCGCCGCCGGCATTCACGTTCCTATCCTGCCGGGCATCATGCCGATCGCGAACTTCAAGAATAATTTCAACTTTGCCCGCAAAACCGGCGTGAGCGTGCCCGAATCATTGGTGCAGCTGTTCGAGGGTCTGGATGAGGATCCCGAGACCGCCCGCCTGGTGGCGGCGAAGGTTGCGGCCGAGCTGTGCCAGACCCTGCAGACCCACGGCGTCAATCTGTTCCATTTCTATACCCTCAATCGCCCGGATCTGGCTTACGCAACCTGTCATATCCTCGGGTTGCGCCCACAGGCAAAGGCCACGGTGAACTCATGAATCGAACCGAACGTATCGCCGAATTCCGTCGTCTGCTTTCGCAGCGCGTGCTGCTGCTGGATGGCGCCATGGGCACGATGATTCAGGGCTATTCGCCCGACGAGGCCGCGTATCGCGGGCAGCGTTTTCACGACTGGCCGAGCGACGTCAAAGGCAACAACGATCTGCTGACGCTGACGCAGCCGGCCATCATCCGCGAGATCCATGCGAAGTACCTCGAGGCGGGCGCGGACATCATCGAGACCAATACCTTCAGCTCGAGCGCGCCGGCGCAGGGCGACTACCACATGGAAGGACTGGTGACCGAGCTGAACCTGGCGGCGGCGCGGCTGGCGCGCGAGGTTGCCGACCAGTACACCGAGCGGACCGGGCGCACGCGCTTCGTCGCCGGTGCATTGGGTCCCACCAACCGCACCGCATCGATGTCGCCGAACGTCAACGATCCGGCGTATCGCAACATCACTTTCGATCAGCTGGTCGCGACCTACAGTGAAGCTACTGGCGCGCTGATCGATGGCGGGGTCGACCTGATCCTGGTAGAGACGATTTTCGATACGCTCAATGCCAAGGCAGCGCTTTTTGCCGTGCGCCGGACCATGGATGAGCGCGGCCTGGATCTGCCGATCATGATCTCGGGCACGATCACAGACGCCTCCGGTCGCACGCTCTCAGGTCAAACCGTCGAGGCGTTCTGGAATTCGATCCGCCACTCCCGCCCCGCGGTCGTCGGCCTGAACTGCGCGTTGGGCGCGAAACAGCTGCGTCCCTATGTCGAGGAATTCTCGCGCATCGCAGACTGCGCAGTGATCGCCTACCCGAATGCCGGCTTGCCCAATGCCTTCGGTGAATACGACGAGCATGCCTGCGACACCGCCGATCTGGTACGGGAATTCGCTGCCAGTGGGCTGGTCAACATCGTCGGCGGCTGTTGCGGCACTACTGCCGAGCATATCGCTCACATAGGGCAGGCGGTTGCACCGCTGCCGGTCCGCGTGCCGCCGAAGCTGGCGCCGCGCTGCCGTCTGTCCGGTCTGGAGGCGCTCGACATCGGGCCCGAGAGTCTGTTCGTCAACGTGGGTGAGCGGACCAACGTCACCGGCTCGGCGAAGTTCCGTAAATTGATCGAAGCCGACGACTACAACGCGGCGCTCGACATTGCACGCGCACAGGTCAGCAACGGCGCACAGATCATCGATATCAACATGGACGAGGGCATGCTGGACTCGGAAGCCGCCATGGTGCGCTTCCTGAATCTCATTGCATCCGAGCCGGACATCGCGCGCGTACCGGTGATGATCGACTCCTCGAAGTGGACCGTGATCGAGGCCGGGCTCAAGTGCATGCAGGGCAAGGGCATCGTCAATTCCATCAGCATGAAGGAAGGTGAGGAGCAGTTCCTCGAACGTGCCCGTCAGGTGCGCGCCTATGGCGCCGCCGTCGTGGTCATGGCGTTCGACGAGCAGGGCCAGGCCGATACCGTCGAACGCAAGGTGTCGATCTGCGAACGCTCGTACAAGCTGCTGACCGAGCAGATCGGCTTCCCGCCGGAAGACATCATCTTCGACCCGAACGTGTTCGCGGTCGCCACCGGCATCGAGGAGCACAACCGCTACGCACTGGATTTCATCGAGGCCTGCGCGCAGATCCGCGAGCGCTGCCCGCACGCGATGATCAGCGGCGGCGTCAGCAACGTGTCGTTTTCGTTCCGCGGTAACGAACCGGTGCGCGAGGCGATGCATTCGGTGTTCCTGTATCACGCGATCCGCAACGGCATGTCGATGGGTATCGTCAACGCCGGCCAGCTGGCGATCTACGAGCAGATCGAGCCGGAGCTGCGCGAGCGCGTCGAGGACGTCATTCTCAGCCGGCGAGAGGATGCGACCGAACGGCTGCTCGAGATCGCCCAGCGCTACAGGGGTGAAGCGGGTGCCAAAAGGGTCGAGGACCTGGCATGGCGCAACTGGCCGGTCGCGAAGCGCCTGGAACACGCGCTGGTGCGTGGCCTCGATGAATATGTGGTCGTCGACACCGAGGAGGCGCGTACATCCTTCGACAAGCCACTGCAGGTGATCGAAGGCCCCCTGATGGACGGCATGAATGTCGTCGGCGACCTGTTCGGCGCCGGCAAGATGTTCCTGCCGCAGGTGGTGAAGTCGGCACGCGTGATGAAGAAAGCGGTTGCCTACCTGCTGCCGTACATCGCTGAGGAAAAGAAGCGCAGTGGCGTCGAACAGAAGAACAACGGTCGCATCGTCATGGCCACCGTCAAAGGCGACGTGCACGACATCGGCAAGAACATCGTCGGCGTAGTGCTTCAATGCAACAACTTCGAGGTGATCGATCTCGGTGTGATGGTGTCGTGCGAGAAGATCCTCGAGGCCGCGAAACGTGAGCAGGCCGACATGATCGGCCTGTCAGGCCTGATCACGCCGTCGCTGGACGAGATGGTGCACGTGGCAAAAGAGATGCAGCGCCAGGGTTTCACTCAGCCGCTGCTGATCGGAGGCGCCACGACTTCTCCGGCGCACACCTCGGTGCGTATCGATCCACAGTATCAGGGGGCCGTGGTCTACGTGAAAGACGCTTCGCGTTCGGTCGGCGTCTGTCAGCAGCTCGTGACCGTGGCGACGCGCGACTCCTACAAGTCCCGCATCAAGGCGGAACATGCCACCCGGCGCGCGCAGCACGGCACGCGTAAGGTCAAGGGGCCGCAGCTGACCTTGAGTCAGGCCCGCGCCAATCGCATTCAGGAGGATTGGAAGGTGTACGTGCCGCCGGTGCCACGCATGACGGGGCTGCGCACTTTCGAAAACTATTCGCTCGAGGAGCTGTCGCGCTACATCGACTGGTCGCCGTTCTTCTCCGCGTGGGAACTGCGCGGCCGATTCCCGGAAATCCTGACGGATCCGCAATTCGGCGAGCAGGCCAGTACTCTCTATGCCGAAGCGCGCAAGATGCTGCGGACCATGATCCGCGAGCAGTGGTTGCAGGCGCGCGGCGTCATCGGACTCTTTCCCGCCAATTCCGTCGATGACGATGTCGAGATCTACGAGGACGAGTCGCGCACGAAAGTGCTGACGCGATTGCATTTCCTGCGGCAGCAGAAGGATCTGCCCGAAGGCAAGCATCACGGCGCGCTGTCGGATTTCGTCGCGCCGCGCTCGAGCGGCGCGCGCGACTACATCGGTGGGTTCGCGGTTACCGCAGGCATCGGCATCGAACCGCACCTGGAGCGCTTCCATGCGGCTCACGACGACTACTCCAGCATCATGCTGAAAGTGCTGGCGGATCGTCTGGCTGAGGCGTTTGCCGAACGCATGCACGAGCGGGTGCGCCGTGAATTCTGGGGCTACGCGCCGGACGAGAAACATACCAATGAGGGGCTGATCCGCGAGGAGTATCGCGGTATCCGTCCGGCGCCCGGCTATCCCGCCTGTCCGGATCACACCGAGAAGGCGACTCTGTTCCGGCTGCTCGAAGCCGAGCAACGTACCGGCATCGAACTCACCGATTCGTACGCGATGTATCCGACGGCGGCCGTCAGCGGCTTCTATTTCTCTCATCCGCAGTCTCGCTATCTGATCGTCGGCCGCATCGATCGTGACCAGGTCGAAGACTATGCGCAGCGCAAGGGCATGAGCGTCGAAGATGTCGAGCGCTGGCTGGCGCCCAATCTGGGATACGAGCCGGAGCCAGCGGCGCTGCTGAGCGCATGAACCGGCACGAGGCCCGCCTGGTCAGCGCGCAAAGCGCGGCCGGCGGTCGCCGCGCGCAAGGCGCCTCGAGCGACCTGTTGCGCAGCTTCTTCGGCGTCTTTCGCTACAGTCGCCGCGCGATCGCTCTGGTATGGGAGACGAACCGTGTGCTGTCGATCGCGCTCGGCGCCCTGACATTGTTCGCGGGCCTGCTGCCGGCAGGTGTCGCCTGGGTCGGCGCACAGATCGTCGACGCCGTGGTCAACGCGCGCAGCGCGACAGGCCACAGTCCCGCGGCCGTGCTGCGGCTGGTGATGCTGGAGGGCGCGCTGGTCGCATCGATGGCGGCGACGCAACGCGGTCTATCGCTGACCCAGTCGCTGCTGCGCGCACAGCTCGGTCAGCGAGTGAACGTCATGATTCTCGAGAAGGCGCTGACGCTCGAGCTGCACCATTTCGAAGACTCCGACTTCTACGACAAGCTCACGCAGGCGCGCCGCGAGGCGTCGAGCCGCCCGCTGAGTCTGGTCACGCGTACGTTCGGTCTCGGGCAGAACCTCATTTCGCTGCTGAGCTATGCGGCGCTGCTGGTGCGTTTCTCTCCCTGGACCATGGTGGTGCTGCTGCTGGCCGGGCTGCCGGCGTTCATCGCCGAGGCGAAGTTTTCCGGCGATGCGTTTCGTCTGTTTCGCTGGCGCTCGCCCGAGACGCGGATGCAGATCTATCTGGAGACGGTGCTCGCACGCGAGGACCATGTCAAAGAAGTCAAACTGTTCGGGCTGGGCGAGCGGTTGCTGCAACGCTATCGCGATATCTTTACCCGACTCTACGGCGAGGATCGCGCGCTCTCGATTCGCCGCGACAGCTGGGGCTTCGTACTCGGCCTGATCGCGACGCTCGCCCTGTATGGCGCGTATGCCTGGATCGCGTTGTCGACGATTCGCGGTGTCATCACGCTCGGTCAGATGACCATGTACCTGCTACTGTTCAGGCAGGGGCAGTCCGCGGTAGCCGCCATTCTTTCGGCGGTCGGTGGCATGTACGAGGACAATCTCTACCTATCGACACTCTACGAGTATCTGGAGACCCCGGTCGCAGCACCCGGGGGCGAGGCCACGCGTGGACCTGCACCTCAGGACGGGATCCGTTTCGAGCGGGTCAGTTTCACCTATCCAGGCGCCAAGGCGCCGGCACTGTTGGAAATCGACCTGCATCTGTCGCCGGGCAGCAGCGTGGCGCTGGTGGGTGAAAATGGTTCCGGCAAGACCACGCTGATCAAACTGCTGACGCGGCTCTATCAGCCCGACTCGGGACGGATCCTGCTCGATGGCCTGCCGCTGACGGAATGGAACGAAGCGGCGCTGCGCGCCCGCGTCGGCGTCATCTTTCAGGACTTCACCCGCTATCAGATGATGGTCGGTGAGAACGTCGGCGTCGGCGACGAGCGCTATTTCGAGGATGAATCACGCTGGCAGTCCGCTGCTGTCAAGGGGCAGGCAGCAGACTTCATCGAACGGTTGCCCGAACGCTATCGCACCCAGCTCGGGAAGTGGTTCAGCAATGGACAGGAACTGTCCGGCGGCCAATGGCAGAAGATCGCGCTGGCGCGCGCCTTCATGCGTAGCCAGGCCGACGTGCTGGTGCTGGACGAGCCGACCGCGGCCATGGATGCCCGCGCCGAAGCCGAGATCTTTGAACACTTCCGCACACTCGCACGTGGACACATCACCATTCTGATCTCGCATCGTTTCTCGACCGTGCGCATGGCCGATCAGATCGTAGTGCTGGAGCGAGGGCGCATCATCGAGAAGGGCAGTCATGAACAACTGATGGTCCAGGCGGGACATTATGCTCAATTATTTTCCCTGCAGGCGCGCGGTTACCGCTGATTGGATTACGGATTACGCGCTACAATGGTTGTACATCCCCGACGAAGCAACCGATCATGGAAGAAGCCGCTGATACGTTCGATTCCGCTTTCTCCAAGGCCGTGGACCTGGGCAATCGCCTGGCCGGCAAGGACAAGGAAGCCGATCTCTGGGATATAGCTGACGGCCTGCTGGCGGGCGCCATTCAGTACTGGCTCTACTCGCGCCAACCGTGCGGCGACCCACGCTGCGAGGACTGCATCCCGATCAGCACAGCCGATGCGCGCATGGCTGAACTCAAGCGCCTGATCGACCAGCTCGCCGCCGAGAGCGAGTACTTCCACGCGCCGACAGACGCGAACGCCGGTCGCGCCTGAGTCTTCGCCGGTCAGCGGGTTTGCCGCTGCCGCGCGGCGCCGCTAAAATTTCGGGCTTTTCCCAACCTCATTCGCGAGCAGGACTCCTTGAGCGAACAAATCATCACCACGGAAGTGGTCATCATCGGTGCAGGCCCTGCGGGACTGTTCCAGGTTTTCGAACTCGGATTGCTGGGCATCAAGGCACACATCCTCGACACCCTCAAGGCGGCGGGCGGCCAGTGCACCGAGCTCTATCCCGACAAGCCGATCTATGACATCCCCGCTTTGCCGATCTGCGGAGCGCAGGAGTTGGTCGATCGGCTGATGGAACAGATCAAACCATTCGGTGCCGAGTTCCATCTGGGAGAGGAAGCGCTGCAGCTCACGAGGCAGCCGGACGGGCGATTCCGGCTGGTGACCAGTGCAGGCACGGTATTCGACACCGGTGCGGTCGTCATTGCGGCCGGTGTCGGCTCGTTCCAGCCACGCCGCCTCGGCGTCGAAGGCGCGGACTCGTTCGAGGGTTCGCAACTGCACTACAGCGTCAGGAATGCGCCTGATTTTCACGGGCGCAAGCTGGTGATCTTCGGCGGCGGCGATTCGGCTCTGGACTGGACCCTGGCGCTTGCGCCGAAGGCGGCCAGCGTAGCTCTGGTGCATCGGCGCCCGGATTTCCGCGGCGCACCCGCGTCGGTGGCGCAGATGCGCGAACTGGTAGCCGCCGGCAAAGTGAAGCTGGTCGAGGGACTGGCGCACTCGCTGCATCACGACGAAGGTCAGATCAAAGGCGTGCAGATAAAGACGACGAGTGGCGCGCTCGAGCTGATCGATGCCGAACGTTTGCTGGTGTTCTTCGGCCTGGCGCCGAAGCTCGGCGCGATCGCGGAGTGGGGTCTGGACATCGACAAGAAAGCGATCAAGGTCGATACCGAGAAATTCCAGACCAACATTCCCGGTATCTTTGCCATTGGCGATATCAATACCTATCCTGGCAAGAAGAAGCTGATCCTCTCCGGGTTTCATGAGGCGGCGCTGGCGGCGTTCGCCATCCAGCATCACATCTACCCGGCGAAGAAGCAGTTTTTGCAATACACCACCACCAGTCCTGCCATGCACAAGCGGCTGGGCGTGGCCGACTAGTCTGCGAAAGGGCCGCGATTTCAAGGAGGGCGCCGTCATGGAACCATCCCTGGTCGATCTGCTGCGGGTACTGGAGCTCGAGCCGCTGGAGCTCAACATCTTTCGCGGCGAGAGCCGCGATATCGGCAGTCCGCAGGTGTTCGGCGGCCAGGTGCTGGGGCAGGCGCTGCGAGCCGCCTATGCCACCGTCGACGATGGTCGCAGCGTGCATTCGCTGCATGCCTATTTCCTGCGCCGCGGCGACTTCAACGCGCCCATCGTGTACTTCGTCGATCGCAGCCGCGACGGCCAGAGCTTCACCAGCCGGCGCGTGACCGCCATTCAGCACGGCGAGCAGATCTTCCACATGTCGGCGTCGTTCCAGATCGAACAGCCGGGCGTCGAACATCAGAGCAACATGCCGTCGGTGCCGCCGCCGGAATCTTTGCCCTCGCAGACGCTGGTGCCCAGCAGCGTGCACGCCGCGCCGGACAAGGCGCGACAGCTGGGTTCGTTTGCGCGGCCGTTCGAGTTCCGGCCGGTCGAGCCCATACACGAACCGCATACCGAGCACGTGCTGCCGGTGCAGCATTTCTGGATACGCGCGGTGGAGCGGCTGCCGGATGATGAGGTCATTCATCGATCGCTGCTCGCCTACGTCTCGGATTTCTACCTGCTGTACACCGCGACGTTGCCGCACGCGTCCCAGTTTCAGGTGGGCCGCGATTTCATGGCGACCATCGACCACGCCATGTGGTTTCACCGGCCGCTGCGCGTCGATGAATGGTTCCTGGTGAGCAACTTCAGCCCGAACGCGTCCGGCTCGCGTGGGCTCGCGTTCGGTTCGGTGCATTCACGCGACGGTCGGCTCGCGGCCAGCACCGCCCAGGAAGGCGTGGTGCGCCTGCTCGATCCTCAGAACCGGCCGCGCTGAAAGTCCTCGATCGCCTGTTCGATCTGAGCAGACGTATTCATCACGAACGGTCCGTACTGGACCACCGGTTCATGCAGCGGCCGGCCGGCCAGCAACAGCAGTTGAGATCCGTGTTCGCCGGCCTGAATCCGAACGCGCTCGCCATCCGAGAGCACGCCGGCCGCGCGATTCGGTACCGACGCTGCGGCGCCATTGCTACCGATGCGTGCGTCGCCCTCATAGAGATAGACAAAAGCACTGTGGCCACCGCTAAGCGGCAGTTCGATGCTGGCCTGCGCGGGCAGGTGAAGGTCGACGTACAGCGGGTCGGTCGACAATGGCGATTCGGCGGTGTTGACCGGGCCGCTGACGACACGCCCGTCCACCTCGACGCTGCCGGCTATCACCTTGATCGTGCCGCCGGTCGGGAGTGCCACGCTGGTCACCTCGCGTGCGGGAATGTCGCGATAGGTCGCCGGTTTCATCTTCTCGTGCGACGGCAGATTCAGCCATAACTGAAAGCCACGCATCCGGCCGGCCGTCTGCTGCGGCATTTCCGAGTGAATGATGCCGCGGGCAGCCGTCATCCATTGAACATCGCCCGGCTTCAGGTCGCCGCGATTGCCCAGGTGGTCCTCGTGGCGCATATGACCGTCGAGCATGTAGGTGACCGTTTCGAAACCGCGGTGCGGATGCGACGGGAACCCGGCGAGATAGTCATCGGGGACGTCCGAGTAGAACTCGTCGAGCATCAGGAACGGATCGAGCCGCGTCGCAGGACCGCTGCCGAGACTGCGGCGCAGCTTGACGCCTGCGCCATCCGACGTCGGCTTCGATTCGATCACTCGTGACAGGGTTCGCATGATGTTCTCCTTCAGGCGGCGACTCGATGGTTCTGCGCAAGCCGGTGAATCCGGGAAGCGGCCTGCGCCAGGCCGACGGCCTTGTGGTCCGCGCTCAGTGCCATACCTTCGGCGTAGACGAATTCAACCTCGTCGATGCCGATGAAGCGCAGGAAATCCCGTACGTAGCCGCTCTGGGTATCGAGCGGGGTACCCACATAAAGGCCGCCACGCGTCGCGAAGATATAGGCTGTCTTGTCACGCAGCAGGCCTACCGGACCGTTCGGCGTGTAGCGAAACGTCTCGCCGGCCCGGGCTATGTGATCGAACCAGGCCTTGAGCTGCGATGGCACGCCGAAGTTGTACATTGGCAGTCCGATCACCAGCACGTCTGCCGTGCGAAGTTCGGCGATGAGTGCATCGGAGTAATTCACGACGGCCTGCTGCGCAGGCGTGCGCTGGTCCGCGGGGGTTGTGAATGCGCCAAACCGGTCGGCATCCAGGTGCGGCACGCTGTCGAGTGCCAGGTCTCGATGGACGACGCGGGTGTCGGGGTGATGGCTCAGATATGAGTCCACGAATTGCCTCGCCAGCCGGCTGGACTGGCCTTGGGCGGAATGGATGCTGGCGTCGATATGCAGCAGTTTCAGGCTCATGACACTCCTCCTGGATTATCCGGCCTGCTTGCCGGCCGCAGGAGCAGTTAACTATTAATTGATTGGATAAAAAAGTACAATAAACAGCGTATATCAATCTAAAAATATGATCATAGAAAGGGCACGCAGACGATGGAACTCCGGGTTTCATTGGATCAGTGGCAGGCACTGAAGACGGTGGTCGAAGCTGGAGGATATGCGCAGGCCGCGGCGCGATTGCACAAGAGCCAGTCGGCGATCACCTATGCGGTGCAGAAGATCGAGACGCAGTTGAAAGTGAAGCTGTTCGAACTCGAAGGCCGCAAGGCCAGACTGACGAGTGAGGGTGAAGTGCTGTTCCAGCGCGCCCGCGCCCTGCTGGAGGAAGCGGAGTCGCTCGAGAGCGCGGGGCGGCGCCTGGCTCAGGGCTGGGAGAGTGAATTGAAGCTGGCGGTCGAAGCCATCTTCCCGACCTGGCTGCTATTACAGTGCTTCGCGGCGTTTGCGCAGGAACGTCCGCAGATACGCATCGAACTCTATGAAACCGTACTCAGTGGCACCGAGGAAGCGCTGTTGCAGCGCCGGGTCGATCTCGGCATCTGTTCGTCGGTTCCCAACGGTTTCTTCGGTTCTGCGCTGATGCCGATACCGTTCGTCGCGGCTGCGAATCCGGAGCATCCGCTGCACCGGTTGAAGCGCAAGCTGACGATGCAGGACCTGCGCAAGCACCGCCACCTGGTCGTGCGCGACTCCGGCAGCGCACGGACCAGCGACGTGCCGTGGTTACAGGCAGAACAGCGCTGGACGGTCAGCCATAAGGCGACGCAGATCCATGCGGCCTGCCTCGGTTTGGGTTTCGCGTGGTTCGCTCAGGATACGATCCGCAACGAGCTGCAGGACGGCAAGCTCAAGCCGCTGGCGTTACGCGACGGGTCCGATCGTGTCGCGCAGCTGTACCTCGTGCAACCCGATCAGGATGCCGCGGGACCCGGCGCACGGCGACTTTCGCAGATCATCCGTGAGCAGGTCATAGCAGCTTGCCGGGATTCATGATGCCGTTCGGATCGATCGCGCGCTTGATGACGCGCATCATCTGCAGCGCAGCTGGCGGTGCATAGCGCTGCAGCTCCTCCCGTTTGAGACGACCGATGCCATGCTCGGCGCTGAAGCTCCCCTGGTAGCGAGCTACCAGGTCATGGATCGCACGCTTGATCACCGGCTCGCGCGCCATGAACGCAGCGGTGTCGGCTCCCTCGGCACGATTGACGTTAAAATGCAGGTTGCCGTCGCCGGCGTGACCATACGACACCAGCACGCCGTCGGGCACATTGTCCTGTACCCAGGCCGAAGCCTCGGCGATGAAGGCAGGCAGGGCGGACACTGGAACACTGATATCGTGTTTGAGGCTCGGTCCGAAGTGGCGCTGCGCTTCGGGGATGTTCTCGCGCAGGCGCCAGAAGGATTGGCGCGCGCGTTCGCTGGTCGCGAACGCTGCATCGCGCAGTTCACCCTGCTCGCTGGCAGCGGCGAGCGTCTGCTGTAGCAGCTCCTGCAACGGCGCCTCGGCGCTCGCGGTCAGCTCGCACAACGCGTACCAGGGATAGCTGTCAGTGAACGGATCGGTCACGCCCTCGATGAACCGGCCGGTCAACTCAACACCAATGCGCGGAATGAGTTCGAACGAACTCAGATACTCACCTGCCGACGCCAGCAAACGTGTGAGGACCGCTATCGCATCCGCGGGCCGCGAGAGCGCCAGGAATGCCGTCGCGCTGCTTCGAATCCGGGGCCACAGCCGCAGCGACGCCGCGGTGATCACACCCAGGGTGCCTTCCGCGCCCACCAGCAACGATCCGAGGTTGTAGCCGGTGTTGTCCTTGCGCAGCGACTTGAGATTCGACAGCAGACTGCCGTCCGGCAGCACGGCTTCGAGCCCCAGGACCAGTTGCCGCGTCATGCCATAACGCACGACGTTCAGGCCGCCGGCGTTGGTCGACAGATTGCCGCCGATCTGACAGCTGCCTTCCGACCCCAGACTGAGCGGAAAGAACCGCTCGGCCGCTTCGGCCGCCTGCTGCAGCGTGGCCAGCACGCAGCCCGCCTCGGCGACGATGGAGAAATTCTGTGGATCGACGCTGCGAATCCGATTGAGACGGCGTAATGACAGTACCAGCTGATCGCCGCTCTCATCTGGGGTTGCACCACCGCAATAGCTGGTATTGCCGCCCTGTGGCACCACCCCGATGCGGCGTTCATTGCACCAGCCGATCAACCGGCTGACTTCTTCGACCGAGTCGGGTTGCGCTACTGCGAGAGCCCGTCCCCGGTAGAGCCGGCGGTGGTCGACGAGCGCGAACTGCATGTCGGCCTCGTCGGTAAGGACGCTGCGCTCACCGAGCAGTGCGCGCAGCTCGCTCGCCAGTATGGCGCGGCTGGTCAATAGTTGTCGTCTTCCTCTTCGTCGACGTCTTCCTCGTCGTCGTCTTCATCGTCCTCGTCGTCCCAGGTCTCTTCGAGGTCGTCCTCATCGTCCTCATCGTCGTCGTCATCATCGTCCTCGTCGCTACCGGTCCAGCCTTCCGGCTGGTCGATCTTGTCGAGGTCGAGCTCCGCCCAGGTGTCCAGATCGATCTCCTCGATGTCGCCATCGAGATATTCGATCTCCACCGTCTCCGCGTCCTCGTCCACTGATAACACACGGAAGCTTTCGTTCTCTTCCAGGTTCTCGTACCACTGTCCCGCAGCGGGCTCGTATTCTCTGGCCACCGACTGATTCCTCAACGACTGTAAAACGCGCCACGCGCGCGTCGCAGCGATATTAGGGTGCCGATCGCGGTTTAGGCAACGTCCGATCGGCTGGCCCGGCTGCGCCGGCGCGGTCCCACTCTCAGATAGCCTACAATGTCGTGACAAAGCATGAGCGAACGCAAGTCAAAACATCCGGTGACCCCACTGGCGAACGCGCGTCGCGTCGTCGTCAAAGTCGGCTCCGCGCTGCTGGTCGATGCCAAGACCGGGCGGCTCAACCGCGCGTGGCTTGCGACGCTGATCGAGGACCTGCTGCGCCTGCGCCGCCGCGGGGCGCAGGTCATCCTGGTGTCATCTGGCGCGATTGCGCTCGGTCGCCGGCGCCTGGGTCTGGCCGCGGGCACGTTGCGGCTCGAGGAGAGTCAGGCTGCGGCGGCAGTGGGACAGATTCGCCTCGCCCACGCATACAAGGAGCTGCTGGAGGAAGCTGGCGTCACGGTCGCGCAGGTATTGCTGACGCTGGAGGACAGCGAGCAGCGGACGCGCTATCTCAATGCGCGGGCGACGCTGCAGGCGCTGCTGTCGTTGGGGGCCATGCCAGTCATCAACGAGAACGACACCGTGGCCACCGCCGAGATCCGCTACGGTGACAATGACCGGCTTGCCGCGCGCGTGGCACAGATGGCCAGCGCCGATTGCCTGATCCTGCTCTCCGACGTCGACGGACTGTACACGGCCGATCCCAACAGGGATCCGTCCGCGACCTTCATCGGGACGGTGCCGCAGATCACGCCGCAGATCGAGGCCATGGCGGGCAAGTCGGCCTCTGACGTGGGCACGGGTGGCATGGCCACCAAGATCGCCGCGGCACGTATCGCCGTGCATGCCGGTTGCCACATGTGCATCGCATCCGGGCACGAACGGCATCCGATCCGCCGCATCGAGTCGAGCGCCCGTTCGACCTGGTTCCTGCCGCATTCGACGCCGGCAGCCGCCCGCAAGCAGTGGATTGCGGGGACGCTGCGGCCGGCCGGCGCGCTGCGGATCGACGCGGGTGCGATGCGGGCCCTGCAGGATGGCAAGAGCCTGCTGCCGGCGGGCGTCATCGGTACCATGGGACGATTCGAGGTCGGCGACACCGTCAGCGTGGTGGGTACCGACGGCACCGAGATCGCGCGTGGCATCGTTTCCTATTCAGATGCCGACGCGGCGCGCATCCTTCGGCGCAAGAGCGGCGAGATCGAAGCCGTGCTCGGGTATCGCGGTCGCGACGAACTCATACACCGTGACGATCTGGTTCTGCTCGTGCCGTACCTGCCGTCGGTGTCAGATAGCGAACCGGGTGTCGCTGCGGTGGCCATCGCCGCGGCCGGTATCGCTGCACAGATCAAGACATGAGTCAGGAAATTCACGAGCTGATGCAACAGATCGGTCGCGCGGCCGTGGATGCAGCTGCGGCGATCGCGCTGGCCGACACCGGGGCCAAGAACCGCGCGCTTACCGCGGCCGCATCGGCGCTTCGATCGCGCAGCGCCCAGGTGCTGGCTGCCAACGCCGAGGATATGCAGGACGCCCGGACAGCGGGCTCAAGCGCATCGATGCTCGATCGGCTCAGGCTGGATGGGGCGCGGATCGACGCCATCGCCGCCGGCCTTGGCGCGATTGCGGCGCTCCCCGATCCGATCGGTACGACGACGGCCGAGTGGACGCGCCCCAACGGGCTGCGCATCCGTCGCGTGCGCGTACCGCTGGGAGTCATCGGCATCATCTACGAGAGTCGCCCGAACGTTACCGCCGACGCTGGCGCGCTGTGCCTGAAGTCCGGCAATGCTGCCATTCTGCGCGGTGGCTCCGAGAGCCGGCGCTCCAGTGCGGCGATTCACGAGTGTCTGCAGGACGGATTGCGCGCGGCCGGATTGCCGACAGCTGCCATACAGCTCGTTCCGAGTGCGGATCGCGCTGCAGTGGGCGAGATGCTGGCGCGCATGCAGGCGTACATCGATGTACTCGTGCCGCGCGGCGGCAACAGTCTCGTGGCCCGCGTACAGGCCGAAGCACGTGTTCCGGTGATCGGTCATCTCGAGGGTAATTGTCACGTCTATGTCGACCGTGCGGCGGATGGCGCCATGGCGCGCGCCGTCGCGGTCAATGCCAAGATGCGCCGGACCGGCATCTGTGGCGCTGCGGAGACGCTGCTGATCGACCGGGCGTGCCGGCCTGAACTGGTGCGCTCGCTGGTGGGCGCCCTGATCGACGCCGGTTGCGAGGTTCGTGGCGACGAGTCGGTACGCGCTGCCGATCCACGCGCGACGACGGCGACCGAAGCAGACTGGTCCACGGAATATCTGGATGCCATCATTGCCGCGCGCATGGTGAACGGTGTCGATGAGGCGATCGCGCACATCGGGCAGTACGGCTCGGCACATACCGACGCGATCGTCACCGACGATGCGGTCACGGCCGATCGGTTTCTCTCCCGGGTGGACAGCGCGATCGTTCTGCACAACGCGTCGACGCAGTTCGCGGACGGCGGAGAGTTCGGCATGGGGGCAGAGATCGGCATCTCCACCGACCGCTTCCACGCGCGCGGCCCGGTCGGTGTCGAACAGCTGACCAGCTACAAATACGTCGTCCACGGCACGGGACATACCCGCCCGTAGCACGTCGATCAAGGATGCCGATGATCGTGACCGGCGTGCGCAGGTGCGGCGGCTTCCTCGCTCGGCGCGGCCGCGCAGTGCTCGCAATTCACCCAGCCGGAATTGCCGTCCGTGTAGTGCTCCTTCTTCCAGACAGGAACGCGGTGCTTCACTTCATCGATGATGAATCGGCACGCATCGAAGGCTTCGCCCCGATGTTCGGCGCTGACACCGACCCAGACGGCGAGCTCACCGATCGCAAGGTCGCCGACACGATGCGCGCAGCTGGCATTTACGACGCCATAACGCTCGCGCGCACTTGCAAGAATGCGCTCGCCCTCGCTCAGCGCCAGCGGCGCAAAGGCTTCGTATTCCAGGCGCTGGACCGTGCGGCCATCGTTGCGATTGCGAACCCAGCCTTCGAACGATACATAGCCACCGCACGCAGGGTCTTCGACGGTCTGCCGCAACTGTTCGGGCAGCAGCGTGCTGTCCCAGAGCTGAAAGAATCCTGACGCGGAGCGCTGCACGGTTACCCGCCCGCGACAGGCGGCAGAAAGACGACCGTGTCGCCATCCACCAGCGGTGCGCGCCAGTCACCGAAGTCATCGTTGACGGCGACGCGCAGCGATGCGGGCGCCAGGGTCAGGGGGTGACGCCGGCGCAGTTCCTCATAGAGTTCGAGGGGCGTGCCGGCTGACGTCTGCAACTGCTCGGTACTCCTGCCGGCCTGCTCGCGCAGCATCGCGAAGTAGCGCACGGTCAGGCGGCGCGGCGTCCGCGGCGCCGGTTGTGTCGCGACGTATTCATCCGCGGTGTTGATGTTGTCCAGCGCGCGCGGATTGGGTAGATCGAGCAGCGTGACATCGGCGTGCGACAGCCAGGTTCGCGGGCAATGCTTCTGCCGCGCGATCCAATCGTCGAGCACCGCGCGTGCCGCCGGCTCGTAGATGGCACACAGTGGTTCAGGCTTGCCGTCGAAACTGCTGCGGAAGGCGGTCGCCAGACGCGCCGGCGTTCGCTGTGCGATGAGGTAATGCAACGTGGCGTCGTCCAGGAACGGCAGGTCGCAGGCGAGCACCAGCCAGGCACGATCCGCACTGGCATGCAACGCGGACTGGATACCACCGATCGGTCCCAGCCCTGCGGTCAGATCGGCGATCGTCTCGTAGGCCGCCCGCGCCGGATCCTGGCGCTGATCGGAGCGCACCGACACGAACGCGTGCTCTACCAGCGGCTGGAGCAATGCCATGGCGCGCGCTAGCTGAGGCCTGCCGTCGTAAGTCAGCACCGCCTTATCGCGTTGCATGCGACGACTGTGCCCGCCCGCGAGCACGAGGCCGTTGAGTGCGGGGACGGTCATGTGACGCTCCTCGAGCGCATCAGCGTTTCCTGCGCACGTCGCGCTTGCCACCGGTCTTCGTCAGCAATCTTACGCTGCCGATGCTGATGTCGTGCGAGAGCGCCTTGCACATATCATAAATCGTCAGCGCAGCAACGCTGGCGCCGGTCAGCGCCTCCATCTCCACGCCGGTCTTGTGGTGAACCTCGACATGGCAGCGAACCTCGAGCACCGCGGCGCCGCGTGCCCGGGTCGTGCGCGTGATCTCGATGCGGCATTGCTCGAGCGGTAACGGGTGACAGAAGGGAATGAGTTCCGAGGTGCGTTTCGCAGCCATGACGCCTGCAAGGATCGCGGTATCGAACACCGGCCCTTTCTTGGTTCGGTGGCCGGTCCGCTGCAACGCGCGCGCCACCTCTGCCGGCAGATGGACGCGTGCGACCGCTTCGGCGGTGCGGTGCGTGACCGCTTTGGCGCCGACGTTGACCATGGTCGGACGTGAGCGGGCGTCCAGATGGGCCAGGGGGGAGACTGATTTTGGACGAGGCATGGATCGTTCAACCGCCTTTCAACCGCCGACGTAGTTCATCTCGACATGCTGAGCGCCGCGCGCGCGCAGCTGCTCTCGCAACTCGCTGTAGCGGTCGCGGCGCTCCTGCCACACCGCGCGGATCAGCGACAACAGATCGTCGTCGCTCGCGCCGCCTCGCAGCGGGGCACGCAGGTCGGTGCCGTTCGCGGCAAACAGACAGGTGTAGAAGACGCCGTCGGACGACAGCCGGGCGCGCGAGCAGTCGCCGCAGAAAGGCTGGGTGACCGATGAAATGAAGCCTATTTCGCCAGCGTCATCATCGAAGCGATAGCGGCGTGCTACCTCGCCGGCATAGGCCGGCTCCAGCGCGGTCAGGTCCCATCGTTCGGCAATCCGCTCCAGCAGCAGCTGTGACGGCACGACCTGTTCGCGCTCCCAGTCGTTGCGGTTGCCGACATCCATGTATTCGATCAGCCGTACGATCACACCGGTGCCGCGAAAGTGCTGCAACAGATCCAGGATCTGGTGATCGTTGACGCCTCTCTGCACGACGGTATTGACCTTGATAGGGACGAGTCCCGCGTCGTGCGCGGCGTCGATACCCTTCAGTACTTCATCGAGCTGACCGAATCCACCCGACATTCGCGCGAAAGTATCCGGGTCGATGCTGTCGAGACTGACCGTCACCCGCTGCAGGCCAGCGGCCTTGAGCGCTGCGGCATGCTGAGCCAGCAGCACGCCATTGGTCGTCAGCGCCACATCCTCGATTCCTGCCAGGGAGGTCAGATCGCCGATCAGATCGGAGAGATCCGGTCGCAGCAGCGGCTCGCCACCGGTGATCCGAAGCTTGACCACACCGAGCTGCGCGAACAGCCGCGTCAGTCGCAGTAATTCCGGAAAGGTCAGTCGCTCGCTGGAGGTCAGGAAACGATACTGCGCGTGAAACCGCTCGCGCGGCATGCAGTACGGACAGCGAAAGTTGCAGCGGTCGGTGACCGACAGACGCAGGTCGCGCAGAGGCCGCTGCAGCTGATCGCGCAGCAGCCCGGTGCGGGGTAGAAGAGGGCGGTAGTCCTGATTCATCGCTTACCAGCGATACAGCTTCGCGATGTAGCCCTTGCCGAAATCAGCCGGTCCTGGCGGCAGTTCGACGAAACCATCGGTCAGCGCGAGGGACGCGAAATCACCGGACCCATTGGTCTCACAGGGCGTTGCCCACGCACGCGCCCACTCGTCATGAGCGATCCGGACCGGTACGAAACCGGTCAGCCTGGGTTTCCAGCTGATCGGGCCACCGAGGGCGACACGCTCGCCGCCGCGTTCCGGTACGCCCATCGCCAGATAGAGTGCGGGTACGACGTACCGAATCAGACACACCAGGGTCGATACCGGGTTGCCGGGTAACGCGAACACGGCCCGACCCTCGGGTGAGACACCGAACCACATCGGTTTGCCGGGACGTTGCGCGATACCGTGCAGCACGCACTGTATACCGAGCGTCTCGAGCACTTTCGGGACCAGGTCGAACCGCCCCATCGAGACACCGCCCGACAGGACCAGCACCTCGTGCGTTTCCAGATGCAGCCGCAGACGTTGCTGGAGTATGGCTTCGTCGTCCGGCAGATGATCGTCGGCGACGCGGTGAAAGCCGCGCTGACGCAGCGCCGCGGCGACCGCGTAGGCATTCGATCGACGTACCTGGTGCGGCTCGATCGGATCACCCGGCTCGACCAGTTCGTTGCCGGTCGAGACCACCACGATCGCAGGCTGGCTGCTGACACGCACCCGAGCCATGCCAGCCGATGCCGCGACCGCGATTTCGGGCGCATGCAGCAGATTCCCTGCCGCCAGCAGCAGCGCACCCTGCGGCCGATCGCTGGCGCGGCGATGCACGTTGCCCCAGGCGAAGGTGCTGACACCTTGCTCGATCTCGATGTAGCCCTCGGCGCTACGGATTCGCTCGACCGGTACCACTGTGTCACAGCCCAATGGCAGGACGGCGCCCGTCATGACCTCTATGCAACTGTCGTCCGCCAGTAGCGTGGTGACCGGCTGGCCGGCTGCCTGGGTGGCCTGCAGCCTGAACCGCCGCCGGCCGGTGGCGGCCGCGCTGGACACCAGGGCGACTCCATCCATTGCCACGCGGTCGAAGGGAGGATAGTCACGCTCCGCGTAGATGTTTTCGCGCAGCACGGCGCCGGCGCATTGGCCCACGGGCAGCGACTCGATCGGCATGGCCGAAAGATGTGCGGCAATGAGTTTTTCTGCGGCGACCGGCTCCATCATTGAAGTATGTTACCGCGCTGGCCTGAGAGCTGGTGGTGCGCCGCAGGGGATCGTGCCACCATCCGTTTTGCCATCCTTGTCACGCGCCCGTAGCTCAGCTGGATAGAGCATCAGGCTTCGAACCTGAGGGTCGGGAGTTCGAATCTCTCCGGGCGCGCCAATTCGTCCACGCCTTCATCGGCTCTGTCACGAATTTGACATATTCCACGACTCAAACCGTTAGCGCGTATCAGGCGGGAGCGGTGTGCGGCAGTTCACAAAATCCGTGTCGGTCACGCGGTTAGGCGCTAACCGAAGCCTCTGTAAGACAAACACTGACGGAAAATTTTGCATGGTCCGACGCAGGCATCGGTGGGGACCGCTGCTGTAACGCTACGGCAAACGTTACAAAGGGCAGGTCAAAGTTTCCTACCCCCGCCGATGAGTCCAGACAGGAGACCAGGAATGACTGACGCATCGAATTTGATGGTGGGTCGCTCGACCGCCATCCAGGCCGTTCGCGACCTCGTGGAAAAGGTGGCACCGACTGACGCCACGGTGCTCATATCCGGCGAGAGCGGGTCGGGGAAGGAGCTGGTGGCCCAAGCCATCCATGCGCGCAGTGCGCGCAGTTCTGGGCCGTTTCTGGGCGTCAACTGCGGCGCCTTGCCACCGACGCTGATCGAATCCGAGTTGTTCGGCTTCGAGCGGGGCAGCTTCACCGGCGCGGCGCGCAGCCACGCCGGACTGGTGGAGCGCGCATCGGGCGGCACGCTGTTCCTTGATGAAGTCACCGAGATGACCGCGGACATGCAGACCCGGCTGCTGCGCTTCCTCGAGACGCGACGATTCTTCCGTGTCGGCGGTACCCAGGAGATCCAGACCGACGTGCGGGTAGTCGCTGCGACCAACCGTTCGCCCATACTGGCCGTGCGTCAGGGCAACCTGCGCGAGGATCTGTTGTATCGCCTGGCGGTATTCCCAATCGCGCTCGCGCCGTTGCGCGAGCGCGGCGACGACATCGTGCTGCTGGCCGATCATTTCCTGATCGAACTCAATGGCCGCAATGGCACCGTGAAGAGCTTCGGCGAACGCGCCCGACGGACGCTGCGCGAGTACAACTGGCCCGGTAACGTGCGCGAACTGAAGAACGCAATCGAGCGTGCGTTCATAATGTGTGATCACGAACTCGAACTCGAACCTATGAACCTGCATGCAGGGCTCACCGAGGCGCGGGCGGTGGCGCATGACGACCATGGCGGCGTGCGTGTTCCGATCGGATCGTCGCTCGCGCAGGCCGAGCGCTGGTTGATTGAAGCGACGCTCGCGCACTGGGCCGGGAACAAGGCGCGGGCGGCCAAGATGCTGGGATGCAGTTTGAAAACGTTGTATAACAAGCTTGCAGCGTATGAGCGCCAGGGTATGCAAGCACACGCTTAAGAAGTGGTGAATTCATGTCAAGGATTCTTCTAGCAGACGATCATGCAATGGTGCGGGCGGGGCTGCGTCAGTTTCTCGAGGACGATCGCAGCATCACCGAAATTGGTGAAGCTGCATCCGGCAACGAGACGTTGGATCAGTTGCGCACCGGCAATTGGGATCTCGTCATTCTGGACATCAACATGCCCGACCGCAGCGGGCTGGATATCCTGCGCTACATTCGCGCGAGCTATCCCGAGACGAAGGTGCTGGTATTGAGCGGATTCCCCGAGCGTCAATACGCGATCAATGTTCTGAAGGCCGGTGCCGGCGGCTATCTGCCGAAGGAGTGCGCCCCGGAGGAACTGCTGAAGGCGACGCGGGCGGTCATGCAGGGTCGGCGCTATGTGAGTGCCAACCTGGCCGAACTGCTGCTGTCGGATCTGGATGGCGACACGGATCAGCCGTTGCATCGACGACTGTCGGAGCGCGAATTCCAGATCTTCTGCAAACTCGCGGCCGGCCGGGCAGTCTCTTCGATCGCCGACGAGCTGTGTCTGTCGGTCAAGACGGTCAGCACCTATCGCACGCGCATCCTCGAGAAAATGAGTCTGTCGACCAACGCGGATATCACGACGTACGCTTTGCGCAATGGAATTATCCAATAATCGGATTTTGTAGGCTGTCTCTGATCCCAGAAGGGTCGTATCGGAATTTACCGGGGCATGGGTGGCGAGCTAAATTTCTGGAAAATGGATGTACAAAACTTGGCCATACAGAGGGCTCCGATGAGCCCACGCAATCTCTCGGTGCTACTGGTGGAAGACTCCCGGGTCCTGGCCGAGCGTTTACGTGAAACGGTTCTGAGCGTCCCCGGGGTTCATCTTGCGGCCACGGTGGACAGCGAAGCCGACGCCGTTGCAGCCCTGCAGCGGCAGCCGGTGGATGTCGTCCTGCTGGACCTGCATCTTCGGCAAGGCACCGGATTTGGCGTTCTGCGAGCGATCCCTGGAAGCAAGGCCAAGGATGTGGTTGTCATCGTGCTGACCAACTATGACCTGGCAGAATATCGCCGCGCTGCGGCCGCACTCGGCGCCCGGCATTTCCTCGACAAGTTACGCGATTTCGATCGGCTTCCGACGCTGTTGCAGCAAATCGGCGCAGGTGAGGGTTCGGCAGAGCCAGATAGCTTGAACTAATCGCCTGAACTAATTAGTC
>DATBAM010000055.1:0-8051 GCA_036271535.1 Steroidobacteraceae bacterium | reverse complement strand
CGGATCTCCCTCCATCGCACAAGTGATCGACCTGGACATCATGGGGCTGGCTTTCTGGGTTATCTCGCTTAACCTGCCGGGTTTGGCTTCGTCTCTCGCGGGCGGTGTCGGTATCTCGACGATGGTGGGCAAGCTGGGTGGCGTCGCGAAATTTGCGGGTTCGCTTGGAAAAATGGGCGGCAGCGGAGCGCCGAAGACTGGCGGTAGCTTGAGTGAGGCGTAAAAAATGATCAGATTATTCAAAACCATCGCGCGTTGGTGGCTGATCGCCGCCGCGGTGGCAACCGTTGGCGCGATGGTATCGATCAAGCTGTTTTGCTAGATGCCACGGAATACGCGCTGTTCGCTCAATCCAATGGAGAAGCGGAGACCATGAAATCTCCTGTCGCAATTTTACTGGTTGCCTTTGCGCTGCAGGCCTGCAGCTCGGCACCAAAGCCACCCGAGCCGACTGGTCAGTGGGTACCCGTCAACCAACCGTTGGCCCAGCAGTCGGGCGCTACGGAACCGAAGTGAGGAACAGGATGGCATCGACTATCAGGCAATGGTTTGCGTCGGGAGCGAACGCGCGAAAACGTAGGGGAAGCCCGGCCGGGTCGATCGCGCGCGCAGACCCGCCGGTGAGCGGTGTTGAGTCGGGTGAGCGCGATGCGGTCAGCTGGTACCTGAAACAGGCACAGGCCTTCGAGAAGTCGAAGGTCGAAGCAGCCGAAGAGAAGGCCCGTATCGCGGACCGGCGCTCGGTGTTATCGGGCCTTGTCGCTCTCGCCGCTGTTTCTGGCATGGGGTCTTTAGGATTCCTAAAGCTGCCGAATCCGCCGGCGGTGCTGCGCGTGGACTCGTCGACCGGTAAGGTCGATGTGCTGCCGACAACAGCTAACGGACACGTTACGTTTTCCGAGAAGACAGATCGCGCGGATCTGCACCGCTACGTCGAACTGCGCGAGAGCTACGACTGGGAGACGATTTCGGACACGCACGCTGCGGTGATGTTCATGAGCGACGACCACGAGAAGGAAGCCTATGACGGGCTGGTGCGCGGCCCGGTGGGCCCACTCAAGCTTCTGAAGGATCAGGCGCGTGTCATCGCACACGTCGGCTCGATCACGTTCGCGCCCGCCGCACAGGTATTTTTCTCGCGCCAGCTGGTTCCGCTGAATCCCGCAGCGAAACGGCCTGATCCGACGTACTGGATTGCGACGGTCGCATTCGAGCGTGTGAACGTTCCGGAAAAGCAGGATCAGCAGGATCTCAACGCGGACGGTTTTCGCTGCACGAGCTACGAGGTCACGCGCGACTGGACCCGGGCGCCTGCCGATGCTGCGCCGGCGTCGGGCTCTGCGGCAGCCGGAGGTGGAGCATGAAAGGACGAACGATCCGGATGTCAGCAGGCGCAGCGGCGGTCGCACTGGGCTTTGCGTTGGTGCCGATCCACGCGCGAGCGCTCGAAACGCCGCGCAGCTGCGGTTCAGACCCGCACATCCAGTGCGCGACCTACGATCCGGACCAGGCCTATCGTGTGGCCACCATGCCGGGGCGTGCGGTAATGATCCAGTTCGAGCCAGGTGAACACATTATCAACAGCGGCGAGGGCATCGGAGACGGCAAGGCCTGGCACGTGGCCATCAACGACAGTGGCGCGATGCTCAAACCGGGCGCGCCGCAGCCGGAAACCAATCTTCTGCTGGTCACCAACCGGCGAACCTATCCGCTCTCGCTTGTTGACGTTTCGGCCGCACAGCCGGCGACATGGATACTGCGTTTCGACTATCCGGACACGCGTGCCAGAGCGGCGAGCGCGCAGCTGCGCCGTCGGCAAGCGGTAAGCGCCGCGCTGGGCAGTCAACCGGGTAATGGGCCGGCCATTCCCGCATCGATCGCGAACAGTATTGGTGCTGCGAAATCCACGCCTGTGGTGTCGGTTCCTGCGGCCAATATCCAGTACATGATGCGCGGCGACCACGCACTCGCACCGACTGCACTTTGGGACGACGGCCGATTCACGTACTTCAAGTACTCAACTGCGCGTGACCTGCCGACGATCTTCACGAAACTGCCCGACGGTGGCGAGGCGACGGCGAACTTTCATATGGAGGGCGATACGGTCGTCGTGCACGAAGTGTCGAAGTCGTTTGTCATCCGCTACGGTCAGTCGGTGCTGGGTATCCGCAACGACGCCTATGCGCCTGATGGCCATTACAACCGTGCGGGCTCGTCGGTGCCGGGCAGCGCGCGCATCGAGCGCGATCACGCCGATGCATCGACGAACTGATCAAGGGAGCGAACGGGGCATGACTGAATCAAACGAAATGGAGCATGCGGCGTCTGCCGACGTCGGCCCGCAGCCTTCGCTCGACCTGCCGGGTCGTCGGAAGACGCGCGTAGGCAAGCTGCGTCTGGTGCTGGTCGCGCTCGCCGTTATTGCGCTGGGTGCATCGGGTGTCACGATCTATCTGCAGCGCCTGTTCCAGCAGCATCAGGAAGCGAGACAGGCGGCGCTGACAAAACCGAAAGACAGTGGCGCGAGTGACGCCGGTGCGGATCTGGAGACGCAGAAGGAACGTATCAAGCGCGCGGAAGATCAGGCCCGTGCAGCGTCGGAGGCTGCGGCCGCCGCTGCCGCGAATTCCCACCTCGCGACGCCGGCCGGCGCGGCATCGCAGACGAACGGACAGGCGGTGGCCGTGAGCAACCAGCCGCGGCCGCTCACGCCGGCCGAGCGCCGCCTGCAGGGCAGCGTGCTCGTCGCGAGCGGGAGCAACGATTCTGGCCAGAGCAACGATGGTCCCGTGGCATCAAATGAAGCCACTGGCGACAGCGACAGTGGCAGCACTGGAGCCGTTGGCCACGATGCCAGTGGTCTGGCAGGTTTGGCGAAGTCGATGGGCATGTCGGCGCTGCGCGGCGGCAGTGCGCCCAGATCAACCAGCAAGGCGGACGCGGGCGACGGCAAGGGCTCCGCGATCGACCAGTCCTTGCAACCGTCAAAGCTGCAGCCGATGCAGGCCTCGTTCCGGCCGAACCGGCATTACCTGCTCAGTCGCAACACGATGATCCGCTGTGGTCAGTCGACGGCGATCCGTACCGACCGGCCGGGCCTGATCGGGTGCCCGATCGCGCAGGACGTGTGGTCCGACGACGGCACGACGCTGCTCGTTCGCAAGGGTGCGATGGCGAAGGGCGAGCAGCGCGATGCGGTGATCCAGGGGCAGGGCGTGATCGGCGCGATCTGGGACGAGATCGACGACGGCGACGTGCATATTCCACTGAACTCGCCCGCTACCGATCCGTTGGGTGCCGCGGGTATTCCGGCCTACGTCGACGAGCACTTCTGGCAGCGCTTCAAGGGCGCGTTGATGGTCAGCCTGATTGGCGACTTCGGCCAGGCGCTGGCGAACAAGGCAACCGGGTCTGGCCAGCAGATCACGTTCTCCAACAGTTCGAACGCCACGCAGGATGTGGCCGCGGAGACGCTGCGTAACACCATCAACATCCCGCCGACGGCTTATTCGAACCAGGGCTCGGTCATCAACATCTTTGTGGCGCGCGACATTGACCTGACCGGCGTGTACGAGAACGTCGACGCGCAGGGCAACCCTGTTGGCCAGAACGGGCAGCAATGAGGAGCGAACCCATGAACCTGAAGATCACCTACCCGGACGACTTCCCGCTGCATGGGCTCGATCGCGACGTGTTCGAGACGAAGCTGCGCGACGCCCTGCGTTTCTGTTTCTACGGCAACACGATTCGGCAGCTGGCCGAACGGGTGGATGCACGGCGTCCGCGCGTGGTTCAAGATGTCTTGCCACTTCGGCAGATCGCCGACGAGCACGCGTTCGAGGATTGCATGACCCTCGATGGGTGCCGGATCGACGACATGTCGGCGCCGCTGCGACGCAACCTGCTGCGTAATGTCGGGGCGCGTATCGGGTTGACGATTTCGGAGTGGGGCGACAGCGCGTTGCCGTCACTCCAGGAGCCAGCCAATCATGCCGTCGGTAATACGACGGCATCACGCGCAACTAACCGTCAGTCGGCCGAACCCGCACCGATTCACGAACTCCTTGCGCCACGCACATCACGCGTCCTGCTTGCAGCGGGGCTCTGTGCTGTGGCGATTGGCGGTGCCGGCTGGAAATTGACCAGGCCGGCAGCGCCTCTGAGCGCAACCGTGGTTTCCACATCGCCGGCGCAAACGCTCCGCGAACTCGCCAGCAGTATGCCGGATGATCGCCGCCCGTATCGCGTGTCAGTGCAGATCGAGCCGCAGGATACGGGCACCACGCCTCGTTCACCGTGCCCGGCAGGTCGCTTACCGGATGTGATCCTAACCAACAAAGGAGTACTCATGAGTGCAGTGGTAATTGATGTGATCGAGAAGGGCACGATCGCCCGCAGTTTCCTCAAGCAGATGGGCATCTCAAACTTCTTCGACGGTAGTCTTACCGAGGTCGCGATCAACCGTCCCGGTGAGATCTGGACACAAGGCAGTGCCGGATGGCGACGGCACGATGCACCGGCCTGCTCGTTCGATGCGTGCTTCAAGCTCGCCAACGCGCTAACGGTGATGAAGGGCGGCAAGTTCTCGACGAAGGAGCCGATTCATCCGGTGGTCCTGCCAGAGGGGCAGCGCGGACACGTGCTGATGCAACCGGCCTGCGAGCAGGACACGATATCCATAACGATCCGGATCCCGTCAGACGTGCGCTTCTCGGTCGCCGAGTACGAGCGCAACGGCTGGTTCGAGGGCTATCGGGACGTGTCGCCGCGCCGCGACATGTCCAAGTCGCTGGACCTGCAGCCGTTCGAGCTCGAGATGCTCGAGGCGAAAGGTCAGCGCAACGTCACGCGCATGCTCGAGCTTGCGGTTGCCAACCGGTTGAACATTGTGCTCGCCGGCGGTACCGGCTCCGGCAAGACCACGCTGAACAAGGCGCTCTCAGACCTCGTGCCGTCCGACGAGCGGATCGGCACGATCGAGGACACGCCGGAGCTGTCGCTGCCGAACCACCCGAACCGCGTGCATATGTTTTTCAGCGACACGCTGCCGGCAAAGGAACTGGTGCGCTCCACACTGCGCATGAAGTTTGACCGCGTGTTCCTTGCAGAGCTGCGCGGCGCCGAGACGTGGGACTACATGACGCTGCTCAATACGGGCACGCCCGGCGGCATCACGACCGTGCATTGCAACGATGCGCGCTCGGCACCGTCGCGCATCGCGACGCTGGTCAAGCAGAGCGCCGTCGGCCAGACGCTCGACTGGCAATTCATCATGGAACAGGTGCGCGTAACGGTTGATCTGGTTCTCTTCATGCGCAACAAGCGGCTCACCGAGCTCTGGTACGACCCGATCGGCAAGGCGCAGCTGCTGGGTTGTGTCTCATGAGCGCCGATGCCGCGGCGCAGATGATCGAACAGATCGCGATCAGCCTGTGCGGTGCGCTCGCCGTGTTTCTGTCGCAGGACCGGCGTGCGCACTGGCGGCGCTGGGCCTGCATCTTCGGGCTGGCCGGGCAGCCGTTCTGGTTCGACATGGCGTGGCGGGCGCATCAGTACGGCGTGCTCGCGCTGTGCTTTGTCTACGCCGCGTCGTGGGCGCGCGGTTTCACGGCGCACTGGCTCGTCCGCAGGGAGGACCGTGTATGAACTTCGCGATCAGCGATATCGAGGCGGCGATCGAGGGATGGCGCATGCGTTCGCCGTCAGACGCAGCATTCGCTGCCAGCACAGAGGCCCGCGCGCTGGCGCGGCTCTACGGCGCCGTGATCGTGCACAGCCGCGAGGGTATCCCCGACGCCGGGCTGGACGACGCGCAGCGCGACGCCCTAGGGATCCTGTCCGCCGATCCACCCGGAGAGTTCCCGCAATGAAGGCAGATCTTCCGGTTTCCGCGATTGTCGATGCTGCGGACGCGAACGATGACAGCCAGTGCAAATGGCGACCGTCCGGCGACTTTGCGCTGGTCCACCCGTCGGGCTGGACGATCGCACGGTACTCAGTCTATGACGAGTGGCGCTACCTGCTGTGGGAGCCGATCGATCGCTGTACGGCGGGCAACAGCAACCAGTTCCACGGACCCTTCGAGCACGTGCGCGCCGCGATGCGCCTGCATCGCGACCTGAGCGCGCATCTGCAACAACGGGAGATGGCCGCATGACACCGCATCTGAAATTCCAGGCCGCTATCGACGCGGCCGCGCGCTGAGGACCGACCATGCCAAAACCGCTTCGAATTCTGATCCCGGTCGTGGTCTTCCTGCTGATCCTGTGCGGCTTCGCGTTCCTCGGGCAGTTCGCCGGCGGCCAGCTTTTCGCGAAGATGCAGAAGTTGCCGGAGGGCAGCGCGCGCGTGTTCACGCTGTACGACTACTGGCATGCCTACGGCGACGTGCCTGCTGTGGTGCGCGCGCTCAAGGTGTGCACGCTGCTGTCGGTGGTGATCACCGGCCTGCCCGTGGCCGTGATCACGATGGCGCTCGTGTCGGGCCGCAAACGCCTCGCGCAGTTTGGCCAGGCCCGGTTCGCAACCCGTAACGACATTGTGAAAGCGGGCCTGCTGGAGAAGAAGTAACCATGACGACCTCACAACATCTGTATCCGCCCTTCATTGTCGGTAAGTACAAGGGTGAATACCTGAAGTATTACGGCCAGGATTTCCTGATGACGGCCGCCGGCACCCGCTCCGGCAAGGGCACGTCGCTCGTGATCCCGAATCTTCTCACCTATCCCGATTCCGTCGTGGTCGAGGACATCAAGGAAGAGAACTACCACTATACGTCCGGCTATCGGCGGGCATGCGGTCACGAAACCTATCTGTGGGCGCCGTTCTCGGAAGACGGACGCTCGCACGCGTACAACCCGCTCGAATATATCGCCGGCCGACCCGCATATGCGCGCGTGGGCGACGTGATGACGATCGGCGAGCACCTGTATCCGTCGAACGTTGACGCACGTCTGAAGTACTGGAACGACAACGCCCGCAACCTGTTCATCGGGATCGTCCTGTATCTGCTGGAAACGCCCTCGCTGCCGTGCACGTTCGGCGAGGTGCTGCGGCAGGCATCCGGCAAGGGCAGGGCGATCCGTGAACACATCTCGTCGATCGTCAGCACGCGCGCGGATGCAGCGCATGCGACTGACGGGCTGCCGGCGCTCACGTTCGAATGTCTTGATGCGCTGAACCGTTTCCTGTCGCAATCGAAGGAAGCCTTCGCGAACATCGTATCGACGATGACCGCGCCGCTCAATGTCTTCAGTAATCCGGTCGTCGACGCGGCGACCAGTCGCTCGGACTTCAATCTGGCCGATGTGCGCAAAAAGCGCATGTCGATCTATGTGGGCATCAAGCCGGGCGACCTGAAGGCCGGCGCGCTGCTGGTCAATCTCTTTTTCTCGCAGCTGATCGACCTGAACACACGCGAGCTGCCTGCCGAGAATCCTGCGCTCAAATACCAGTGCGCGCTGATCCTGGACGAGTTTGCAGCGCCCGGCAAGATCGACATCATCGATACGGCCAACCCGTTCATTGCTGGATACAACCTCAGACTGATGCTGATCTTTCAGGGCATGTCACAGATCGAGGATCCGAAGCTGTACGGCAAGCACGGCGCCGAAACGCTCGCGATCAACTGCAAGATGCGCAGCCTGTATGCGCCGCGTACGGTCAAGGAATCGGAAGAGTACTCGAAGATGCTGGGGACCTTCACGTACATGGCGCGCTCGCGTAGCCGTAGTCGTGGGCGGAGTTCGTCGACGAGCACCAATGAGTCGGAGTACGGCAGGGCACTGATGATGCCGCAGGAACTGCGGGCGCTGAAGCACAACAAACAGATCATCACGATGGAGGGGTGCGATCCGATCCTGTGCGAGAAGGCGTTTTTCTATGAAGACGCCGAACTCGTCGACCGGCTCGTGAGGCAAAGCCCCTACCTGCAGGGGGTGATGGCGAAGCTGGAGAAGGCCAACCGCCGGCGCGCCTGGTTCGGTTTCGGTCCGAAGTTTCCCAACGAGGTGCAGATGAAACACGCCGCGTTCGTCGCGCGCGAGCTGTGC
>DATBAM010000054.1:0-1889 GCA_036271535.1 Steroidobacteraceae bacterium | reverse complement strand
CGAGTCCGGCGATGACCAGATCCTGCTGAACATCAAGAAGGGTCTGCGCACCGATATCGCGCGGCGCTTCACCGAAGACTGTCGCAAGCTCGGCATCCTCATCCATGGCACCTTCATTCTCGGCCTGCCGGGTGAGACCACTGAGACCATCGAGAAAACCATCCGCTTCGCCAAGGAAATCAATCCGCACACCATCCAGGTGTCCCTCGCCGCGCCCTATCCGGGCACGACTTTGTACCGGCAGGCCGTCGACAATGGCTGGCTGCTGGAGAACGAAGCGGTGAACCTGGTCAACGACCACGGCGTGCAGCTGGCGGCGATCAGCTACCCGCATCTGTCGAAGGAACAGATCTTCCACAGCATGGAAGTGTTCTACAAACGCTTCTACTTCCGTCCCGGAAAGATCTGGGAGATCGTCCGGGAGATGCTCGGCAGCTGGGAGATGATGAAGCGGCGACTGCGCGAGGGCGTGGAGTTTTTCCGCTTCCTGCGCGCGCATCAGGCGTGAGGGCGGCGCGCGCATAACGGACGAGTCGAGGCAATCATGCATGCGGCCCAGTTGATCGCCGCGCTAATTGGCTATACCAGCCTCGGCATCGCGGCCGGCTATTCGATCGTGGTGCTCGCGGCCGTACTGGCCTGGCGACGCTACGTCGCCCGGTCCCGTTGCGTCTCGACGGCGCAGCCGCCGGTGACGGTGCTCAAGCCCCTGTGCGGCGAGGAGCCGGGACTGTACGAACATCTGCGTTCGTTCTGCGTCCAGGACTACGCGCAGTTCCAGATCGTTTTCGGCACCCTCGAGGCGGGCGACCCGGCGCTGGGCACCGTCGCGCGCCTGATGCGGGAGTTTCCGGATGTGGCCATCGAGGTCGTGGTGAACGCGCAATGCCACGGCCACAATAACAAGAGCAGCAATCTCATCAACATGCTGGCCAAGGCGCGGCATCCGATATTGCTGGTCGCGGACAGCGACATTTCCGTGAAGCGCGACTACCTCGCGGCCGTGACTGCACCGCTGAGTGATCCGGGAGTGGGCCTGGTGACCTGCCTGTCGCATGACGCACCCACGCCGCGTGTCTGGTCGCGCCTGGGCGCGATGTACGTCAACGAATGGTATTTTCCGTCGGTGATGCTGGCGTGGCTGTTCGGCCATCAAGGCTATGCATCCGGCCAGACGCTGTGCCTGCGACGCAGCACGCTGGATGCGATCGGCGGGCTGCGCGAACTCGTGGACCACCTCGCCGATGACTATCAGCTCGGCCATATGATCCGGGCGCGCGGTCTGCGGATCGTACTGTCGCCGCACGAGATTCGGGCCGAACACGACGAGCCGGACCTCACGGCCCTGACACGCCACGAAATACGCTGGATGCGTACGCTGCACATCGTGAGGCCGATGAGTTTCCGGATGATTTTTCTCACCTTCAGCCTGACTTTGGCGATCATCGGTCTGCTGCTGACGACCGAGGCGCCCTGGCATCGCCTCGCCTGGGCGCTGTTCGGTATAACGGCGCTGGCAAGGTTTGCCCTGCATTTCGTGCGCCGGCTGCACCGTGACCGGCCGCTGCTCGAGGATGTGTTGCTGATACCCGTACGCGACCTGCTAACCTGCTGGATCTGGTGCCAGAGCTTCTTCGCGCGACGGATCAGCTGGCGCGGACACGAGTTCGACGTGGACTCAACAGGCGTGATGCGCCGCGTTGCGTAACCCGGGTACCGTTTGAAGGCGGCAGTCTATATCGCGGGGCTGCTGGGACTCGCGCTGCTGACGATTCTCGTCGTGCATGCGGACGTGCCTGCCATCGTGGGCATCTGGAAGCAGGCCGGCACCTCACTGCTGTGGCTGGTTCCCTATCGGTTGATTTTCTTCGTGCTGTACGCCATCGGCT
>DATBAM010000053.1:0-25878 GCA_036271535.1 Steroidobacteraceae bacterium | reverse complement strand
ATGTCTGATCCGTCCGTTAGTTGTGCATTGCCAAATGGCCTATCATGGTCCGATACAGCAACGGCTTGACCGCCTGGAGCACCCATGGATCTGTTCGCACCCAAGCACCTGTTGATCATCCTCGCGATCGTTCTGCTGGTGTTTGGCACCAAGAAGCTCAAGAGCATCGGCTCGGATCTGGGCGGCGCGTTCCGCGGCTTCAAGAAAGCGATGAGCGATACCGAGGACGACGAGCACAAGCAGATCTCCTCCCCGGTTGCCGCCAAGGATGCGGAGTTTCCGGACGTCGCGGCCAAACCCCGCGCACCTTCCGAGAACAAGCCCGCGTCCCACGCCTGACGACTGCCATCACTCCTCCGGAACGCCATGTTCGGAATCGATTTTTCCGAGATTCTGGTCATTTTCTTCGTAGCGCTGGCGGTGCTGGGCCCGCAGAAGCTGCCGAAGCTGGCGCAGACGGTGGGCCGCTGGGTGGGTCGCGCCCGCTCGATGGCGCGGCAGTTCCGCGAACAACTCGAGCAGGAAGCCGAGCAACTGGAGCGTGCCGCCGATCTCAAGGCGCACATGAAGCCGCCGTCGCGACCCGCACCGGTACCGCCCGCGGCACAGACTGCGCCGCCCCAGAGCGCAGCGCAGAGTGCACCTCAGAGTGCACCCCAGGGTATGCCACCGGGTGCGTCCGAGGGCGCACCACCGGCGGAAGAGCCAGGTGAGCGAGGAACCTGAGGCGCTGCCGGAAGGCACGCTCATCTCGCATCTGCTGGAGCTGCGCGGGAGGCTCCTGAAGGCCTCCGTCGCGGTGCTCATCGCCTTCTGCCCGGCCTGGTACTACTGCAATCAGCTGTTCGACTTCATCTCTCAGCCGCTGGTATCGAGGCTTCCTCCCGGCCAGAAGCTGATCGCGACCACGGTCACGGCTACCTTCACCGCACCGCTGAAGCTGGCGTTCGTCGCCGGGCTGATGGCGGCCATGCCCTACGTGCTCTTTCAGATCTGGGCTTTCGTGGCGCCCGGTCTCTACAAACACGAGAAGCGGTTCGCCGTCCCACTGCTGATCACCGCCATCCTTTTGTTCTATGCGGGCGTCGCGTTCTCCTATTTCTTCGTCTTCCCGCTGGCGTTCAAATTCTTCGTCGCCACGACGCCGCAGAACGTGATGCTGATGGCGGACATCAGCAACTACCTCAAATTCGTGCTGACGTTGTTCGTCGCCTTCGGGGTCGCGTTCGAGACGCCCGTCGCGGTAGTACTGCTGGTGCTGACCAATCTGGTCAGCCTGGAAAAGCTGCGATCGGTGCGCGGCTACGTGCTGATCGCGGTCTTCATCATCGCCGCGATCCTGACCCCGCCGGACGTGCTGTCGCAGTTCTCGATGGCGCTGCCGATGTACCTGCTGTACGAAGGCGGCATTCTGATGGCAGCGCTCATGCGCCGCGGCAGGCCTGTCGTCGAAACAGGAGAACAGGGAACCGCGTGAATCCGAGCGCCGAGACGGCACCCGCGCCGGGCTCGGGTAGCGAGCGCGCATTCTTCGGGCACCCTGCGGGACTGCTGACGATTTTTCTGCTCGAGATGTGGGAACGCATGAGCTTCTACGGCATGCGTGCACTGCTGATCCTGTTCCTGGTCGAACCCGCTGCTCACGGCGGCCTCGCACTCGACGTCCGCACCGCGGCGTCGATCTACGGCCTGTACGTCGGCGGCACCTATATCGCCTGTCTGCCGGGGGGCTGGATCGGCGATCGGGTGCTGGGCGCGAAGCGCACCGTACTGGCGGGCGGCGTGATCATCACGCTCGGGCATATCCTGCTGGGTCTCGCGGCCACGCCGAAGCTGTTCTTCCTGGGTCTGCTCGTCATCGTGCTCGGTACCGGCATGCTCAAGACCAACGCGGGCGCACTGGTCGCCGCGCTCTATCCCGAAGGCGGCGCGCGTCGCGATGCCGGCTTTACGATTTATTACATCGGGGTCAACGTCGGCGGCATGCTCGGGCCGCTGATCGCCGGTGCGCTGGCGGTCCGCTACGGCTGGCCGGCCGGCTTCTTTGCGGCAGCCGTGGGCATGGCAGCAGGCGTCGTACTGTTTCTGATTGGACGCCGCCGTCTGCCGAACACAGGCGCGAAACCGGACGCGCCTGTATCGCGTGGCTCGGTGGCCATCCTGGTTGCAGGTCTCGCTGTGCTATTCGTGGCGGTCGCATCGATGCTGACGGGCGCTGTCGCCCCCGATCCGACCCGGCTGGCACAACTGGCCACCGAGGCCGTCGTCGGGGTCGCGCTGCTGTTCTTCGTCTATCTGCTGGCAGGCGCCGGGCTCACTGCCATCCAGCGGCAGCGCGTCGTGGTGGTGATCGTGCTGTTCGTCGCCTCGACGCTGTTCTGGGCCGGCTTCGAGCAGGGCGGCTCCTCGTTGAACCTGTTTGCCGAGCGCTTCACCGAGCGGCATCTGGGGGGCCATGAGGTTCCGGCCGAATGGCTGCAGTCGCTCGATTCGATTTTCATCATTCTGTTCGGTCCGGTGTTCTCTTCACTGTGGCTGATGCTCGGGCGGCGCCATCTCGATCCGCCGGCCGGCGCCAAGTTCGCACTCGGCGTGGGCTTCATGGCCGCCGCGTTCGCGGTGATGGCGAGCGCCTCCCATCTGATCGCGGGCGGCGCCGCGCGAGTCGGCATGGGGTGGCTTATCGCGACCTACCTTCTTTGCACCTGGGGTGAACTATCGCTCAGCCCCGTCGGCATGAGCGCCGTCAGCAAGCTGGTACCGGAGCGCTTCACCGGCCAGAGCATCGGCATCTTCTTCGTCAGCCTGTCGCTCGGCAATCTGCTCGCGGGACGCATCGCCGGCGGCATCGATCCGAACCGGGTGGGGGCGATGCCCGGTCAGTTCATGTTCATCGTCTGGTTCTGCGGTATATGTGCCGCAGCGTTGCTGGTGCTGTTGCCGCTGCTGCGACGCTGGTCCCACGGCGCCGACTGAGGAGTGTTGCGATGAATGCGATCGAGCAGACCGGCCGGGAGCTGACCGTGCGGGCCATCATCCTCTCGGTGATCCTGGCCGTGCTGATGGGCGCCGCCAACACTTACCTGGGACTGTTCGCGGGACTGACGATCGCCTCGGCCATCCCGTCCGCGGTGGTATCGATGGCGGTGCTGAAACTGCTCGGTCATGGCGGCATTCTCGAGAACAACATCGTGCAGACGGGCGGCTCGGCTGGCTCGTCGACCGCGACCGGCATGCTGTTCACGACCCCGGCGCTGGTCATGCTGGGTGCGTGGCATGAATACCGCTATCCGTGGGTATTCGGCTTCGCGGCGATGGGCGGCCTGCTCGGCGTGCTGTTCACGGTGCCGCTGCGCCGCGCGCTGATCGTGGAACAGAAGCTACCCTTTCCTGAAGGCACGGCAGCGGCGGAAGTACTGCGCGCGGGGGCCGATCCGGCTCACGGCGCCAAGCTGCTGGCGGGTGCCGCCGCGCTGGGCGCCATCGTGAAGGTGATGGCCGAAAACGGTCTGAAGCTGATACCGGACACGGCGCAGATCGGTGCCCGCTTCGGCCGTGCGATCGGTTTCGTCAGCAACGATCTGTCGCCGGCGCTGCTGGGCGTCGGCTATATCTGCGGCCGTAACGTCGGCATCGTGATGCTCGTGGGTGCCTTTCTGTCCTTCAACATCGCGATCCCGATCTACAGCACCTGGTTCCTGGATCCGGCCAGCCCATTGGGGCAGCAGGTCGCTGCGGCCACGGCCACAGCGGCCGCGACCGCGATATGGAAGCAGCAGATCCGCTTCATCGGCGTCGGCGGCATGTTGATCGGCGGCTTGTGGACATTGGTGTCGCTGCGAGGCTCGTTGCTGAGCGGTATCAGCAGCGGCGTCGAGGCGATGCGACGCTCGGCCAGCGCAGCAAGACTCGGCGGACCCGCGGTGCCAGCCACCGAACAGGACGTGCCGATGAAGTGGGTGCTGATCGGTACGCTGGCCGCGTCGCTCCCGCTGATGTTCATGTATCACGCGGTGGTCGGCAGCTTTCTGATCAGCATTCCGATGACACTGGCGATGATCATCCTGTCGTTCATCTTCTGCTCGGTATCCGGCTACATGGCGGGACTCGTCGGCAGCACCAATGATCCTGTCTCGGGGATGATCATCTCGACCATGCTGGCGTCGTCCGCCATGCTGCTGGTGATCACGCACGGCAACTCGGTCGTGGGTCCGGTGGCAGCGGTGATGATCGGTGCCGCGGTCTGCAGCGCGCTGTCGATCGCCGGCGACAACACGCAGGATCTGAAGTGCGGGCAGCTGGTGGGCGCCACGCCCTGGAAGCAGCAGATCATCATGGCCGTCGGCGCCGCGACCTCGGCGCTGGTCCTGGCCCCGGTGCTGAACCTGCTGAACAACGCCTATGGCATCGGCGTCGCCGACGCGACGCACCCGCACCCGCTGGCCGCGCCACAGGCGACCATGATCATGGCGGTCTCGCGCGGCATGTTCGGCGGCCAGCTGCCGTGGGACATGATCCTGGTCGGAGCCGGCGTCGGCGTCGTGGTGATTCTGATCGACGAGGCACTGCGCAAACGCGGCAGCAGTTTCCGCACGCCGGTGCTCGGGGTCGCGGTCGGCATGTATCTTCCCTACGGCATCTCGCTGCCGATCTTCATCGGCGGGATGCTGTCCCATTTCGCGCACCGCGCTCGCGACCGTCATGCCGGTCAGAGCGATGGCAGCGTCGCCGAAGAAGGACTGGCGAGCCGCGGAATGCTGTATGCGGCAGGCATGATCGCCGGCGAATCGCTGACCGGGGTACTGCTTGCGATTCCGATCGTGGCCACCAACAACCCCGACGCCGCGGCGCTGCCGCCCGCCTGGCGCCTCTTCGATAGCACGCCCGGCATGCTGCTCGGTGTCGCGTCGTACTGTCTGCTGGGATTCCTGCTCTACCGGATTGCGAGCAAACCGGCTCGCTGACGTCTGCCAGCGCTTGCTAGCGCTTCTTGTCCGTCGGCTCCGGCCATGGAATGAAATCATCCGCCGGCGGCTGCTTCCTGCTGCTGTCACCAGGCTGCGGCCATTCGATCGTCTTGTCTTCGCGCGGTTGCGGCTGCGCTCTCGCACGCAGCCGTCGCTGGGTCGTACCGCCCGCTTTCGCCGTGTCGCTCCCGGCAGCGGACCGCCCGGCTTCCTTGCCCGGTTCGAACATCGCTTTGAGTCGCAGCAGCGCCCGCTCCCAGCCGCCGCGCAGCCGGATGTACATCGGGTCCCACTCACGCTCCTCCGGAATGCCCGACCCCATGAGTCGCAGGACCGTCACCGGCCCGCCGGTGGCACGGCTCGCCTCCTGATCGCGGTCCAGGAGGAAATCGTCGACGGGAACCGAACCGCTATCGGGCAGCTCTGCCGCCGGCAGATACAGCAGGCGCAGCCGCTGCGGCGGCTTGAAGATATCGATGTGCGCCTCTCGCTCGAATCTGGGACCGAGACGCGTCCAGTAACTGCCGCCCTCGCGCGGATCCACCCGCACGTCCGGGACATGCCAGCGCGCCAGAATGGTCGGATCGACCAGCGCCTGCCAGACGTCCGTGACCTCGGCGCGGACATCGACGCGATGCACGTAACCTCGGGAGCGCCCCATGGTCGACCTCAGCCCCGGCCGCTGTCGGAGGCCGCTGCGGCAGCCGCCGCGGCAGCGACACCACGGCGGTCGCGGATCGCGACTATCAGCAGCGGCACCATCGATGCCAGGACGACCAGGATGGTCACGAGGCCGAAGTGACTGTGCACCCACGGCAGGTTGCCGAAGACGAAGCCACTGAATAGAAACAGCGCCACCCAGCTGACCCCACCGGCGATATTGAAGGCCTGGAAACGCAGATAAGGCATTCGCCCCACGCCGGCGACGAATGGTGCGAAGGTTCGCACGATCGGTGTGAATCGGGACAGGAATACGGTGATGCCGCCGTGGCGATCGAAGTAGGCCCGGGTTCGATTCAGGTAGTCCTTCTTCAGGAAACGGATCGGACTGTCGAACGCCCGTTGTCCGATCGCGCGCCCGATCGCATAGTTGACCGAATTGCCGAGGATCGCCGCGGCTGCCAGCAGCACGAACGCCCAGCCGACCTGCAGCGTGTGGCTGTCGTCGATGGCCGCCAGCGCGCCGACTCCAAACAGCAGTGAATCGCCCGGCAGAATCGGAGTGACCACCAGGCCCGTCTCGGCAAAGATCACCGCGAACAGCAGTGCATAGATCCAGGTGTGATAGCTCATCAGCAGCGCGGCGAGATTCCGGTCGAGATGCATGATCACATCGACCGCGGCGTGCAGCGTGTTCATGGGGCGGGCGGTCGCGTCACTGCGCGGCAGGCGTGGCGGAGGCGCCGGCGGCGGCACCGCGCGCGACCACGCCCGTATGCGATGTCAGCGCATGCAATGCGATGGCTACCTCGGGATCGCGCAGTGCCAGTGTCGGAACGGCGCCCGCGGCGAGGGCACCCGTGGCGAGGCTCGCAGCCGTCATCGACGCGCTGTCGAGGTCCGCCGGCGGCTGTTCCGGCCCTTCCAGCACTACGTCCGGCGTGATGCCGACACCGTTGATGGAGACACCCGACGGGGTGAAGTAACGCGAAGTGGTGATCTTCAGCGCCTGCCCGTCGCTCAGCGGCATGATCGTCTGTACCGACCCTTTGCCATAGGTTTTGCGGCCGATCAGCTTCGCACGCTGATTGTCGTGCAGCGCCGCTGCAAGGATCTCGGAGGCTGACGCGGAACTGCCATTCACGAGCACCACCAGCGCGGCACCGTGGGTGATGTCGCCCGGTTTCGCATCAATGCGGAATTTAGCATCGGCCGTACGTCCGTTGGCCGTCACGATGACACCGTGGTCGAGGAAGTCATCAGCAACCTCCGCTGCCGCGTCGAGCACACCGCCCAGATTATTGCGCAGATCGATGACAAATCCTTTGATCCTCTGGCCGCGGTCATGTTCGAGCTGCTCCACCACCTGCGCCATCTCGGTACCGGTCGTCTCGGTGAAGCTGGTAACGCGAAGATAGCCAACGTCGCCCGTCAGCATCTGCCCCTGGACGCTCTGCAGGCGCACTTCCGTGCGCACGACGCGAAATTCGATCGGTGTCGGCGTATCGACCCGACGTATCAGCAACCGGATGGCGGTGCCCGCCGCGCCGCGCATGTGCGCGATCCCGTCCGACTGGCGCGCAGGATCGACCATCCTGCCGTCGATGGAGAGGATGGTGTCGCCGGTTCGAATGCCCGCACGCTGCGCCGGTGATCCATCCATGCAGTGGATGATCGAAATGCCGTCCTTGCCCTGCACGACCTCGACCCCGATGCCGGCGTAAGCGCCGCTCGTGCTGACTTTCATGTCGTCGTATTCCGCGGGCGTCAGGAACGTGGAATGCTCGTCGAGCGCCGCGACCATGCCACGCGTCGCGTCCAGCATCAACTGATGATCGCTGACGGGATCGACGTAACCCTCTTTTACGCGCTGCATGACTTCCGCCAGCAGGCGCGCGTCCCGCCATGGGAGACCGGCGCTGTCCGTGTAGCGCGCTGGCGGGGCGTCGTCGGCACCGCGCTCGGCCAGCACCCGATCGGTAACCGATATCGAAACCCCCAGCATGATGCCGACGCTCAGGGCCAGGATCAGGCGCGCTCGCTGTGCCATGAATCTAAGTTGGCAGGGGTCGCACCTCAAAATCAAGGGGTCCGGGTCAGCCTGATCCGATCAGGCGGCCGTGCTGGCCGGCCACACGCCGCTTGGCTGCGCCGCCGCGGCATAGAGCGGCAGCTCGGCAACTATCTCTGCGAGTGGCACCGGGCGGCCGATCGCAAAACCCTGGCCGAAGTCCACGCCCAGTGCCGTAATGCGACTCATGATCTCGTCGGTCTCGACGTACTCGGCAACGGTCGTCAGCGACATCGAGCGCGCCAGTTGCGCGATTGCCTGCACCATCGATTCGGCGCGCGGATCCTTCAGCACGTCGCGCACGAAACTGCCGTCGATTTTCAGCAGATCGACCGGCAGGGTTCGAAGATAGGCCAGCGAACTCAGTCCGGTGCCGAAGTCGTCCAGCGCGATGCTGCAGCCGAGCTCTCGCAGGCGGCGCATCAGCGGCTCCGCCCGCGCCAGGTTGCCGATCGCGGCGCTCTCGGTGAGTTCGAAACACAGACAACCGGGATCCAGCCCGCTGCGCTCGATCAGCTTCTCGATCCAATCGGTGAACTCGGCGTCCTGCAGCGACTGACCGGAGAAGTTGATGTTGAATTGCACCCGGCTGGCGGCGAGCAGGTCGGCATGCGGTCTGAGCATATCGATCGAGTGCTGGATCACCCAGCGGTCGAGCGTCGGCATCAACTGGTAGCGGTGCGCGGCCGAGAGGAAACTGTCGGGGCCGACGATTTCGCCCTGTTCGCCGATCACGCGCAGCAATATCTCGAAATGCGGCGCCGAACGCTTGGCGCCCAGCGGCACGATCATCTGCGCCCGAAGTTCCAGGCGATCTTCGGCGATCGCGCGGCGCAGGTCCGCCACCAGGTTGATATCGGTGAAGCGTCGGACGATGCTCTCGTCGGCCTCGTGATAGACCTCGACGCGATTGCGGCCGCGGTCGTTGGCGGCCTTGCAGGCTGTTTCTGCCGCGGCGAACGCGTGCACCAGTTCTTCGGAGCGCGGATCCACCACCGCGACGCCGATGCTGACCGACGTCGGCATCTTGCCGTCGCCGAAGGCGGCGCCGACCGCTTCCGCACCGGCTCGCAGCGATTCGGCGAATCGCGTGGCGTCGTCGAGACTTGCCTGCACCAGGATCGCGAACCGGTCGCCCGAGATGCGCGCCGCGATGGCGCCCGGGGGCAGGCGTCCGCGGATCAGCTCGCCGAGCTGCGCGATCACTCGATCGCCCATGTGCATGCCGTAGTTGTCGTTGATCAGGTGCAAGCGATTGATATCGATGAACAGCGCACACCAGGCGCGCAGCGCGTCCGCGCCGTCGCGCTCGACGTAGCCGCTGCCGAACCCGCTGTTGGTGAGCGCGGCATTGACACGCTGCTCGAAGGCGGGCCGCGTGAGCATGCCGGTGAGCGCGTCGTAACTGTTGGTGACGATGGACGCGATGCGACGCGCCAGCAGTTCGGTCACGCGTCCATGATGGGCGGTGAATTCAGGCGCCGAATCGACACGGAACAGCGCCAGAACACCCATTGCGCGGCCATCGGCCTTAGGGATGGGGCAGGCCAGGACTCGATAGGCGGCCGAGTCGCCGGATCCAAACGTGAGGCGATTGACGATCGTCGCCTGTCGGCGCACCTGCGCCATCGACAGTAGATGACGATGGGCCTTCGCCAGCAACGTGGTGGCGATGGGCTTGTCCTTCGCCACCTGCACCAGCGCGATACCCTTCTCCGGAATGATCAGCGCCGACAGGCCCACCTTCAGATGCTCGGTGGCATTGGCGACGATCGCCTTCAGATCATTGCCGTCCTCGGCGCGGCTGTCGCTACCACCGCCTGAGACCGACAGCAGCATCTCCAGATCGTTGTCCTGCTCGAGCATGGAGCTTTGCAGGTTGAAGATCTCGTCTCGCGCCAGCAGCTCGCGCCGCAGACATTCGATGGCCGGCCTGACCATCGATTGAATGAATGAGAGCGACCGTTGCTCGGCATCCACGGCGGCGCTGCGCAGGCTCACCGTCACCACTGCGAACGGCGTCGCAGGCTGCGCGCCATCGTCGCGCCGCAGCCAGAAAAGATAGATCGGCGCACCCCGCACGGATCGCTGCTCGCCGAACGCCACCGGGTCCTTTTCGGCTGCCCGGATCGACTCCGGCAGCAGCGTTATCAAATCGGGTTCGACCGCACCCTGGCTCGACCAGTACAGCTCTCCATGGGCATTGAAGACGCTCAGCACATCCAGGCGGGGCAGCAGGGCGCGCAGCAGCTGGACGTAGGGCTCCAGTGACGAAGCGGCGCTCGCAGGCTGTCCCAGGGCGGGTGTATCCATTGATCGTGTCGGGTCCTTTGGTCCGACAGCATCACGTTTGCGCGGTCTTTAATCTTTGACGGAGATCGCTTTTGCGGGCTTTCGATCCGAGATCCCGTCCTCACTGCCGCCGCTTGTCCTACAAAATGGCCTCTGTCAGGGGTGGGCGGTCTTGAACCAGGGGGCCGGGTCCACCGGTTTGCCGCCCCGGCGGATCTCGAAATACAGCTCTGGCGAGGCCCGGCCGCCGCTGTCGCCCGCCGCAGCGATCGTCTCGCCGGCCGAGACCGACTCTCCGACCGCCTTGAGCAGGCGGTCATTATGTCCGTAGAGACTCATATAACCATCGCCATGGTCGATGATGACCAGCAAACCCAGCCCCGGCAGCCAGTCGGCATAAACCACGCGACCGGACGCGACCGCGCTGACCGGCGATCCGTGTTCCGTCGCGATCACGACCCCTTCCCAGTTGACGCCGCTGGCGCGCTGCGCCCCGAAGCGTGCCGTGAGATGCCCGGCTACCGGCCAGTTGAGCTGACCGCGCGAGCGCCCGAAGGCGGTCCCGTTCTCGGGCGGCGGTACGCTCTTGAGGGTCTGGTTCAACCGGTCCAGCAGCCGCTCGAGATCCTCCTGCTGGGTCTTCAGCCTAGCGAGGTTCTGCTCATGGGTCTGGGCGGCCGCATTGAAGCTCACCAGTACGGTCTGGCGCCGGTCCCGCGCCTGCTGCAACAGCGCGAGCTGCGACTGTTGCGCCGACTTCAGCTCGGTGATCTGCGTCTGCTCCTGAGCCAGCTGGGCATCGAGTTCGTCGAGATGCTGCACCCGCTGCTCGATGACGCCGATCTGCCGCGCCCGCGCCCGGCCGAAGTAGCTGTAATACGTATACAGGCGGCTGCTGTGAAGCGGGTCCTGCTGGTTCAGCAGCAGCTTCAGCGGTTCTTCGCGACCGAGCATGTAAGCCGCGCGCAACTGGCCCGCCAGCGCCGTGCGCTCTGCGTCCAGCGAGTGCTGCTCGCCGTCCCTGGCCTGTGCCAGGCCGGCGCGGCGGGCGGTACGTTCGGCATAGTCGCGATTGAGACGATTGAGTTCACCACGCGCCTGGCCGAGAGATACCTCCGCGGCCTTGAGATCGGCAGAGTGGCGCTCCCGTTCGAGCGCATCCTGGCTGACTCGCTGCGTCATCCGGTCGATCTTCTGGTTCAGCGCTTTCAGTTCGGCTTGCGTGCGCTGCGCGGTGGCGGCATGGGCCGCCGTGCCAGGCAGCAGCAGCGCCAGCGATATCGGGATCAACGCAATCGAAACGAAGTGGTACGGACGCATCGGGACCTGTGCCGAAAGCAGCTATAATGGCCGGCCGGACAGATACCTTACCCTATGGACCGATTGCTGGAATATTGCAGCCACCACCCCTGGTTGGCTTCGCTCGCGCTGATTGCCGCCATCGCCGTGCTCGTCAACGAGCTGCGGCTGCGTGCGCTGAGCGTCGCGGCGCTGGCACCGCAGGACGTGATCCGGTTGATGAACCAGGGTGCCACGGTTCTCGACCTGCGCGCTGAGCAGGACTACCAGGCCGGCCATATCAATGGCGCCCGCCACTTCGATTCCGGCCAGCTCGCCAACGCTGCCGAGGCGCTCAAGCGCTACAAGGAGCGCGCGCTGATCGTCTATTGCGATCGCGGTTCCAGCGCGCCCGCCGCAGTAAAAATGCTGAGTAGCCAGGGCTTCACCAAAGTATTCAACCTGCGCGGCGGTCTGGCCGCCTGGCGTGCCGAGAATCTGCCGCTGGCGCGCGATTGACTGCCAGGATCGTATGTCGACGCCGCAAGTGCTGATGTTCGTGAAATCGTGGTGCCCGTACTGCGATAGTGCCCGCGCGCTGCTGAAGTCCAAGGGTGTCGCGTTCGAAGAAATCGACATCGAGTCGCAACCGGCGCAGCGCGAAGAGATGGTCCGGCGCAGCGGGCGCCGGACGGTACCTCAAATCTTCATCGGCAGCCGGCATGTTGGCGGCTGTGACGACCTTCATGAACTGAACGCGGCGGGCGAACTCGACCCGCTGCTGCGCAGCTGAAACTACACTTCACAGGATATTCCAATGGCCAACGTACAAATTCCACCGCCGGCGCCAACCGACGCGACCTCCGCCTCCACGGCGCTGGTACTGCAGGGCGTCTATCTGAAGGACTGCTCCTTCGAAGCGCCGCAGGGACCGCGTGGCAATGGTGAGTGGAACCCGCAGATTGCGCTGGATCTGAATACGACGGTGGCGCAGCTCGGCGGCGACGTGCGCGAAATCACGCTGACGGTCACGGTCTCGGCGAAGCAGGCGGAGCAGACGTTGTTCCTGGTCGAGGTGAAGCAGGCCGGCGCGTTCACGATGCAGAATCTTTCCGCCGAGGAATACAAGCGCGCCGTCGGCAGCATCTGCCCGACGGTGCTGTTTCCGTACGCCCGTGCAGTCGTCTCGCAGCTCGTCAGCCAGGGTGGATTCCCGCAGCTGCTGCTGCCGCCGGTCAACTTCGATGCGCTCTATGCGAATTCGCAGAACGAGGCGGCGAACGCGACCAAGAATTAGTTCACTGCGCGAGACAGACGATGGCGGGGAGCTCAAGCGCACCGGACATCGCGGTCCTCGGTGCCGGCTCGTGGGGTACCGCGCTGGCGATTCAGCTGTCGCGAGCGGGGCGCCCTGCCCGTCTGTGGGGCCGTGACCCGGAACACCTGGAGAGCATGGCGCGCGAGCGCTGCAACCACCGCTACCTGCCCGAAGTAGCTTTTCCGGAAAGCTTGCACCCGATCGCCTCGCTCGAAGCGGCCATCGAGGGTGTCGATGACGTGCTGCTCGCGGTTCCCAGTCACGGATTCCGCACGCTGTTGCAGCGTCTCAAGCCGCTGCTGCCTGCCTCGGTACGATTGTGCTGGGCGACCAAAGGCTTCGAACTCGACAGCGGGCTGCTGCCCAATCAGGTCGCCCATGCGGTGCTGGGACCCGGTCGCCAGGTGGCGGTCCTGTCCGGGCCGACGTTCGCGGCCGAGGTCGGCAGGGGTCTGCCGACAGCGATGACGATCGCCTCCAGCGAAGCAGACTATGCCGAGCGGCTGGCGCACGATCTGTCGACCGCCAGCTTTCGCGCCTACACATCGACCGATATCACCGGCGTCGAGGTGGGCGGCGCGGTCAAGAACGTGCTGGCGATCGGCGCGGGGCTCTCCGATGGAATGGGTTTCGGCGCCAATACCCGCATCGCGCTCATCACCCGGGGACTCACCGAAATGACGCGGCTCGGAGTTGCCCTGGGCGCGCGCCGCGAAACCTTCATGGGCCTGGCAGGTTTAGGCGACCTGGTGCTGACCTGCACCGACAACCATTCCCGCAATCGGCGCTTCGGTCTGGCGCTGGCCGAGGGAACGTCAGTGGCCGCGGCACTCGCGCAGATCGGCCAGGTGGTCGAAGGCTACCAGGCCGCGCGCGCGCTTCGCGTCGTCGCGTCACGCGAGGGTGTGGTCATGCCGATCGCCGAAGGCCTCTACGGGGTGTTATACGACCAGCAGCCGGTGGAACAGGTGGTTCGCGGATTGATGCTGCGACCGATCAAACCGGAGTTCGATTAAGGGGCAGCGCACGCGATGGGGGTCGCGCGAAACATGTGGCGCAATTTCGATAGTCCGCCAGTGCTATATCAAAAATGCGCCGCCGTCAGCGGCGCATCCCCCGTGGGGACGGTCTGAGCAGACCACGGCAAGGCCTTCTCGGCGACACGGCCGGGCGCGATTACTCGGCGAAGCTGAGTGCCTTCAACGCTCATGCCGAACCGGAACTGCGGCAGGCCATCGCCTCGCTGGCGCTGCGGCCGGGCATGCGCGTGGTCGACGTGGGCTGCGGCAGCGGCGACAACTTGGCGCTGCTGGGCGAGGCGAGCGATCAGAGCCTGTTGATCGGCTTCGATCTGGCAGCCGCCCATGCAGTCGCAGCGAAGGCTCGCAACCCGCCGGCGGCACTGATCGCGCAGGCAGATTTGCGCAGGGCGCCGCTGGCGCGCGCCAGTGTGGATCTGATCTGGTGCATGAACACGATCAACCATGTGCATGAACCGACGGCGGCGTTGGCGGGCCTGGCAGAGCTGTTGCGTCCCGGCGGCCGCATCGCACTGGCGCAAAGCGCGTTTCTGCCGGAGATGTATTTTGCCTGGGACGCAAGGCTCGAGCGGCTCGTGACCGAAGCCGTACGCCAGTACTATCGCGAGCGCTATGGAGTCGATGAGCGCCGGCTCACGGCAGTCCGGGCCCTCGTCGGCCTCTTGCGTGCCGCTGGCCTCGGAGACATCCGCGCGCGCACGCTGATGATCGAGCGCATCGCGCCGCTGAAGCCGGCCGACGAACGCTACCTGGCCGAAACCGTCTTTCGTGACACCTGGGGCGAACGGTTGCGTCCCTACCTGCAGCCCGAGGACTACCAGGAGGTCTTGCGGCTGACCGATCCCCAGGATCCGGCCTATGCGCTGCGCCGGCCGGATTTCCACTATCTGCAGAGCCTCACGCTGGTGGTGGCTGCGATCTGAAGCCGTGCTGACTGAAACCGCACTGGCGCCAGGCCTCGTAGACCACGACCGCCACCGCATTCGACAGATTGAGGCTGCGGTTGCCTGGCTGCATCGGGATACTGACGTGCTGTGAGGCGGGGATCCGTTCCATCACCGCAGGGGGCAGGCCCCGGGTCTCTGGGCCGAACAGCAGCGCATCACCGGCGCTGTAGCGTGCCTGAGCATAGTTACCGCCGGCACCTGTTTCGACCGCGAACAGCCTCGGCGGCGACAGCCGCTGCAGGCACTCTTCCAGCGTGCGATGCGTATGCACCTGCGCCAGTTCGCTGTAGTCGAGCCCCGCGCGGCGTACCGAGCGCCGATCCATGTCGAAGCCCAGCGGGCCGACCAGGTGGAGCTGACAGCCGCTGTTGGCGCACAGCCGGATGATGTTGCCGGTATTGGGCGGGATCTCGGGCTGGTAGAGAATGACATGAAACACGCTATGCGCCTTGCGTCTTGCGCGATAATCCGACCCATGGATGCAGCTGCAGCACCCGCCGGACCAGAAACCTCGCTGGCGATCCGCTTTTGCGGACTCGAACTTGCTTCTCCTATCGTACTGCTGTCCGGCTGCGTTGGCTTCGGCGAGGAATACACCCGCGTCGAGGGCTTCAGCAATCGCGACGTCGGCGCCATCGTGCTCAAGGGCACGACCGGCTCGCCGCGGCTGGGCAATGCGCCGCATCGCATCTACGAAACGCCGGCCGGCATGCTCAACGCCATCGGTCTGCAGAACCCCGGTGTCGACCGGGTCGTGCGCGAAATACTTCCCGACCTCGACTTCAGCGAGACGCGTTTCATCGCCAACGTCTGCGGGTCTACGATCGAGGAGTACGTCGAGGTCACACGTCGCTTCGACGATTCGCCGATCGACGCCATCGAGATCAACATCTCCTGTCCCAACGTCAAGGAAGGCGGCGTCCAGTTCGGTAACGTGCCGGAGATGTCGGCACGAGTGGTCGAGGCCTGTCGCCGCGTCACCCGCAAGCCACTGATCACCAAGCTGTCACCGAATCAGACGGACATCCGCCAGAACGCACGTCTGTGCATAGAGGCCGGTACCGATGCGTTCGCCGTCATCAATACCGTCACCGGCATGGCAGTGGATATCGCCACCGGCCGCGCGGTGCTCGGCAATCTGCAGGGTGGCGTGTCGGGACCTGCGATCAAGCCGATCGCACTGTTGAAGGTGAAAGAGGTCTACGAAATCGCCGGTCCACGGAACATTCCGATCATCGGTCAAGGTGGCATCGCAAGCGCGAACGATGCGCTCGAGTTCCTCGTCGCAGGCGCGACGGCGGTGGGCGTGGGCACGGCGCTGTTCTATGAGCCGCTGATCTGCCCGCGGATCAATGCCGGCATTGCCGATTTTCTGGCCCGCCGGGGCCTGCGCTCGGTTTCGCAGCTGACCGGGACGCTCGGTGTGGTCGCAGCACCGGCCAGAGTGGCATGCTAGGCAGGCACCTATGAGCATCGCGGAAGAACTCGAGAAACTGCAGATCCTGCGCGACCGCGGCACGATCACGGAAGAGGAATTCCAGCGTGCGAAGCAGCAGGTGATCGATGAGGCGACCGGCCGCACCGGCAGTCACAGCGCGCTGCTGCATCAGCTGGCAAGATCGAGCTCGGACCGCGTCGTCAGCGGCGTGTGCGGGGGTCTCGGCAAGCAGACCGATCTGCCCTCGTGGGCCTGGCGCGTCATTTTCTGCCTGACGTCCCTCTATTTCGGTGCGGGTCTGGTTATCTACCTGCTGCTGTGGATTTTCCTGCCGCTGGAAGTCGGTGAATGAAACGGGTATTCGAGTTACTGCTCGTCGCCCGGTTGTTGTTCCCGTTCTTCGATTCTCCACTCTCCCATCTGTACTCCGATCCGCAGCGGCATTGGGACAATGCCGAGTTCTTCCTTCACCCGACCATCATGGGCAGCAGCGACCCTTACCTGTACCAGGCGTGGCTGTTCGCCTGGCGATGGCTTGCCGGTGGCAGGGCTTCCACGGTGCTGCTCGGCTGTGGACTGCTGTGCGCGCTGATGCCTGTGGGCTGGTATCGGGCTCTTCGCGAACTGCTGCCGCAACGCTGGGCGCTGGTCGGGGCGATTGTCATCGGGCTGATCCCGGAATCGATCGAGGCCTATGCGTTCTTCATGAACGAAACGCTGCTGATGACCCTGCTGGGCTTCTGTTTCTGGCTGACGCTGCGCGCGTGGCGCAAGCGCACCTTGAGCGCCTTCGCCGTCGCCTGCCTGCTGTGGGTATGCGCGGCGCTGACACGCACGTTCGCGATACCGATGGCGCTGCTGTGCGTCGGCTGGTTGTGCTGTCTGCAGGCAGACGGCGCGCGTGCCCGGTTGCAGCGGCTGGCGATCGCAATCGTGCTTGCGACGGCACTCGTGGTGCCCGCTGGAGTGCACGCGCAGCGGACACTGAATTTCTTTGCGCCGTTCGGCAACCTCTATCTCAATACCATCTATCACGACAGCGGCAGGCACGACATCGCGATCGACTACGGCCGCTATGGGCGTTTCCAGTTCGGCTCACCGAGTTTCTATAACCCGACCTACTCTCCGTTCTCGAACTGGACCACCGATCGGAAGGGTCTCGCTTCGATCACCGTCGACACCGCGCATGGGCGCGCCGACTGGCAACGTGAACACACCCGTGTCACCTCGCAGCGGCAATTTCCGTCATGGCGCCAGCGCTGGGAGGAAGCCCAGTTCCTGCTGTTCGGCATGAACTGGCCGAACGAAGGCCATGACACCTTCATCAGCTCCAGCACGATCTGGGCGCGCTGGCTGTGGTTGCCGCTGATCGTGTTCGTCGTCTGGGCCAGCGCGCGCCGTCGGTTCATCGGTGCCGCATGGCTTCTGCCGGCGTGTGCGCTGAGCTCGCTGGCGGCGCTGCTGTGTCAAAGCCAGGGCGTAGTCGAAGCGCGCTTCCGCTCACCGATCGACGCGGTGTTCGTGGCCGCGGCAATCTGTGCGCTGCGCTATCCCCGGCGACGCATACAGCATGCGCGAGCCACCATGGCCGTGACCGCCGCCTCAGGCACTGCGGCGACTGACCTCCCGCAGCCCCTGCACGGCCCGCAGATTCCCGAGTAACGTCTCGCGTGCGCTCGTATCCATCGCTGCGAGGATGCGGTTGAAGGCGCAGAACAACGCCTGGATGGATGCGGTGATGATGTTGGGATGGATGGCGACGCCGAAGCGGCTACCGGTAGAGGCCGGCGACGTCAGCTCGATATAAGCCGCAGCACGGGCGTCAGCGCCGGTGCCGATCGCTCGCTCCTCGTATGACTGAACGACGAACGGCAGGCGCATGGCGGCGACGACGGCGTCGAGCGGACCATTGCCCGCGCCGTGCAACGCAATGACCTGACCGTCAGCCGCTGCGCCCGTCCGGATCGTGAGTCGTACCGCCTGCCCCGCGTCCCGCTCCTCGAGGTGATGGTCGACCAGCTGCAGCGGCTGGTCGACCTGCAGGTACTCGCGCTCGAACAGCTGCCAGAGGGCCTCGCTGCTCATCTCCGATCCCGTGACGTCTGTCTGGCGCTGGACTGCGCTACTGAATTCGACCTGCAACCGTCGCGGGAGCACCATCCCGTGGTCGTGCTCGAGCAGATAGGCGACGCCGCCCTTACCCGACTGACTGTTGATGCGAATGATCGAGTCATAGGTGCGCCCCAGATCCTTGGGATCGATCGGCAGGTAAGGAACGCGCCATGGCCCGTTCGGGTCCTGCATCGCCATACCCTTCTTGATGCCGTCCTGATGAGAGCCGCTGAAGGCAGTGAAGACCAGGTCGCCCGCGTACGGATGCCGCGGATGAATCGGCAGCTGGTTGCAGTACTCGACAGTTCGCGCGATCTCGCCGATGTCGGAGAAATCGAGGCCGGGATGAACGCCCTGCGTATACAGATTCAGTGCCAGCGTCACGACATCGACGTTCCCGGTTCGCTCTCCGTTTCCGAACAGGCAGCCCTCGACACGATCGGCGCCGGCCATCTGAGCGAGCTCGGCCGCCGCCACGGCCGTGCCGCGATCGTTATGGGGATGGACCGACAGCACCACGCTGTCGCGTCGCGCGAGCTGACGATGCATCCACTCGATCTGATCGGCGTAGACATTCGGCGTCGCCATCTCCACCGTTGCCGGCAGATTGAGAATGACCTTGCGTTGCGGCGTCGCACCCCAGGCCTCGGTAACGGCATCACAGATCTCGCGTGAGAATGACAGGTCCGTATCGGTGAAATGCTCCGGGCTGTATTGCAGCACCCACTCGGTCTCGGGGTGCCGATCCGTCAACCTGCGCACTTGGCTGACGGAGCGCACCGCCATGTCGACCACCTGCGCCGGCTGCATGCCGAACACGATCTGCTGGAACGCCTTCGAACTGGCGTTGTAGACGTGCACGATCGCGCGCCGCGCACCGACCAGCGATTCGACCGTGCGGGCGATCAGCTCCTCGCGGGCCGGGGTGAGCACTCCGATCGTCACGTCAGGGGGGATCTGATCCTGCTCGACCAGCGAGCGAATGAAGTCGAATTCGATCTGAGAGGCCGACGGGAATCCGACCTCGATCTCCCTGAACCCGATATCGCACAGCATGCGAAAGAAGCGCTGCTTGCGCTGCGCGCTCATCGGCTCGAACAGCGCCTGGTTACCGTCGCGCAGATCGGTACTCAGCCAGATCGGTGCCCGGGTGATCCGGGCAGCCGGCCAGTGGCGGTCCGGCAGATCGACTGGCCTGAACGAACGGTATTTGCGCTGGGGATCGACGAGCATGAGATGCCTCCTGTTGAGAAACAGCGTAGCGCGGCTCAGCCGCAATGGGATTGCGTATTGGGGCGTCAAACGCACTGTTTCAGCTATTTAGTGTCACTGTATAGCTGTTCTCAGGCATATTATTGCCGTCTCTCACTCATGCGTGGCATAAATGGAACTGGATCGGTACGACCGCAAGATACTGGCGCATCTGCAGCGCCACGGCCGCCTGACGAACCTGGAACTTGCCGAGCGGGTCGGCCTGTCGCCCTCCCCCTGTCTTCGACGCGTCAGGGCGCTGGAGGACAGCGGCATCGTGCGCGGTTATCACGCGCTGCTGGATGCCCGGAAGCTGCGACTGACGCTGATGGCGCTGGTCTACATCAGCATGGACCGTCATACACCCGAGCGCTTCGCCAACTTCGAAGCACGGATCAAGGTGCTGCCGGCGGTGCTCGAGTGCCTGCTGATCACCGGCCAGCAGGCCGACTATCAGCTCAAGGTAGTCGTGCATGACATGCAGGCCTATCAGCATCTGCTGCTCGACGAGATCACCCGCATCGACGGTGTGACTGGCGTGCACTCGAGCTTCGTACTGCGCCAAGTCGTCGACCACACCGCCCTGCCAGTCGAAGCCTGAGCGCGCCGCCGCCTCCGGCAATCCCGGTCGGTGGCACAATGCGCCTCTTTTTCCAAAGGATCGTCCATGTCGCGATCGCGAGCTGACCGTCAGGCCGACGCACCGCGTCGAGTAGCTGAACCGCCGGCCGTGCCCCCGAGTCTGCCGCCCTCGGCGACCCACGCCGGCGTCGCCTGGTGCGGAACGCTGAGCATGCTGGCGGCTTGCGGTGCAATCAATTTCTGGTGGCCCTTCGACGATATCGCCTACCTGGCGCTGATCGTGATGGCCTGCGCCGCGCTCGGTATCTTCGTGCCCGATCTGCTGTGGCAGAAAGTACATCGCCGGACGCTGGGCGATGCCGTGAATGCACCGGACCCGCTGCGCGTGGCTACCAAATACATTGGGGTCATCGCCAGCGTCGCTTGCATTGCATTGATCTACTGGCTGTTGCCGGAGTACTACCGCGGCGACGGCTTCTACGGGCACTACTACACAGCGATGCGAGTGTTGCTGGCGCCGTGGGCGGTGGTCGCGCCGTTCTACATCTGGTGGGTGGACCGGCGGCTGCCGGCGCCGCGCGACAGCCTGTGGCAGGTCGGCCGTCTGGTGCTCGGGCGATGGGGCGGACTGGACGCGCGGGTGATCTGGCAGCACCTGCTGGGATGGCTGGTCAAAGGGTTTTTCCTGCCGCTGATGTTCGCCTACTTCTGCGAGAATCTGAACACGCTGCTTCACTATGACCTGAAGAAACTGACCACAGCGTCCGGCTTCTACGAGTGGGCTTACTTCTTCATGTACTTCATCGACGTCAGCATGGTCTCGATGACCTACCTGATGTCGCTGAAAGCCACTGACACGCAGATCCGCTCGACCGAGCCGACCGGCGCGGGCTGGCTGGCCGCGCTGGTCTGCTACCAACCGTTCTGGTCGCTGATCAACAAACAGTACATCGACTATGATTCCGGCGTCGGCTGGGCAGCAACGCTCGGTAACGTCCAGATATTTGGCATTCCATGGCTGCGTGATCTGTGGGGTGTAATGATTTTGTTGCTGGTGGCGATCTACGTCTGGGGAACGATCGCGTTTGGCGCCCGCTTTTCCAACCTCACGCACCGCGGCATCATCACCAACGGACCGTATCGCTTCACCAAGCACCCGGCTTATCTGTCGAAGAACCTGTCGTGGTGGCTGGTGTCGATGCCATTCGTGGTGAACGGCAGCATCGGCGAGACCGTACGACGCTGCGTACTGCTGGCGTCATTGAATCTGATCTACTACCTGCGCGCCAAGACCGAAGAGCGGCATCTGAGTCTGGATCCGGTGTATGTGCGATACGCCGACTGGATCGACGCCCACGGAGCGCTGCGCGCATTCGATCGCATCCCGGTGATCGGAGCGCTGGCGCGCTGGCGCCCGACCTTCCGTACCTATACGACGCCGGTACCGGGCCAGGCACCGTAGAGCGTGCGCGCGGGATGCGCGAAGCGGATGCCGCGCTGCGCGAACTCACGCAGCAGCTGCCGGTTGATCTGGTCCTGAGCGTAGCCGACCTCGCGCCCTGCGCGGTTCTCGACGAAATAGATCGTCTCGAACAGCACACCGGACTCGCCCAGCTCCTTCAACAGGCAGTTGACGAAGCGCGTACCCTCATAGGTTGCAATCGCGGCCTTGACCAGCTCCGGTACCTGATCGAGCAGATCGGACGGCGTCTCGTACGACAACAGCATCGTGAATACACCGCGGCGCTCGCTCGCACGTCCCAGATTGCGCACGCGGCTCTTCAACAGGTCGGCATTGGCGATGATGATCTGCTCGCCGGTGATGCTGCGCATGCGCGTGCTCTTGATGCCGATCTGTTCGACGGTACCCTCGAACGTATCGACGCGCAGCGCATCGCCGATGGTGAACGGCTTGTCGAGCGCAATCGACAGGGACGCCAGCAGGTCGCCGAGCACCGTCTGCACGGCGAGTGCGATCGCGATACCGCCGACACCGAGGCCGGCGACCAGCGGGCCGACGTTGATGCCGACATTCTCCAGCGCCAGCAGCGCCACGATCGACCATAGGATGATCCGCAGCACGAACAGCAGAATGTCCATCGTGCTGGTGAGCCGCGCATCGCCGCTGCGCGCCTGATGACGTTGCAGTCCGAAGCGCACGGCGGCCGAGCCCCATAAGCCGATCTGCAGCCACAGCCCGACGATGATGATGACGTCGAACGCGCGGTCGATGCGGTTCGGCAACGTCAGTACCTTGTCTGCCACGTAGAGCGCGGCGATCCACCACACGATCTTCGAGGTGTGCTCGGCAAGCTCGGTCAGCAGGCCGATCGCCAGCGGCGGTTCGCGATTGGCATAGCGGCGGCGCTGCGCCCGCATGAGGGCACGCAGCAGTGGAAACAGCGTGAACGTCAGCACGAACGCCAGGACGCCGAACATCCAGGCAGAGGCGCTGTTGTCCAACAGCGATTGGCGTGCGAATTGCGACCAGCTCGACATGGTCGCGCAATATATCAGCGCCTCGTGAAGCGATCAGTCCTGATCGTCGATATCGTCCATCGCAAGCTCCTTGAGCTTACGGGTCAGCGTGTTGCGGCCCCAGCCGAGCAGGCGCGCGGCTTCCTGCCGATGACCCTGCGTATGCCGCAGCGCCACGCGGATCAGCGTGCGTTCGAACGCCGGCAGCGCGTCGTCGAGCAACGGTCGCGGCGGTGACAGCGACTGACGGTCGGCCCACTGGGCCAGCGCGGTGGTCCAGTCCTGCTCGGCCGGCGCGTTCGCAGCGGCACCCGTCACCTCCTGAGGCAGATCTTCGGCGCGGATCTCGTTGCCGGGTGCGAGCACCGTCAGGCGGCGACACAGATTGACCAATTCACGCACATTGCCGGGCCACGGGTAGGCACTGAGCCGCTCGCGCGCGTCGGCCGTCAGGGTCTTCGGTTCGACGCCGAGCTCCTGCGCCGCGAGCCGCATGTAGTGCTCCAGCAGATCGGAGACATCTTCCGGCCGCGCTCGCAGTGGCGGCAGCTCGATGCGGATCACGTTCAGACGATGGAACAGATCCTCGCGGAACTGTCCGCAGCGGACGCGCTCCTCCAGATTCTGGTGAGTCGCCGCGATCACGCGGACGTCGACGCGGATCGGAGTCTGCCCGCCGACCCGATAGAACTCGCCCTCGGCGAGCACACGCAACAGGCGCGTCTGCAGGGACGTCGACATGTCACCGATCTCGTCGAGGAACAACGAACCACCATCGGCCTGTTCGAAGCGACCCCGACGCAGGCTGTCGGCGCCGGTGAATGAGCCTTTCTCGTGGCCAAAGAGCTCGGACTCGAGCAGTTCCGCAGGAATCGCGGAGGTGTTCAACGCGATGAAAGGCTTCTTCAATCGAGGGCTGTGCTCATGCAGCGCCCGCGCCGCCAGCTCCTTGCCGGTACCGGATTCGCCCGTGACCAGCACGTTGACGCTGGACCTCGACAGCCGGCCGATGGCCCTGAAAACCTGCTGCATGGCAGGTGCGCGACCGAGCAGTTCAGGAATCGGCGGCGGCGTGGCGACGCCGGCGTCGGGCGTTTTCACACCGGCCGCCGCGGCTCGTTTCACCAAGTCAACGGCCTGATCGATGTCGAACGGCTTGGCCAGGTATTCGAAGGCGCCGCTTTCATAAGCAGACACAGCGCTCCCCAGATCGGAGTAGGCCGTCATTACGATCACCGGCAATTCCGGTCGCGCGTCGTGCACCTTTCGCAGCAGATCGATGCCGGATTGCCCGGACATGCGGATATCGGTGATCAGCACATCGGGTGTGTCGTTGCGCAATGCCGCCAGTGCCGGTTCCGCGGCATCGAACGCCTTCGGCAGCATGCCGCCGTTCTTCAGTGCGCGCTCCAGGACCCAGCGGATGGACGTGTCGTCGTCGACCAGCCAGACGCGCAGCGGTTGTGCATTCATTCGGTGCCCTCAATCGGCAGTAACAAGGTGAAAACGGTATGACCCGGTACGCTCTCGAACTCGATCAGCCCGTGATGGCGCGTTACCAGATCCTGTGCGACGGCCAGTCCGAGACCGGTCCCGGAAGGCCGGCTCGTAACGAGCGGATAGAACACGCTGCGAAGCAGTTCCGGCGGCACGCCGACGCCGTTGTCCTCAATCTGGAGGTTGGCGACCAGGCGGTGACGTTCGGTGCCGATGTTCATGTTCGACAGCACGCGCGTGCGGATAGTCACGTGTCCGTTCGCGGGATCGACGGCCTGCAGCGCATTGCGCGCGACATTCAGCAGGGCCTGGATGATCTGATCGCGATCGAACAGACCCGAAGGCAGGCTGGGATCGTAGTCGCGATCGATCAACACTCCTGCCGTCGCCTCGCTGCGCAGCAGATGGAACACGTGCTCACACAGCTCGTGAATGTTGACCTGCTCCATCTTCGACGGCTTCGAAGGCCCGAGCATGCTGTCCACCAGCGTGCGCAGCCTGTCAGCCTCGTTGATGATGACGGTCGTGTATTCCTTCAGATTGCCGTCGTGCAGTTCGCGGTCCAGCAGCTGGGCCGCACCGCGCAGGCCACCCAGCGGATTTTTGATCTCGTGCGCGAGCTGACGAACCATCAGGCGATTGCCGTCCAGACGCGACAGCATCTCGTTCTCGCGATTGATTCGCTGCCGGGTACGGGCATCGGCGAGCTCCACCAGCAGATGCATCCCGGTCAGGCCGTCCAGCGGCGTGGCCGTGATATCCACCACCACCGGCTCGCGCTTACCTGACAGGGCAATCGGCGTCAGCACGATCTCGTGCCCGGCACAGGTTTCACCGCGTTCGAGCGAGCGTCGCAGAATTCGATCGAGCGCTTCGGGTTCGTTGAATAACTCGCTGACGGGACGGCCGCGGGCCTTGTTGAGGCCAATGGCGAGCAGATCCTGCGCACCGACGTTGGCGTAGACGACGCACAGATCGGAGTCGAGCATGACGACACCGGTCGAGAGGACGTCGAGCAGATCCGCGGAATCGAAATGCGAGAGGGGTGAGGGTGCCAGGTGTTCGATCACCATGGAACCCCGATCCCCGGGCGCGGGAACGCAGGCAGAGCGGCCGGCAGCCGGGCCGGCAATAACCGATGCCGCTCGGGCGGTTGGTTCAGTGCGCCCGGACGGGCGATTGCGGCGACAGCGCGGACGGGCGCTGTACATTGAACGTGACAGGAGCTGCCATGCAGCGGACGGTGCCGTCCGCACCGCGTACCGAGGCGCTCACGGTATGAGAGCCGCGTGACGGCTCCTGGATGACCGAATTCGGACCCGATGCGTCGACGGGTGTGCCGTCGTACGTCAGCTGCAGCTGGTCCCCGTCCTGGGGCGGATTGATCGATATGCCGATCGCGATCGAATCCGGCGAGAAAAAGGACTGGTCGGGCTGCGGCGACGTGATGCTGCAGTCGACCGCCCCTGTCTTCTTTGCGCCGGGGCCGCCGCTGCTGCTGCCCGAAGACGAAGAGGAACCCTGCGAGGCCGCCGGCGTTGCGGGCACCGGGGTGGCCTTGTAGGTCTGGACCGGCGCCACATGAACCGTTTCCGCACCCGGCTGTGGGCTGTCCGAATAGTGGGCGACGCCCTGGGCGTCGACCCACTTGTACAAAGTCGTACCGGCGGCGCTGGCTGCTCCCGCGAGCATCATCGCAGCCAGGACCGCGAATGTTTTGGAGCGTGACATTGAGCACAAGCATAGCCCCCGAAGGCTCGAAGATACAAAACCTGTTGGGGGCCACGCTTGTTGCCGACCCTAGCAGCTGTAGTACATGTCGAACTCGACCGGATGCGTGGTCATCCGCATACGTGTCACTTCCTGCATCTTCAATGCGATATAGGCATCGATGACGTCGTTGGTGAACACCCCGCCACGGGTCAGAAACTCCCGATCCTTATCAAG
>DATBAM010000052.1:0-21804 GCA_036271535.1 Steroidobacteraceae bacterium | reverse complement strand
GATGACGATGAAATGCGTCACGTCAGGGATAGCCAGAAAGGCTGTCTCTCCGGTCTGGTCGCGCAACTCCACCAGCAAACGCCTTGCACGCTCGCGAAGATCGCTGCTGCTGTAGGGCAGGTGAGCAATCGCAAACAGGCGAGCGCTCAATTCCCAGCGCACCGGTGGTTCGGTGGTGATCCTGATCCAGCCCTGATCCGCGAGGGTCATCACGGCACGCTGTACCGCGCTTCGATCTTCTTCGAGCGTCCGTGCGATCGCACTGATACTGATCGGTTGTTGCGATGCGATGGCTTCCAACACCATTAGAGAACGCGATGCACTTCGGCTGCGCTTGACGGCCACCGGTACTGCTCCTAAGGTAATCACTATACGATACCTAATGATCACTTCGTGATCAATACCGCCAGAGAGCAACACGATATGGGAACGATCAAAGTCCGACCGCTGCGCGACGACCTGCCGTTCGGAGCTCCGTCAGCGGCGTCACGCTGGAGGCGATCAACGATCCGGCCACCCGGGACGACCCGAGGGTGGACTCACGGCGTTCGGCGATGGCATCCAGATCTACAACGACATGTCGCCCGCCATCCGCAGCCGCATCGAAGGCAAGCACATCATCTACACGCTGGATCTGCTCTACCGCCACCAGCGCTTCGGACTGCCTGGGACGTTCCGCGAGTTGCGTCAGCCGGACGACAGCATCCTCGAGATCGCCAAGACATTTCCGCGGGCGTTGCATCCGGCCGTCTGGACTCGCAAGTCGGGCGAAAAGGTCGTTCATATCTCGCCCTACATGGCGGTCGGCATCGAAGGAGAGGAGACACCCGAGGGCGAACAGCTGTTTCGCGAGGTGTGGGACGAAGTGTTGCGGGTGATCCGTCCCTATCATCATCAGTGGAAACCTACCGACATGGTGATCTGGGACAATTGGCGCATGCTGCACGAGGCCTGCGGCTGTGACCCCAAATACGATCGCGTCATGCATCGTACGACCATCAAGGGCGACTACGGTCATGGGCGTTTCGAGACCCGCCCGCAAAAAATTACCGCTGACCTCGACGTCATGTAATGCTGCCGGACATGGTGGCAGGAGTAGTGCGATGACCTACGAGTTGAACCGCAAGCTCGCGACCGGGCCTGCGCCCTTGAGCACATCGGCGCAGATCGACTCCGTGACCGCGATGATCATTCGCGGCGCGATGGAAACGGTCTGCTTCGAGACCGCGACGCACCTGGGGCGCGCGGCGTCCTCGCCGGTCATCAACTCCTCGAACGAACGCAACGCGAGCGTCATCGATGCGCACGGCAGGCTCGCCGCCTGTTCGATCGGTACCCCGCATCTGACCTTCGTATCGCAACTACCCATCCGTTACGGCCTGACGATGTACGACGCCTACGACTGGGGGCCGGGCGACGTGTTCGTCGCTAACGACCCTGACTACGGAGGCGGTCATCTGCCGGACTACCTGGTGTATGCGCCCGCGTACGACGACAAGGACGAACTGATCGCGATCCAGTGCCTGCAAGCCCACCAGAGCGATACCGGTGGCAAGGACCCGGGCGGATTCACCCTCGAGGCCACCGATATCTATACGGAGGGGCTCGCCATTCCATGCCTGAAGCTGATCCATCGCGGCGAACCGCGTCGCGATGTGATCAAGCTGGTCGAGCGGCAGAATCGGGTCGAGTGCTTCCCGGGCGATCTGGCAGCCATGATTTCCGGCACGCAACTCGGTGTTCGCATGCTCGAGGGCATCGTCCGCAAGTGGGGCGCGCAGACCGTCAAGGCCGCGATCAACTTCAATATCGACGATTCGGAACGACGCTTTCGTCGCGAGATCTCGAACTGGCGCAATGGCGTCTACGAGGCCGACGTATTCATCGATCATGACACGCAGGGTACAAAGGACGTTCGCGTTCACGTCGCCTGTACGATCGAGGACGATCGGCTCAAAGTGGACCTCACCGGGACTGACAGCCGCCCTGAACTGGTGGGCGTGTGGAACACTTTCGGTAACAGCCGCAGCTACATCATGACGCAGGTTCAGGCGTCGATCGATCCAGGCATACCGCGCAACGAAGGGCTGTTCAATGCGGTGGAAATGATCATCCCCGAAGGTTCGATCGCCCAGCCGCCACCGAACAAGCCGGCCGCGCTCGGATCGTTCCATCCTGCCTGCGAAATCACCGAGGCGGTCTGTGTGGCGCTATCGCAGGTGGTACCCGAGCGTTCGGCGCCGCAGGTCTACAAGATGGGCATGCCCAATGCCGTCATCGGCTTCGACGAGGCGGGCAGGATGTGGATGGACTCGGGCGTCGACGCGCGCAGTCACGATGCCTCGGCGGTGCAAGGCCTGGACGGCTGGGGCTCATCGCCGGCAGCCTTGGGCAACCTGCTGCTGTCCCAAGCCGAGGATCTGGAGAGTCGTTATCCGATCCTCAATCTCAACCGCGAGATGGTCACCGACTCGGAGGGCGCCGGCCGCTGGCGCGGACAGCCGGGCAGTGTGGCGGTGAAGAAAGTCCTGAAGCCCGTCAGTGCGATGTCCTGGATGGTGACCTCGCGTCACCCGCTGCGCGGTATGGGCGGCGGCGATGATGCCAGCCCGTATTCGAACCGCTTCCTGGTCGGCACGCCCGAGGAATACAAAATCGATCTGGCGGTGAGCGCGCGCTTGCCGGCGGACGCCGTGATGGCCTATCAGTATGGAGGCGGTGCTGGCTTCGGTCTGCCCCTCGAGCGCGATCCCGAGGCGGTCAAGGAAGACGTGCTGGACGAAAAGGTCAGCGTGACGCGCGCCAGGGAGAAATACGGCGTCGTCCTCAAAGGATCGCTCGATGAGTATGACCTCGAGGTCGACGTCGAGGCTACCGGGGCGCTGAGGGCACGCATGACCGGCGCGGCTAGACGCGTCGCGTAGACACGCGACGCGCAGTCACAGAGGTCATCTGACGTCGACGGAGCTCACCAGACCAGCGGTACGCTCTTAGGACCGACGACGCCGCCCGGCCAATACTCGACCTTCGTGCCGGGTTTCAGCGTGAAGTCCGGAATGCGGCGCAGGAACTCCTGGATGCAGATCTTCATCTCCATTCTGGCCAGGTGTGCGCCCATGCAACTGTGGACGCCGCCGGCGAATGCGAGAATCGGTTTGCGCGGTCGCTTGAAGTTCACCTCGCGCGGATTCGGGAACGCATCCGGATCGAAGTTGCAGGCCGGCAATACGCTGGTGATCTTGTCGCCTTTCTTGAGCTTGATCCCGCGCAATTCGAAATCCTTCAGCAGGGTCCGTCCGGAGAAAGTGACGGTGAATACACGCAGCAGTTCCTCGACAACGCTGTCGATGTTGTCCGGCGTGCTCGCGATTTCACGCCGGCGGTCGGGGTTTTCCGCCAGCCAGACGAACACGTTGTTCAGCGTCGCAAAGACGGTATCCAGGCCGGCGATGAACAGGAAGAATACGAACCCGAAGATCTCCTTGGGCGGCATCGTCTCGCCACCGGGCTTGCCATTGACGATGGCGCTGACGGCGCCGCCATCAGGTTTCGCAGCCTTTTCCTTGATTACAGTATTCAGGTACTCGGTGACCTCGTTCATGCACTGCTGGGCGACCTGCTTGTTCTGCGCGTGCAGCAGCCCCATGGCCCAGCCAACGAAGGTGTCCATCATGCTGCGGGGTAGCCCCATGATGTCGAGGAACACGCCGACGGGAAGCGGGCGGCCAAAATCCTTCGCGAATTCGCACTCCCGCCGGTCGATGAATTTGTCGATCAGGTCATTCGCCAGCTGGCGGATGTTCGCCTCGAGCTGCAGGACCGCCTTGGGCGAGACCAGCGGGTCGACCAGCGCGCGGTACTTGCGATGATGCGGCGGATCGATTTCAAGCGGAATGATGCGCCAGTAGTCGTCGGGATCGCGGGGGAAGGGGCCCGTACCGGCGGTGGTGAAATATTCAGGGTGCCGCAGCACGAAATAGGCGTCGTCGTACTTCAGCAGTTGCCAGGCGGGAGGAATATGCTCGCTGCCCGGATTGAAGAAGATCGGCGGCGCTTTCTGGTGGAGCTCCGCCATGAACTTGTGCGGTGCCGCCAGGAATTCAGCTCCCTCGGTGATGCCCGCTCGATAGATGAGCTCCGGCGGAATATGGGCGGGGATCTTCGAATCGCCGGTAGCAGCTGCGGTAGCCATGATGTCTCCTTGGGAAGGCGGCTACGATAGCACTGACCGGGAGCCCCAAGCGAGCGCCGGAGGCTTGCGTCCGCGGCGGTCAGTCCTGTTAAATCAACTGCTAACGAAGCTTCCGGGGGGAAGGCATGATGACCACGTATTACAAAATCCTGTTGCCGATGAAGCGCAAACCCGGCATGTCGGTGCAGGCGTTCCGGGACTACTACGAGAATCACCACGCGCCATTCTGCGCGCAGTTCTCAGCGGCTGTCGCGCGCTACATCCGGCGCTACCTGGAACCCAATCCCCACCCGGAAACCGGGCCTGCACCTGAATTGCCGTACGACGTCATCACCGAACTGTGGTTCGACAACGAACCGGCATTCAAGGCGACGCTCAAATATCTGACGACGTCGATCATGCCGGACGAAGTCGTGGCGGATGAGAAAAAGCTCTTCGATCGCAGCTCGTTTCGCATCGTCACGGTGGTCGAGCGCGAGACCGATCTGACGCCGGTCAGGCAGGCAGCAGCCGAGGCCGCCTCCCAGACGACATCCCGGACAACATCATAGAGTCGCCGACGATGCTCAGGGCATCGCGACGCCACCGTTCGGTCTGATGATCTGGCCGGTGACGAATCGTGCCGCGTCGCACGCCAGGTAGAGCGCTGCGAGCGCGACGTCGCGCGGTGTGCCGGTAAGACCGAGAGGCGAGGCCTGCCGCCTCGCAGCCAGGCCCTCGGCCTGTTTCCCTGCGTCGATGGAGCCAGTGGCACCGCGGAAACTATGATTGCCCATGGGCGTGTCCACCCAACCCGGTGCAATCGCATTGACGCGGATACCGAACGGCCCGAACTCCTTCGCGGCCGATCGGGTCAGCATGTTCATGGCAGCCTTGGTCAGGGAGTAGATCGACAGTCCCGGGACCGCGGATTCTGCGCCCCCGGATGAAAGGTTGATGATGGACCCGGTCCCTGCCGATCGCATCGCGCGTGCCGCCGCCGCGCAACCCCAGTAGGTGCCCTTGAGGTTGATCCCGATCAGACGATCCAGGTCCTGCTCTTCGACATCCAGGATCGCCCGGCTGATCAATACCCCTGCCGAGTTGACCCAGACATCGAGACGCCCGAAGGCATCCATGGCCGCCTGCGCCAGCGAGTCGACGTCGGCGCGCTGAGAGACATCGCAACGACGTACGACTGCCTGTCCTGCGTCGTCGCGGATCCGTTCCGCGCAAGCCGACAGTCCTTCCGGATTGATATCGGCAATGACCACGCGTGCCCCAGCCTGTGCGAGCACGGATGCGGTCGCCAGTCCGATGCCAGACGCGGCACCGGTGACCACCGCGACCCGTCCCGAGAGATCGAAGTCCTGTTCCAGCGAGTTGTGCATGGCCGTGTTAGTTACGTCGCGCCACGCCGGCTGTCAACGCGCGACGCGAGATACCGCGCAATTCCATAATTACGTATTTGCAGTGTCTTTGCGTGGGCAGGTGCCGCGCGCCGACGAGCGTTACCTATACTCAACGGTGCCGGGACGGGCCGGGATCAACGAGGTGCGTGCGCATGGAGCTGGGTCTGTTGTACGAATTCGATGTGCCGCAACCCTGGGACGGACCACATCCGTGGGGACAGCGCAACGCCGAACGTGCCGTCTATCGTGACAACATCGAGCAGATCGTGCTCGCGGACCGCATGGGTTTCGATACGGTGTGGTGTGTCGAACATCATTTCCGGGAAAACCGTTCGCACATGCCCTGCAACGAAGCAGTCCTGGGTGCGCTGTCGCAGGTGACCCGGAACATCAAGCTCGGTTTCGGCGTCGCGTTGATGCCGCACGAATTCATCCATCCGGCGCGGATCGCTGAAAAGGTGGCTACCGTGGATCTGCTGTCGGGCGGACGCGCGGTATGGGGTATGGGCCGCTCGACACCCATGGAGCAGATCGCCTTCGGCGTCGATCGCGGGCGCAGTAAGGAGAAGATGCGCGCTGCGGCCCGCACGGTGGTCGGCATGTGGGAACAGGAGTACTACGAAGAGCACAGCGAGTTCCTGGATTTCCCCAAGCGCATGGTGACCCCCAAGCCCTGGCAGGACCCGCATCCTGCGGCCTGGATGGCCACGTCCGGCGCACCAGGAGCACAAATTGCCGGCGAGGACGGCTGCGGCATGCTGTGCTTCAGCATCATGCAACCACTCGACAAACTGAAAGGCATCATCGACAGCTACAGGCAGGCACAGAAGAAAGCGAAGCCTCTGACCCGGGTGCATACGAACCAGGTCGGCGTCTACACTCTGGTGCACTGCGCACAGTCGCGCGAGGACTTCGAGCGCAATCGTCTCTGGGATTCGATGTGGTGGTGGTACAAGGGCATCGCCGAGTTCACGCTCAAATGGGAACTTGCCCATCTATCGCCGCAGCAGCAGCGCGAGGTGTTTCCGCTGCTGGAGGCCCGCGCCCGCGGCGAGTTCGACATCACGCAGTTTGACCGCGAGGACATGGTAGTCATAGGCACGCCGGACGAGTGCGTGCGAAAATTGCTCCGCTACGAGGAGGCAGGCGTCGATCAGGTGCTGTGCTACCTCAACTTCGGCTATCTGCCGCAGGCCGCGGTGCTGGAATCGATCGAGTTGCTCGGCACCTACGTCATACCGGAGCTGCGCAAGCGCGGCGCAACGCAGACGGCAAAGCGTATCGATGGCGCAATCAGACAGACGGAGGGGAGCAGATGAGCGGCGAGCAGTCTTTGTTCGGTATTCAGGGAAAGCGTTTCATGGTTCTGGGTGGCGGCCAGGGCATGGGCGAGTCGACCGTGCGATTGCTGAGCAGCCTCGGCGCGAGTATCGCGGTCGTGGACGTCGAACACGAGCGCGCCGCACGCGTGGCACGCGAGTATGGCCGTGAAGGAGTGTCCCTGCGCCCGTTTCAGACGGATGTGACCGACGATGCCGCGTTGATCGCAACCGTAGCCAGCATCGAACGGGAGATGGGGCCGCTCGATGGCATGGCGACCGTGATCGGCATGGCAGCGTGGAGCAGTCTGCTGGAGATGTCGGAGGCCGTCTGGGATCTGGATCATCGCCGCAACCTGCGCTACTTCTTCATTGCCGCGCGCGAAGTGGCGCGCGCTCTTCAGCGACGTGGCGCGCCGGGATCCATTGTCGCCGTGGCCTCGGTCGATGGCCTGGTTTCCTCTCCCAATCACGCCTCCTACGGCGCAGCCAAGGCGGGGTTGGTGAATCTCGTCAAGACGATGGCGGTGGAGTGGGCGGAATTGGGTGTTCGGGTAAATGCGGTGGCGCCCGGCGGCATCGTGACGCCGCGATTGCCGCTGACCGATCCGGAGGCCGAACGTCGCGGCATGGCATCGCTGCCGATGCGCCGCCGCGGCACCACGGACGACATCGCCAAGGCCGTCGCGTTTTTTCTCTCCGAGATGACTCCGTACGTCACGGGCCAGACGCTGGCCGTGGATGGCGGCTACACAGCCGTAGGTGTGTTCAGCCACCGTCACACCGTGCGTCCCGGAACCACGCTGGGAATGAACACTCCCTGATCCTGGAGCAGCGTTCTGAGACAACGTTGATATAAGCTAGCAGGGATGACCCCTTACTGGTCCCTCAGCGACGCCGGCGCCCAGGACGGCCGTGTTGCCATCGTTACCGGAGCAAACACCGGCCTCGGCTATGAGACCGCTCTCGCGCTGGCCGGCAAGGGCGCTTCGGTGGTGCTCGCATGTCGCAATCAGGCCAAGGGCGAGGACGCCAGAGCGCGGATCAACGAGCTGTTCCCCCAGGCACAGGTGCAGACACGCGCCATCGACACGGCGAGCCTGCAGTCGGTGCGACGGTTCGCCACCTCGATCGCCGCCGACTTCGGACGCGTGGACCTGCTCGTGAACAATGCCGGCGTCATGATCACGCCTCACTTCACCAGCGAGGAGGGCATCGAGGGGCAGCTTGCGGTCAACTACCTCGGTCACTTCCTGCTCACAGGCCTGTTGATGCCGACGCTGCTGCGGACACCGCATTCACGCGTCGTGAGTCTCTACAGCGTAGCGGCCGGTTGGAACGGCATGCATTTCGACGATCTTCAGTTCCAGAACAAATACGATCCCTATAAAGCCTACTCGCAGAGCAAGATGGCCTGTCTGATGTTTGCGCTGGAGCTCGATCGGCGCTTGCGGGCCGCCGGCAGCGATGTGCTCTCGATCGCGGCCCATCCCGGATACTCGAAGTCGGACCTGTCCCGGCACCTGCCCTGGTTCCTGCGTCTGATGCTCGCCGCGTTCGGCTCGCTGATGATGCAGCCGACCGCAGAGGGCGCGCTGCCGACGCTCTATGCTGCACTCGGCTGGGATCTGAGCGGCGGCGAGGCGATCGGGCCTGCCAATCGCAAACAGACCAAAGGCCCTCCGACCATCGTCGAACCCTATGCGCAGGCGCGGGACAAGATCTTGCGCGCCAGGCTATGGACGCTCTCCGAGCGGCTATGCGATTTCAGGTACGAACTTCCGGCCTGAGCGCGGCGAACATCGCCCGCTTCAACGCGTCACGGTTCTGCAGAACCCTGCGGACCGGTCCTGCGACACCCACGATCAATTGGATTTCGCCGTCATGGCGTGGCAGGGGAGCCGCCAGCGACCACATTGCATCACCACTGGGGCCATCGGCAAATCCATCGCGTCGGATGGTCGAGACGTCTTCCAGCAGAGTCGGTATCTCGTGCATGGGAACACGGGCTCGCCTGGCGAGCCGTATCAGTGGCGACTGCTCCAGTGTCGAGAGATAGGCGCTACCGATGACCGATCCAAACAAGGAAATCTGCAGACCGCGCTCGGCGCGTTGGCCGCCCGGCGCCGACCAGTCCACCACCTGCATGAAGAGATCGTTGGCGGCGCTCAGCGTCACGATCATGCCGATACGCCGCTGCAGCTCGCGAATCGTCCGCCGCAGCGGTTCGTCGGCTCCGTAGCACGCGACGATCCAGCCGCCGAACCCCGCGAGCCGGGGAGAGGGCAGGTAGGTTTTGCCGCTCGCCGTGAAAACCAGATGTCCCGAGCCGATCATCGTCTTCAGCAGCTGGTTGGTGGTCGATGGATGCAGATCGAGCAGCCGGCCGATGTCAATGGCCCTGAGCGGCTGCCTGACCTGTCCGAAGCATTCCAGCACGTCGAGTGCGCGCGTGGCCGAGCGGGAAATGCTGCGCCTCTCGCCCGGACGCTTGATCCGAACCGGCGCCTTGCCGGACGGCGTCGTGCCTGGAGAAATCACGGTCATCCTTTATCCCCCCATCGTTGCCGCAATCGGTCAAACGGGCGATTTGGCCTCGGTCGGGGGCAGTATAATGACCCTCATGTTCGAGTCGATCGATCTCTCATCCCGCGTCGGCAGCGAAATCCGCGCCGACAAGCCGGGGCTGCTCAACGGCGATTATTCGAAGCAGATCGAGAAGCTGCTGGTCGAACGCAGTGCGCTGGTGTTCCGCGAGCTTTTCCTGGGCGACGAAGAGCAGCTGCAGTTCGCCAGGACGATCGGAAAAGTGGTGCCTCTGGGCGCGGAAGGCGTCTCGAAGATCTCCCTCGATCCGACGGTATCGGACACGGCGGGCTACACCCGTGGAGCCTTCTTCTGGCACATCGACGGCGCGAACGACAAGCTGCCGGCCAAGGCGACGATGTTGACCGCCAGGGTACTGTCGGATGGGGGCGGCGATACGCTGATCTGCAATACCTACGCGGCATACGAGGATCTGCCGGAAAAGGAAAAGCGGGAGCTGGACGGCGTCAAGGTACGGCATGCGCTGGAAGCAACGCAGCGCTGCGTACATCCGCAGCCCACGGCCGCCGAGCTGACGCGTTGGCGGACCCGGCCGTCACAGACGCATCCGCTGGTATGGCATCACCAGCACGGCGGCAGCTCGCTGCTGCTGGGTGCAACCTCCCTGTACGTGCACGATAGAAGTCCCGAAGACAGCAGCATGCTGCTGTGCCGATTGCAGGACTACGCGACGCAGTCGCCCTACGTCTACCGGCACAAGTGGAAGGTCGGTGACTTCCTGCTCTGGGACAACACCGGCACGATGCATCGCGCGGACGACTACCCACTCAACAGCAAGCGTCTGATGCATCGCACGACGCTGCATGGCGAAGAGCCGGTCATCGGCTAGGGGACAACGATGAGGAAACAGATATGAAGCTGGGGATCCCAGAAGACAGTCTGGCAGTGAAAGAAACGTTCGAGCGCTTCTTCGCTGCCGAATCCACCTCGGCGCGGGTGCGCGCCGCAGAGCCGGTCGGTTTCGATCCCAAGCTGTGGCGCTCGCTGGTCGAGCTGGATGTTCCCTTCCTGCGTCTCTCGGAGCAGGCGGGGGGAACCGGCATGAGCCTGTTCGACGCCTGTCTCATCATGGAGCAGGCAGGGCGCCGCCTCGCATCCGCGCCGCTGGCCGAGTCGATCGTCACGTTGAGGCTGCTCGGCGAAGTGAGCGCCGATCTTGCAAAAAAATGGAGCGATAAGGTTCGCGGTGGCGACACCATTCTGACGTTGGCGTTGCAACCGGTACACAAAGGTGCGAGCCAACTGGTCCCCGGCGGCGCATGCGCACAGGCCATCGTGACCTTCGACGGCAACGAACTTGCCATCGAGTCGCCGCTTGAAGCGCTGAAGGCGCCTGCGACCCTGGGTGGCGCAGCGCTTGGCGTCTTAGAGCCCGGCAGCGGCACACGTGAGGTCATTGCTACCGGTGAGGGCGCATCGCGTATCTGGGCTGCCGCGGTCGAGGAATGGAAGGTTCTGGTCTCCGCGGCGCTGGTCGGTCTGTCGCTCGAGGTGCTGTCGATGGCGGCCGCCTATGCCTGCGAGCGCACTGCGTTCGACAAGCCTATCGGTACCTATCAGGGCATCTCGCACCCGCTTGCCGACGACGTCATCGATGCGGACGGAGCGCAGATGTATGTCTGGTACACGCTGCGCACGCTCGCCGACGGCCGCAAGGATGCTGCCGCCAACATCTCGACGCTGTTCTGGTGGGCGGTGCGTACCGCCACCAGCGCAGTCAAACACAGCGTGCATACCTTCGGTGGGTACGGCCTGACGCTCGAATACGACCTGCAGCTCTATCATCGTCGGGCGAAGGCATGGCCGCTGGCGCTTGGGGACCCGCAGCTGGAACTGGTACGTGCCGGGCGCAGCCTGTTCCTTGGCGAACCCTGGGCATTGCCGAATCCTGGCGAGGTGCCGGTCGATTTCAATCCACCCGAAGGCGGAGAGCAGCTCGCGGCTGAGACGCGTACCGTATTCAAGAGCATCATCGATCCTAAGAAGCACAAGCTGCACGATCATTCATTCGAGTCGCACGATTGGGACGTCCACCGCACGTTGGGCAAGGCGCGCCTGCTGTATCCCGACTGGCCCTCGAAATGGGGCGGCCGCGATGCCGATGCTGATTCGCTGCGCGCCAGCCTGGGCGTATGGCAGGAGGTCGGCTACACGCCGCCGCCTCGCAGCGTCACCTCGATGGTAGGCAGCATGGTGCAGAAATTCGGCAAGCCGGAGTTGCAGGAAGAAGTGCTGGCGCGCTTCGGCTCCGGCGAGATCACTGCCTGCCTCGGCTATACCGAGCCGTCGGGTGGCTCCGACGTGTTCGCCGCCAAGACGCGCGCGGTTCGCGATGGCGAGGGCTGGGTGATCAACGGCCAGAAGATGTTCACCTCCGGCGCGGAATGGGCCAGTTACGTGCTGCTCGTGACGCGCAGCAACCCCGATGTGCCGAAGCACAAGGGCATTACGTTGTTCCTGGTGCCGCTGAAAACCCAGGGCGTGGAGATCAAACCGGTCTACACCTTCATGGACGAGCGTACCAATGCGACCTTCTACTCGGACGTGCGCATTCCCGACCGCTATCGATTGGGAGAGATCGACGGTGGCGCCAAGGTGCTCTCGTCGGCGCTCAGCCAGGAGCAGAGTGGCGGTTACTATCACATCTACTTGCGGCAGATGGTGGCCGCAGCGGCAGACTGGGCACGACGCACCCAGCGGCATGGTCGCCCGGCTATCGAAGATGCCACGGTCCTGGAGCGCCTCGCGCGCGTCAGCGCCCGCGCCAACATCGCCGAGGCACTGGCGCTCAAGCCGCTCGGCATGCGTCTGGCTGGCCAGCAGGATCTGGCGTTCGGACCGGCTGCCAAGGTGTTCTCGACCGAGGCTTTCATCACCGACTCGGCGGACCTGCTCGATCTGACCGCGCCCGACTCACTGCTGCGCGGGGCGAAGGGGCTGGGTAGCATAGAAATGGGCTATCGGCATTCTGCGGCGACGACGATCTATGGCGGAGCCAGCGAAGTGCTTCGCAGCATGGTCGCCGAGCGCCGACTGGGAATGCCGCGCAGCCGTTGAGGCGGCGGCCCGCTCATCTCTGCCGGAACAAGGAAAGGGCGGTGTCTCACAACAACGCCCTTTTCGTTTCTAGAAGTGGGCTCCCAGCTCGAGGCCCCAGGTCGCCGGCGCATCCCACGATGCGCCGATTCCAAAGCCGTTGTACTGCACCGCGGTGCGATACCGCACGTTGGTCACGTTGTTACCGTAGAGCGCGACCGTGTAGTGCTTGCTCGGGTCATCCCACTGCGCGCGCAAGGTGACGGTGGTATAGCTCGGCTGGCGAAACTCGGTTCCCGCCGGGCTGTTGAAGTAATACGACGAGAAATAGACATTGCTGGAGACTGCATATTCACCCGTGCTCGTCTCGCCCGTGGTGTAGCGGGGTCCCAGGTTCGCCGTCCAGTCCGGCGTATGCTGCATATGCGCGCCCCGGATGATCGAGTCCGTCGAGACCGCGATATAGCACCCCTCGGGACCCGCCGGCCCGCCTGGGCAAGTCTGGTAGATCGGCGCTCCGACGGCCGGCGTGCCAAAAGTGGTATAGCGCGCATGGATCCAGGACACGCCACCATTCACCTGGAAGTGGTTCTCCCAGTTGTAGTGGAACTCATCCTCCAGACCATAGATCCGCGACTGCGCCGCATTGACGATATAGGCCTGGGCGTCCGCGAGAAACTCGGAGACCTGCAGGTTCTTGTACTCATAATCGAAGAACGCGGCCTCGTTCGAGAAGTCGGGCGTCTCGAACTTGTATCCGACTTCGTAGGCCAGGACTTCTTCCGGCTGGATCGGATTGCATTTGAAGTTATCCTGCGAATCCTGACAAGACCCGCCGACGTCGATGATGCGAGCCTTGTACCCTTCGGAGAACGAGGCGTAGATGCTCGACCGATCCGTCGGTTTGTAGCGGATGACCGCACGCGGCGTAACCTTGTTGGAGTTGATACCCGGTTCGTAGTTACGAGTACGCGTGAACATCGAGTTGTAGTACGCGTCGTCTACCAGATCGCGCGAGTAGCGCGCGCCGCCGGTGAAATATAGCTTGTTTGGCAGGATCTCGTAGGTTGCGTCGAGGTAGGCCGCATAGCTCTTGGTGGTGGTACTGGAGCCACCCAGTGGGACCTCTCCATTCGCCGTGAAGTCCAGCGGGACGAGCGAGCGCAGCGCTGCCGGCAACCCCTTATAGGTATCGATAGCGGTGATGTACTCATCGCGCGTATTGAGGACGAATACGCCGGTAGTCCATTGCAAGGGCGTACCAGGCTTGGAGGTCACCAGAATTTCCTGACTCAGTGTGGAGTCGAAAATCGGCAACCCGAGCTGGAAGGTACCCGGCGTAAAGGGCGAGGGCGTTGCGGCCTGCGTCAGGTTCTCCGACTGACTGACGTCCTCCTGACGCCACTGAGAATAGGACGTCACGTCGGCAACACCCAGGTCCGCTTTCAGAGTCATTTGCAGGATGTCTGAGTTGGAACGCACGAAGGTCGGCAGATTCTCGGCGACCTGATTCGGATTGGTCGTGAAATAGCCCGGGAAAGCCAGCGTCTCCACGCCCCACGGTTTGCCGGTCGTCGGATCGATCGACGTGTCGGTGTTGGAGTTCGTGAGGATCGACGTCGGATCATCCTCGCGCGAGTGAGTATAGCGAAGCAGGGCCGAGAACTTATCCGAAGGCGCCCATTTCAAACCGGTCCGCACGGTCCAGTTCTCGTACGCATCCACGTGATCGTTGCCGTCGATGATATTGGTCAAAAATCCATTGCCCTTGGCAAAGATGCCCTCGATATCGGCCGCGACACCGGGCGCCAGGCCCGTGGTCGCATAGCCCTGATATTGCTGAGCGTTGAATGAGCCGTAGTCCACCTTTGCCTGGGCATGAGTCTCTTCGCTCGGATCTGAGGTCGTTACGAGGATCGCGCCGCCCGTCGTGTTGCGCCCGAAGAGAGTGCCCTGAGGGCCCTTGAGTACCTGGACGCCGGAGACGTTCAGCAGCTGAAGATCTGCCGCCAACGGATTCGGTGAATAGAAACCGTCGATGTAAATGCCGACGTTGGAACCGCCACCCGACGTGGTGACTGACGTACCGATGCCCCGGATCGTAGGTTGAAAGAATCCAGCCTGGTTATCGAAGCGGATCGAGGGCGTCAGCTGAGCGACGTCCCGCAGGTCGGTAACGTTGGCCGTGGCCAGCTGCTGCGCGGAGATCGCCGCGATCGAGATGGGAACGTCGACCTGCTTCTCTTCGCGACGCTGCGCGGTCACGACCACCTCCTGCAGCGAACCAGTCGTCTCGTCGGATTGGGCGGTCTGCGCCAAGCCCAGGTTTGGCATGATAAATAGCAGTGGTGCCGCACCAACGACCGATCCGAGCACGGCAAGATGTTTGGCAGTCATTCATTCCCCCAAAATGACACGTAGTTGTATCTTTGCGACGATCCTAGCACCAGTTTCCGGAAATCCGCAATCGCCTTGTCGGCGGCGAAACCGGCCGATGCTGAGCAAGTGCTCAGCATCGATGGCACGCGTAACTTTTACGCACTTTCCCATGCTCCGGCTGCATCCGCAGCCGCATAGAGGTCAGATTGCTTTCACGCGGAAGCAACCGGTTCCGCCCGTTGAATGGAACGGCAACCCGATCGAGGGGCCGTCGGCGCAATCAGTCGAGACTCAATAGTCGTGCGCATGCCACAGTAGCCGACCACACAGAGGGAGCGGCTATGGCAGACCAGATCACGAGACGGTATCGGGTTGTTCAGTGGGCGACTGGCAACGTCGGATCGCGGGCGCTGCGGCGTGCCATCGAGCATCCGCAGCTCGAGGTGGTCGGAGTCTGGGTGCACAGCCCCGACAAGGCGGGCCGCGACGCTGGCGAACTGGCCGGCATCGGACCGATCGGCGTGAAGGCGACCAATCGCATCGAGGATGTACTCGCTCTGAAGCCCGATTGCGTGCTCTACATGCCGCACGTGTGCAACTACGACGAGATCTGCCGCATCCTGGCTTCCGGCGCCAACATCGTGACGACACGCATGGAGCTGCAGAACATCGCCGCGTATGACGCTGCCGCCTGCGTGCGCATCGCCGAAGCTTGCCGGCAGGGCAACAGTTCGATCCATGCGACAGGCGCCAGCCCGGGATTCATCACCGAGGCGCTGCCGCTGGTACTCGCTTCGCTGCAACGACGGCTCGATTCGCTCCATATCTATGAATTCGCCGACTGCTCGTCCCGGAACTCTCCCGAGATGATCTTCGACATGATGGGCTTTGGCCGCAAACCCGGCGCCGTCAGCGAAGCCCAACTGGAGCATGCGCGCCTGTGCTTCGGGCCCTCGCTGCAGCTCGTGGCGACCGCGCTGAAGCTGCCGCTCGACTCTGTCGAAGTCACCGGGGCACAAGGTCTGGCGCGCGGCGATGTACGCATTGCTGCCGGCGTCGTGCCTGCAGGCACTGTAGCTGCCACGCGTACGACGGTGACTGGCATCAGGCGTGGAAAGGCGCTGATGAGCTTTACCTCCACCTGGTTCGTTGCCAGTGATGTCGACACCAGCGACGAGGCACAGTGGGAATTCCGATCGCCGTCGGGTTGGCGCATTTTGTTGCAGGGAGACTGCCCGCTGGATATCTCGATCTGCTTCCCGGTGGCCATCGAGAACTATGCCGACATGACCCCGGGTCTCACGGCCCATCGACCGGTGAATGCGGTGCCCTACGTGTGCGAGGCGCCTGCAGGGATCCGGACTGCCGTCGATCTGCCGCAAATCATTCCTCACCTTGTTAATTAATTTATTCATATCAGTATCTTATGTCTGACTGTTAACAGAAAGTTTATATTTATCTGCAGCACAGTCGGGCATTTCTAATTGCCTCTGACGGACCGATAATCGTCCTATGAACTCAGCAGATTGCCGCCATGGCGGAGGATGGAAATGACTCAATTGAACGTGAAGGCGCTCGAGCCGGGGCTGCCGTTTGGTGCCCGCATTTCGGGCGTTACTCAGGGCGATCTCGCCGACGAGTCCGTCCGGCTGCGGCTCAACGAGGTGTTCGAGGACCGGGGCATGATCGTGTTCGAAGACGTCGAACCGAGCGCCCGGATGCAGGTGCTGCTCAGCGAAGTCTTCGGCCCTCTGAAGGATCACCCCGTCAAGATGGTAGAAAGGGTGGATCAAAAGGCAATGCCCGGCGTCATCACGATCCGGACCGACCCGAAAGCCTGCATCGTCGAAATCGATGGCGAGGCATTGATGAACTGGCAGCCGTGGCATTTCGATCATAGCTATAACAACGAGCTCAACCGCGCCGGCGTGCTCCGCGCCGACACGATCGCCGCCAAGGGTGGCCGCACGGGTTTCGCCGACGGCGTTCAGGTCTACCGCGACTTGAATCCTACTTTGCGGGCACGCATCGAGAAGCTGAACATTCTCTACACGCTCGACCTGCATTACGAACGCCAGTTCTTCGGGCTGCCGAAGACTTTTCGCGAAATCCAGCCGAAGGGAGCGGCGCTGCTGGAGTACGCCAAAACCTTGCCGCGAGCGATCCATCCGGCCGTGTGGACGCGGCGGACGGGCGAGAAGGTGTTTCACCTGTCGCCCTACGGTGCGCGCGGCATCGAGGGCCAGGAGACGGCAGAGGGCAACGCGCTGCTCGCTGAGGTCTGGGCAGAGTTCGAGCGGACGTTGAAGCCGTACTACCACCAGTGGAAACCCACGGACATGCTGATCTGGGATAACTGGCGGATGCTGCACATGGCGTGTGGCTGCGATCCGAAGTATGACCGGGTCATGCACCGCACGACTATCAAAGGCGACTACGGTCTGGGCCGCTGGGAATCTGCGCCGGCCGCCTCGCAGTCAATGCCAGAGATGGCTTAGGGCTCAGCGAGCAGCTGGTGAAGAAATTCATCAATCACATCGATCATGTCGCCTGGATCTCCTGGCCTCGCAATCTGGTAGCCAATGTCGCCCGCCTGGAGCGATTGGCCGATACGAAGCTCACCCGCTTCGAGCGCAAGGAGCTTGGCATCATCATCTGCGCCAACTGGAAGGCCGGGCTCGAGATACTCGCGCCCAGTGAAGAGCCCACGACCTTCAACCAGGCGTTGCGCGACTGGCTGGACAAGCACGGTGAAGGCGTCATGTCGGTGGTCTTCGGTGTTCGCGACCTGAACGCACACGCAGCACGCCTGCGCGCTCTGGGCATCGAGGTCGGCCCCGAACTGGACGATCACCCGTCCTCGCCGTGGCATCATCAGATGGTGCTGCGCGAACGCGTCACCGACGAGGTGATGAACAGCCAGTTCGTGCTAGGAGATATCGACTATGCCGACGGGCTGATCGGGTTCGGCGACGTATCGCCGGCCTGAGCGAGATCGGGCTGCCGAGAAGGTCGGCGCGTCAATCGCCGACTATTCGATCGCCAACGCTGAAGGCCCGCCGGTGCCTCCGCTCGCCAGGATCGATATGACCGGCGCACCGACAGGTGTCAGCACCCCGTTGGCAAAGTTCACCGAAAAGACCGAAATCGTGCCGGCGTCGCCGTTCGATACATAAACGAATTGCGATGACGGATCGATGCGCACCGACATCGGCGTCCCGGCCGATGCTACACCGCTGGTGGTGAACGGCGAGCCGGCTACCGGAGTCAACGTGCCCGTGCCCTGGTTGATGATGTATCCGGAAACACTGCCGCTGCCGGTATTGGCGACGTACAGCAGTCTGCCGGTCGCATCGATCGCCAATCCGTTGGGTGACAGTCCGCCCAATGCATTGCCCGAATAGACTGCCGCCAGTGTCAAAACGCCGTGCACGTCATAGGTATACAGCGACAGTGAGCTCGCCATATTGTCCGTGACATACAGCCACTTGCCAGTCGGATGAACTGCGACTGCATACGGTAGATTGATCGGCAGACTCTGCTGAAACTGGAACGGGGAGCCGGTGACGGCGGTCAACAGACCGCCGGACGCAATTGTGTAGTCGAAGAGATCGCCGTCATAAAGATTGGCGCCAAACAGCAGTCCATTGGTCGCATCGACCGCCAGCGAATAGGGATTGTTTCCCGCCGGATATACCGACGCTGGCAGCGCACCCGCGGCCGGTGTCAGTACGCCGCCGTTGAGTGTGTAGGCTTCGACCGTGCCGTTAGGGTTGTCATTGCTTCCAACGTAGAGATACTGGCCGGCCGGATCGATGGCAATCGAAGAGGGCTCGTTGCTTGATGTGCCGGTGCTTGCCACCGATGTATCCAGTGCCAGTTGCCCCCCTGTTCCGATGCTTTCGGTGGAAACGCTGGCAGCGCCGGTGTTAGTCACATAGAGAAACTGACCGGTCGGATCAACGGCGATGTCCAGTGGGTAGGATTCCGGCAGCACATAAGGAGAGCCGGTGACGGCAGTCAGCCTGCCCGACGTCGGGTCGATCGTAAACACAGCGAGCGTGCCATTGTTGTCGAACGGATTGGCTGCGAAGAGATATTGGCCCACGGTCGCGCAATTCACGAGCACGTTTGAGACGTCGGCGTCACTGATGACACCTGTGCCCGCCGTCACGCGGCAATACTGAACCGGCGTCCCGGGCTGCGTCTGCACCGTGATCTGATAGGACGCCCCAGGTGCGAAGCTGTTGGTAAATACGAACCGTCCATTGCTGACGATGGGCAGCGTCAAGCCCGTACCGGCCTGGATGACCAGTCCGGTCGCGTTGGCCGCAAGCCCGGTGACGGTTCCGCCAACGGTATAAGTCGGGGTAGTCGTACCACCGCCGCCAGCGGTGCCGGAACTGCTAGCCGTACCGCTGCTGCTGCCGGAACCGGTGCTGTCCAGGGTATAGCCGGAGGGCCCGTTACATCCCGCAAGCAGCGCGCTGACGGCCACGATCGCCGGGAATGCGAGGACGCTCACCAGGCAAGGTGGCAGCCTATCGGCCAACTTCATTTGCAAGGACGCTCCCGAAACAAAATAGTGACGAATTATGAACGCTTGAGGTTATGGCCGCCCATCGGATAGTCCACGGCCGAGACACATTATTTAAAGATGTGGCCTCGCCAAGCGTGATCTTCGTCCCAATCCTGCTTACTCGACCGCAACCTCCGTCACCGCCGACTTGCTGTCGGGCCGACGCACGAACAGCAGCAACGGGAGCGAGGCGAGCAGGGCGATGAGCAGAAACTTGAAATCGTCGATGTAGGCGATCAACTGGGCCTGCGCGGTCACGATCTGATTGAGCATCTCGGGAGACTTCGCGACCGCAAGTCCGCCTGCCCCGGGCAGTGAGCGTGTGAAGGGCGTGATATGGGTTACCAGCGAGGAGTGCGCGGTCTGCATGTTGTGCACCAGCAGGCCCTCCATCATCGCGATGCCGATGCTGTTGCCCAGGTTGCGCACCAGCGCATAGAGCGCCGTGGCTTCGTTGAAGTCGGCGCGCGCCAGCGTCCCGAACGCCATGGCGGTCGACGGCACCATCGCGCTGCCGAGCCCGAACCCCATGATGACCCCCGGTACCAGGATCGGCCAGCGGTCCATCAGCAGGTTGTACTGCGTCATCTGCCATAGCGCGAAGGCTGCCAGTATCAAACCTGCCGCGATAAGCAGCCGCGCGTCCAACCATGACATGAGACGGCCTACGATCATCATACTCACGGAGGTGCCGATGCTGCGCGTGGACAGCAGGTACCCTGCCTGCAGCACCGAGTAGTGCATCAGATCCTGCAGGAACGGCGCCAGCAGCGACATGACGGAGAAGATCACCATGCCGATCAGGAAGCCGATCACACTGCCCGTGAGATAGTTCCGGTCCTTGAATAACGACAGGCGGATGAATGGCCGCGCTGCCGTCGCCGTATGCACCGCGAATAGATACAGCGCCAGCGCAGCGGCCGCGGCCTCGAGCTGTATCTCGGTCGAGCCGAACCAGTCCTTGCGCGGCCCGCGGTCCAGCACCATCTGCAGCATACCGACGAATATCGCCAGCATCGCGTAGCCAAAGAAATCGAACGGTCTGCGTTTATGCGTGGTCTCGGGCAGGTAGGCCAGAATGCCCATCACCGCCAGCGCGCCGATCGGCACGTTGACGTAGAACACCCAGCGCCAGCTGAAATTGTCGGTCAGCCATCCTCCGATGATGGGTCCGAGCATGGGCCCCACGCCGACGCCGATGCCCCATATCGCCATGGCGCGGCCGGCTTCGGACATCGGATAGATATCGAACAGCACCGCCTGCGACAGCGGAAACAGCGAAGCCCCACATAAACCCTGCAGCAGCCGGAACAACACCACCTGTGGCAGCGTCTGCGCCAGCCCACACAGGACCGATGCGACCGTGAAACCGATCACCGAATACAGGAAGACTGCCTTGCGGCCGAATCGATCCGCCAGCCAGCCACTCAATGGCGTCATGACCGCACTGGCGATGATGTAGGACGTCAGCGCCCAGGTCATCTGGTCCTGAGTGGCCGATAGACTTCCCTGCATGTGCGGAAGCGCGACGTTGGCGATCGTGGAATCGACCGCCGTCAGAATGGTGGCACTCATGACCGTCACGGAGATCATCGCGCGGTGCTCGGGCCGTCCGTAACCGGGGTGGGCCGAGGTATTCATCAGGATCGAGTGGCACTGCGATCGGCAGCGGCCACGGTTATCGCGGTCATGTTGACGATTCGTCGTACGGTCGCCGCCGCCGTCAGAACATGAGCCGGCGCAGCGCAGCCCAGCAGAAGGGGTCCGATCGCCACGTTGTTGCCTGCGGCAGATTTGAGCAGATTATAGGCAATGTTCGCGCTGTCCAGGTCGGGACACACGAGCAGATTGGCGCCGCCGCGAAGGGTACTCTCGGGCAGGATCTCCCGGCGCGCAGCTTCGTCCAACGCGCAGTCGCCATGCATCTCGCCATCCACCTCGAGTTCGGGTAGTTGCTGACGGAGCAACGCCAGCGTATCGCGCATCTTCGATGCCGAGGGCGCACGGCTGCTGCCAAAGTTCGAATGCGAAAGCAGTGCAACCTTCGGAACCAGACCGAAGGCGGTCAACTGTTCCGCGGCCAACCGGACGATTTCGGCAAGTTCGGCCGCGCTCGGATTGAGGTTCACATGCGTGTCGACGATGAACACCTGTCGTCCGGGCAGGATCAGACCACTCATCGCGCCATAGATCGACACGCCCGGCCGGCGGCCGATCACCTGGTCGATAGAGTGCAGGTGTCGCGCGGTGGTACTGATGGTGCCGCAGATCAGGCCATCGGCTTCGCCCTTCTTCAGCAGC
>DATBAM010000051.1:0-8893 GCA_036271535.1 Steroidobacteraceae bacterium | reverse complement strand
ATTGACGAGCTCCGCCAGGTACAGCTGCCACAGTGCCCGCCGCGCAGTCCGTGCCGGTTGCAGCGCCTTGAACGTCCGATAGGCGTTGGCGATCACTGCCGTGCCGGCTCCGAAGAGCGCCGAAACAAACCCGTTTCGTCCCCAGATCGCGAAGCACAGCAGCGCCAGCACGGCGCCCGTCCCGATCTGCGCTCGCAGGATGCGTCCGGCTATCGGCCGGTCGCCACTCTCACTGCTGCTCGTCGGCAACTGTTACTTCCGGCCCACTCGACCACTCCGAACCTTTCCAACAACTACTTGAGTGGTCAGGGATTTTACTTATCGAAAGACTGGCGCGAACCACCCGCCCGACAAGCGCGCGGGATTATAGAGATGAAGGGGTGTACCTTCAAGAAATACGCATAATTTACGTAAGCTTGAGGGTTGGGCTCGTCAACCAACCTATTGAGGCGCCGCCCACAGACGCACCGTCAGCGCATGCCAACGGCTCAGCGCATATGGCCGAGTATCCCGTCCAGCTCGTCCAGACTGTTGTAACGGATCACGACGCGGCCGGGACCCCCGCGCGAATGCTCGATGCTGACGCGCGCGCCGAGTTTGTCGGCCAGTTCGGTCTCGAGGCGCCGGATATTGGGATCGTTCACCGCGGGACCATCGGCAGAGGCACCTTTGCGCTCGGGGTCGACTTCGCGCCGCACCATCGCCTCGGTGTCGCGCACCGACAGGTTCCTGCGCACTACGATGGTAGCAACCTCGGTCTGCTTCTGACGGGTCGGCAGACCCAGCAGCGCGCGGGCATGTCCCATCTCGAGTTCCCGTTTCTCTAGCCGCTCGCAGATCTCGGGCGGCAGCTCCAGCAGGCGCAGCAGGTTGCTGACGGCGGCACGCGATCGCCCGACGGCGTCGGCAGCCTGCTGATGGGTCAGACCGAACTCAAGGATGAGCCGTTCGAGTGCCCGCCCTTCCTCCAGCGGATTGAGATCCTCGCGCTGGATGTTCTCGATCAGCGCCATCGCGATCGCAGCCTCGTCCGGTACGCGGCGAACGACGGCGGGAATCTGCGTGAGTCCGGCCTGCTGCGCGGCGCGCCAGCGGCGCTCCCCGGCGATGATCTCGTAGCGCTGGATGCCACGCTCGTCCGGGTCGCCCACCGGGCGCACGACGATCGGCTGGATGACGCCCTGAGCCTTGATCGACTCGGCGAGCTCGTTCAGGGTCTCGGCGCGCATGTCCATGCGCGGCTGATACCGGCCGCGCTGGAGCAGATCGAGCGGCAGGCGGGTCAATTCGTCGTCGGCAGGCTTGCGCGCGACCCCGTTGGCGCCCGCCGTCACGGGAACCGGACCGCTCACCGGAACCGGTCCGATCGGGCTTCGCGCCTGGCCCAGCAGGTCCGCGAGCCCCCGGCCCAGCGTCGGTTTCTTCTGCGTCATTGCCGCATGATCTCATCTTCACGTCGCAACATCTCACCGGCCAGCGCCAGGTAGGCCAGCGCGCCGCGCGAGTCCTTGTCATGTTCGAGTGCCGGCTTGCCGAAGCTCGGCGCCTCTGCGAGACGCACATTGCGCGGCACCACGGTTCGAAAGACTTTTTCGCCGAAATGCATCATCAGTTGCGCGCTGACCTCGGTGGAAAGATTGTTCCGGCCATCGTACATCGTGCGCAGAATGCCTTCGATCTCGAGCTCGCTGTTGACGGCCGCGCGGATCTGCTCGATGGTCGAGACCAGCGCCGACAGTCCCTCGAGCGCGTAGAACTCGCACTGCATCGGGATCAGCACGCTGTCGGCGGCGACCAGCGCATTGAGGGTCAGCATGTTGAGCGACGGCGGGCAGTCGATGACGATCAGATCGTAGTCGGTGCGAATCGGTTCGAGCGCATCTCGCAGACGCCGCTCGCGGCCTGACGGCATGCTCATCAGCTGCACTTCAGCCGAGGTCAGATCCTGGTTGGCCGGAATCATCGCGAGCGATCCGAGCGATGGCGCACCGACCGGGAGCACCGCGTCCGCGGCCCGGCATTCTCCCAGCAGTACCTCGAGAGTGCCGCGGGTTATCTGGGCCTTGTTGATGCCGTTGCCGGTGGTCGCATTGCCCTGCGGATCGAGATCGATCAGCAGCACACGGCGGGGCGTCGCGGCAAACGATGCCGCCAGATTGACCGCAGTCGTAGTCTTACCGACGCCGCCTTTCTGATTTGCGATTGCGATGACGCGCTTCATGACGCGTTTAGTCTAGCCGTTGATGGCGTCGGACTACAGGTAAACTCGCGGCCATGAAGTTGATCTCCGGAATAGTCGTGGCCATGGTGTTCGCGGCCTTGACGTTCGGAGTGTGGGCCTACATGAATCGGCCGGAGAGCGAGCCGCCCTGGCCCGCCCGCGGCATTCAGGGCGTATCGTTCTCGCCGTTCGCAGCCGATCAGAATCCGTTCGGCAGCAAAGACGTACCGCCGCTGTCGCAGATCGACTCGGATCTGAAGCTGCTGGAGAACAAGACTTTTGCCGTACGCACTTACTCGGTGCTCGGCTCGCTCGGGCACATCCCGGAGCTGGCCGCCAAGCACGGCATCAGCGTTGCGCTCGGGATCTATCTCGGCGATGACGCCGACCACAACGAAGAGGAGCTTCGAACGGGCATCGCGCTCGCGCACGACCATCGCAACATCGTGCGCGTCATCGTCGGCAACGAAAATCTGCTGCGCGGCGACCTGAGCGAGGACGAACTAGCGCGTGCGCTCGACCGCGCGCGCAAATCGATCCGGCAGCCGGTCGGCTACGCCGACACCTGGGCCACCTGGCTCAAGCATCCGAAGATCGCCAGCCATGTCGATTTCATCGCCGTGCACCTGTTCCCCTACTGGGAGGGGATCGACGTCGAAGCCGCGGTCGATTACTGCTTCCGAGAGCTGAAGGCCGTGCAGGACGCCTACCCGAAGAAGCCGGTCATCATCGGCGAGATCGGCTGGCCTTCTGAAGGGCGCATTCGCGCGGGCGCAGTGGCGTCGGTTTCGAACGAGGCGCTGTTCCTGCGCCAGTTCCTGGCGCGGGCCGACCAGGAAGGCGCGCGCTACTACGTCATGGAGGCCTTCGATCAGCCCTGGAAGGCGCGCGATGAGGGCGCGGTAGGTGCCTACTGGGGCATCTACGATGTCGATCGGCAGCCCAAGTTCGAATTCACCCAGCCGATCGTGCGTATTCCGGAGTGGCACCTGCTCGCGGCGATCTCCGTGGCGCTGGGTGTGATGCTGCTCGCGATCTTCTACATGCACAGCAGCTCGCTTCGCACCCGCGGACGCACCCTGCTGGCAATCGTCGTGTACGCGGCTGCGACCATCACGGTATGGGTGATCTACGACTATTCGCAGCAATACATGACACCGACCTCGGTGCTCGTCGGTTCGCTCCTGGTGCTCGGCATGCTGGGCGTCGTGGCGGTGCTGCTGGCCGAGGCCCACGAATGGGCCGAGGCGCACTGGACCGGCGGCCACAAGCGCCTGCTCGACACCGGCATCGGCGACGGCCGGGGCAACGCTTCCGTGCGCAAGGTATCGGTGCACGTGCCGGCATACAACGAACCACCGGACATGCTGATCGAGACGCTCGACGCGCTCGCCCGCATGAACTATCCGAACTTCGAAGTGGTCGTGATCGACAACAACACCCGGGACGAGGCGGTGTGGCGCCCGGTCGAGGCGCACTGCGCAAAGCTCGGTGCGCGATTCCGGTTCTTTCATGTCGCACCGCTCGCGGGCTTCAAGGCCGGCGCCCTGAACTACGCGCTGGCGCAGACCGCGGCGGACGCTGAGGTGATCGCCGTGATCGACAGCGACTACAAGGTCGAACCCAACTGGCTGTCCGATCTGCTGCCGGCGTTCGACAATCCTCGCATGGCGATCGTGCAGGCGCCGCAGGACTATCGCGATGATCGCGAGAACGCCTTCAAGGCCATGTGCTACGCGGAGTACCGCGGGTTCTTTTATATAGGCATGATCACCCGCAACGAGCGCAACGCCATCATCCAGCACGGCACCATGACCCTGGTGCGGCGCCAGGTGCTGACGGCGATCGACGGCTGGGCGCAGTGGTGCATTACCGAGGACGCCGAACTCGGCCTTCGTGTCTTCCAGGCGGGCTACGAGGCCGTGTATATCGCCCGCAGTTACGGCCGGGGCGTGATGCCCGATACCTTCATCGACTACAAGCGGCAGCGATTCCGCTGGGCCTACGGCGCCATGCAGATCCTCCGGCGTCACACCGGTTCCCTGCTGCGCCCGACCGCCAGCACGCTCACAGCCGGCCAGCGCTACCATTTCATCGCCGGCTGGCTGCCGTGGATCGCCGACGGCTTCAACCTGCTGTTCAACATTGCCGCGATCGGCTGGTCGATCGCGATGATCTATGACCCGCAGAAGGTCGATCCGCCGCTGATGGTGTTTTCGGTGCTGCCGTTGTCGCTGTTCATGTTCAAGCTGGTGAAGCTGGTGCACCTCTACACGCACCGCGTCGGCATGAACGCCAGGCAGACGGCGGCCGCAGCGATCTCCGGACTGGCGCTGGCGCACACGATCGGTCTGGCGATCATCAAAGGTCTGATCACCGGCGACGAGCCGTTCTTCCGTACGCCAAAGCGGGTCGCGCCTCACCGCCTGTTCGCAGCGCTGGGCGCCGCGCGCGAGGAAACCCTGTTGATGCTGGGCCTGTGGGCCTCCGCGATCGGCGTGCGCTCGACTCCGCGTGAAATGGCGAGCCCCGATCTGACGGTCTGGCTGGCGGCCCTGCTGATCCAGTCGATTCCGTATGCAGCAGCGCTCCTGGTATCGCTCGCGAGCGCCTTCCAGTTGCCGGCATCGCTGCTCGGCAGCCGCGATCCGCAGCCTAAGAGGCAGCCTCCTAGTACGCCTGCGGCACAAGAATGATCAGATGACGTTCGGCGCCGAGTCCCGGCACTTCGATCCGGCGCGCGTGATGCAGTTTCCAGCCGTGCGGCAGTTCGGCCAGCTCGTCGTCGGGATAGCGCCCCTTGAATGCGATCACGCGCGTCGCCGGGGCGCACAGGCCACGCACGCCTGTGACGAGGTCGGCCAGCGTGGCATAGGCTCGCGCCATCACGATGTCGAACGGTGTCGTCGGTGACAGTGTCTCCACCCGCGCCTGCTGCGTAGTCACATTGTTCAGCCCCAGCGTGCGGGCTGCATGGGTGACGAAACGCAGCTTCTTGGCGACCGAGTCGATGAGCGTGAACTGACGCTGCGGGGCGACCAGCGCCAGCGGCAGGCCAGGGAAGCCGGCGCCGGTTCCCACGTCAGCGATCCGTTCGCCGTCGATCTCAGGGTAAGCGCTCAACGAGTCCAGCAGATGGCCACGGATCATGGCCTGGCGCTCGGTGATGGCGGTCAGGTTGTAGCTGCGGTTCCAGCTCGACAACTCATCCAGCAGCCGCAGCGCGCCGGCCGCCTGCGTCGGTTGCAGCGTGACGCCAAGCGCGGCAGCGTCGCTGATCAGCTGCTGCTGCTCGCCGCTGGGATCTGGATCGGGCACCATAAGCTGTGATGCTACCTTTCATTCGCTCTTCTGTGATCACGGCGTGCCTTATCGGCACATGGGGATGGATAGCCGCGGCGAGTGCCGTTGCGCAGGAACAGCAGGAACCGGCGCCGCCAACCGGCGCTGAACCCCAACCCGCGCCGGTTCAGCGCGATGGTGTCACCGAGCCGGCCCCTGAAGTGCAGGCGACGGTGCCGCGTTACCTGCAGTGGCGCCAGGCGCAGTTCGTCGACTGGCTCTCGGACGGCAGCATGCTGATCCGCACGCGGTTCGGCGAGGCCGAGCAGGTTCATCGTGTGCAGGCGCCCTTGAGTATGCGCGAACAGGTGAGCTTCGCGCCGGGCGGCATCTCGATGGCCATGGCGCAGCCTTACGTCAATAACACGCTGGTCTATCTGGAGCAGCAGCAGGGCGGCCAGCGCGCGCGCTGGTTCATGCAGCACATGGATACGCACGAGCTGGTTCCGCTCACGGACGGCCAGCACCGCGACGGCGCCGGCCTGTGGGCGCATGACGGCCGGCACCTCGCCTTTGTCAGCCAACGGGTCAACGTCACCGACGGCGAGGTCTACGAGATCGATACCGGTGTGCCCGCGCCGGTGCCGCGGCTGCTGGCCGGCGGCGCCGGCTACCGCTGGCGAATCTTCGATCGCTCGGCGGACGACCATCGCCTGCTGCTCGGGCGCACGACGAGTGCCAGCGCCGGCACGGATGCCGTCGAGGTGGAATCGCGAACGGCCGAGCTCTACGAGCTGCAGACAGACAACGGCGATTTGTCGCCCGTGGGTACTCCAGCGGGTGGGTTGGCGGCGGGCGGCGGCGCGAACGGCAGTGCGACGGCGCGCAAGCAGGCGCGCGGCCGCGGCGGCAAGAGCGCGGCAAAGGCCCATGTCGGCTTCGTCGCGGCCATTCAGGTGCGCGCGGCGCGCTATGCCCCGGATGGCCACGGTCTGGTACTGCTGACCGATCAGAGTGCGCCAGGAGATACCGGCAGCGGGCCGCGCTTCGAGCATCTGGTCTATTTCGATCCGGACAATGCTCAGTGGCGTACGCTCGCCGCGTCACCCGGCCACGATGTCGCCCGTTTCGATCTCAGCGCCGATGGCCATTACATCGCCTATTCGATACGCGCCGACGGCACCGACCGGCTGATGCTGCTGGATCAGACTCGTAAACTCGATCTGGCGGTGTCCGAATTGCCGCCTGGCACGATCGGTCCGTTCAAATTCGACGCGAGCGGACAGCATCTCGGTCTGACTGTGGAATCGGTGCGTGCGCCCGGCGATGTCTACGTCTACGACACGACAACACATGCCGTGACGGCGTGGACGCACAGCGAGGCGGGGCCGCTCGACACCCAGAGTTTCGTGCTGCCGGAGAGAGTCGCGGTCCCGACCTGGGACCGGCAGGCGGTCGGCAGATGGCAGCAACTGCAGTCCCTGGTGTATCGGACGCCCGCTTCGCCGGCTGACCCGGACGCGCGGCCGCATCCGGTCCTGATCTGGCTGTCGAACGGCGCCGGCGCACCGTCCAGGTCGCGTTTCGATCCTTTCGTGCAATACCTGGTCAACGACCTGCATTTCGTCGTGGTCGCGCCGCGCGTGCGGCCTGCCAGCCCGGGCGCCGGCGACCCCGGAGAGGATGCCGTCCGGGACGTTGGCTCGTTGCTGGTATGGATCGGGCTGCAACGCGAACTGGATCGTTCCCGCGTGGCACTGCTCGGAGAGGGGTTCGGCGCCTACGTCGCTCTGCAGGCGCTGGCGGATTTCGGTGATCGTCTGCGTGGCGCGGTAGTGGCCTATGCCCCGCACGGATCGGCGCTGGCGCACTCCCCGGCGATACGTCGGCCGTTATTGCTGGTGCAGGGACTGGATAGCCCGGGCGCTCCACCTTATGAACTCGAGCAGCTGCGTGTGCGGCTACGTACGGAAGGAGTTGACGTACAGACGCTGGAGGCGCCTGGCGAAGGCTTCGGCTTCACCCACAAGACCTATCGCGACGCGTACCAGGCCAGCGCAGCAGGGTTTCTCGACCAGCTGCTGAGATGACCGGCTGCTGAGATGGCCCGCTACTACCGGCAGCGGGTTCGAGGCTACTTAGACTCGAAAATGCTGACGCGGCGGTGGACCACTTCCAGCGGCGGGCGCTGCTGGGAGTAGTACTTCGCGATCTCGTCGATCTCGTCGTCCTTGAGACCGGCGACGAAGGTCGGCATCACGGCGTTCTTGCGGTCACCCTGCTTGTACTCGCGCAGGGCGCGGGCGATGTAATCAGCCTGCTGACCGGCCAGGTCCGGATAGTCACTGGTGACCCCGATGCCGTTGATGCCATGACAGGCAACGCACAGCTGCTGCACCTTCTGGGGCGGCGTGCCGTTCAGACTGGTGCCGGCTTTCAGTTCAGTGCCGGCAAAATAAGCGGCAATGTCTTCGATATCCTGATCCGACAGTGACTGCGCCTGCTCATGCATGGTGGCGTGCGAACGCTCGCCGCTGCGGTATTCCTTGAGCGCGGCAACGATATACGACGCATGTTGGCCGCCGAGTTCCGGCACGCTGTAAGTCGGATACACATTCTTGTAGTTCTCTATGCCATGGCAACCCAGGCAGGTATACGCCAGTTCCTTGCCGCGTCCCGCATCGCCGGCCGCAGATGCCTGAGAGCCTACCGAAACGGCAAGCGCCACCAGCATGATTTTCAGGGCAAGACGAGCAGACACAGGCATACCGACTCCGGCTTGAACTTGTTGAATAATAGAGCCCTTGGAAGGGCATAAAACGGGTGCAAAGTGTACGGGCCGGAACGTTCTTTTACCACTGTGGGACCTGAGGCGGCCGCGACATGATCGGTTTACTGCAGCGGGTGACGCACGCACGGGTGTCGGTTGCGGAGCAGATGATCGGCGAAATCGGCTCCGGATTGCTGGTTCTGATCGGTATCGCGAAAGGCGACGACGCCGCGACCGGCCGGCGCCTGCTCGAGCGCATTCTCGGCTACCGGGTGTTCGACGACGACCAGGGGCGCATGAACCGCAGTCTGCGCGACGTCGCCGGCGGCCTGCTGCTGGTGCCTCAATTCACGCTGGCCGCCGACACCCGCCACGGCAATCGGCCCGGTTTCAGCCCTGCGGCCCCGCCGCCACAGGCGGCCGCTCTCTATAATTATGTCGTGGACCAGGCCCGGGCCGCGCATGCGACGGTCGCGACCGGACGGTTCGGCGCCGACATGCAGGTTTCGCTGGTCAACGACGGACCGGTAACGTTCTGGCTCGAGAGCAACCGGCAGGATGCGGGCACGGCACAGACTGCCTAGCACGCCGACGCCTTTGGTTGTGAAAATGTCTGATCC
>DATBAM010000050.1:0-29844 GCA_036271535.1 Steroidobacteraceae bacterium | reverse complement strand
TGTTCGCCTGGTGGTTCTGGCTGCTGGCGCACCTCTTCTTCCTGATCGGCTTCCGCAACCGCTTGGTGGTGCTGATCGACTGGGCCGGTGCTTACTGGACCTACCGCCGCAACGCCCGGATCATCATCTCCGGGCCATCGCCATAGCGCTTCCATCGACCGTCATTCGGCCTGCAGCGGTTTCGAAACCGATTCGAGCGAACGACCCGCGGCCTCGACGCCCAGGAACAACTCGCAGATCGCACCGCCGATCAGCAATGCGGCCCCGAGCGCGTAACCCCAGGCGACCTGTACCCTGCCGTGGCTGATCAGGATGCCGAACAACAGCGGCGCGCCGACACCACCGATGGCTGTTCCGAGCGAATAGAAAATCGCGATGGCAATCGCGCGGATTTCGAGCGGAAAAATTTCGCTGACGGTCAGATAGGCGGCGCTGGCCGCGGACGATGCGACGAAAAAGATGATCGCAAAACAGACTTTCATCCCGGTCAGCTGGAGCGATCCCTGGCTGAAGAGAATCGCCACCACCAGCAGCAGCACACCCGATATGCCATAGGAGGCCGTGATCATCGGCTTGCGTCCGATGCGGTCGAACAAGGTGCCCAGCAGCACGGGACCGAGGAAACTGCCGATCGTGAACGGCAACAGTTCCAATGGCAGCCGTGTATCGGGCACGTGGTAGTACGACTTGGCGATCAGACCGAATGTGAAGAACACGGCATTGAAGAAAAAGGCCTGCCCTGCCATCAGCACGAGTCCCAGGATGGAACGCTGTCGGTTCGGCCCGAGCATGTTGCGGAAGATCTCGCCCCACGGCGTGTGGTCCCGCGGCCTGATCCTGAGCTTGTCCGCCGGCTGCGAACTGATCTGTCCGCCGCTGGCGGCTACCTTCTGTTCGATCTGGGCCATCACCTGGTTTGATTCGGCCTCGCGTCCGCGCAGCATCAGCCATCGCGGGCTTTCGGGCACCGCGAGGCGCAGCAGCAGGACCGCCATCCCCAGCGCGCCACCGATACCGAAGGCAAACCGCCACCCCAAAGACAGGGGTATGCCGTGACCCGCCATCAATAGCAGCGCCGCAAACGATCCGATGATTGCGCCGGCCCAGAACGTAGCGTTTACGATCAGGTCGACGGTCCCGCGCACCTTGCTCGGTACGAGTTCGTCGACCGCCGAGTTGATCGCGGCGTACTCACCGCCGATGCCCAGTCCTGTCACGAACCGGCACGCCAGGAACATCGGCAGGTTGACGGCAAACCCGCTACACAGAGTAGCCAGCGAATAGGTGGCGAGCGTCACCAGGAACAGCCTTCGCCTCCCATGACGATCGGTTAGACGGCCGAAGAACAGCGCACCGATCACCGCGCCCAGCAGATAGGCGGTCGCCGTACCGGTCACGGCCTCATCCGAGAGACTCAGACCGTCCTTGCTTTGCAGGATCCCGGAGAGCGATCCGACCAGTGTCACCTCGAGGCCGTCGAGGATCCACGACGTACCCAGCGCTACGATGATTCGCAGGTGCCAACCCGACCACGGCAGACGATCGAGGCGCGCGGGCACATCGGACTCGATGATCGAGGCAACCATGACTGTTCATGCCATGGCCGCCGCCGCGCGGCGAGTGCGCTATCCCACATTGTTCGGCCAGACTCCTCCTGCACGCGGCCAACCGACCGGCACGGCCAGCGGATCCATATAGATGGCTACGCGATCGCAGTGCCTGAGGTACCCGACCGGATTGTGCACGCCGATGCCGCCGTGAAGCAGTTCGCCGGCGGCAAAGCGCTTTTCGGCGCCCAGCAGCACCACGATGGACGTCCTGGCCGCAACCAGCGCCGCCACTCCCAGCGTGACCCCCTGCGTGAAGCGCACACCGTTGGCATCGCGTGTGGAACCAGCGAGTTCCACTCTGAGGGCATTCTCGTCAGATAGGGTTCCCGGCTCGTTGAAGCCGATGTGGGCATTGACGCCAACGCCATGGATGGCGCAATCGATACCCCCCAGCGCATCGATTTCCTGCCCGTAGCCGCGCAGTGGCCGCCTCAGCTGCCCGTGCGCATCATGGAAGCGGATGAAGCGGCCGATCTTCAGCGGCGCGACCAGCTCGCGCTCGACCTGGGCCGACAGACTGCCTTCATCGGCGCAGCCCACATCCGCATATTCGTCCATCTGAACGCAGACCACACGTCGCCAGTCCACGGCTTGTCCATAGTGGTCGCGCAAAATAGCGAAAGTCTCGAGATGCGTACGCCCGGCCGAAGGTACGATCGTCGCGTGAGAGCGTCGTGCGAGGACATCGTCTATCAGCGCAACCAGGCTGGCAGCGACCTCACGGGCGATCGCGCTGCGTTCGAGCACGGCCACGCTATGCGGCGCGCGCTCGAACCAGCCGGCACTATCCGACATGCCGCGCAGTCGTCGACAGCGCCAGGATCTGCCGGACGATCTGTATACCAATATCGCTCTGCCACAATGCCAGGCCGTTGGCCTCGCCCGCAAAGCTGCGCTCACCGTGAACGCCCGCCAATGGATAGCCCGATGACAGGCCAATGCCGAATACTCCCTCGATTGGCCTGGCGTCGCCGTCGAGCACGCGACTGAAACCGTCGACCAGCGGTCCCCTATCGGCATCGGCCAGCAGTGGCACGCGTGTGTTGGTCTCGTCCCGCAGCGGCAGTGCGCGGGGCCGGTACCCCAAGGCAGCAATGACGAGATCGGCCTCTTCGAGCAGCCGCATCGCCGCGGTATCGGCGTGTTCCGCCAATCGTCGGACACACAGGCGATCATCCGACGAGAGGCCGCCCATGCCCCAGTGTCGACGCAGCAGGTCGCGCGAGTCGGAACGGAAGCCCGCCAACGGAAACACCCGTCCCGATCGCAGGCAGATATCTTCCTCGTCGAATCCGGTGTAACCGTCGGCGCGGGCGGCCTCGGCGGAGGGATAAGTCAGGCGCAGACTTCCACGGTGAAGCAGCGTGACCGCGTGACGCCCGAAGCGCTCGCAACCCGAGCGATACAGACACCAGCACGCGCTCGCCAACGCGCTGTGCGAGCCACCCACGATGACGATCTTCGGACGATCGCGGTGAGCGATATGCTGCGCCCACTTCGCGCGGCCCTCGAGACCGATCAGATCACCCGACTGGATCGTCTTGTCGGCAAACCCCGGTAGCAGCGGCAAACCCGCAATGCGTTCGCGATACAGGCGATCGATCGGCTGGTGCGCACCGGTAGCCAGTACCAGGGTGCGCGACGACAGCTGCAGTTCCCTGCCCTCGATGCGGCAAGAGGTAGTCCAGGCGCCATCTCTGCGACGCTTCGCGTGCAGCGCCTCCGCGTCGGGGATGACGGGGTCCCACCCCGAGCCCTTGAGCTGTTCGTGCAACTCGGTGGCGGCCTCGGTGAGCAGTTCACCGATCAGGTTCAATTCGACCGCATCACCACGCCGCGAGTGCACCGCCGAGCCGGACGATCGGCCGAGCAGATGCCGAAGATCCGGTACGACATCCTGATCGATCGCCTTGAGAAAACTGTCAGCATGGCTGTCGGAGCGAATATCGTATTGGCCGATCGCGCCCGCCCCGACGACGCGGCCCCGCTCCAGGATCCGGATGCCGGCCGCGCGCAGCTCATCCAGCAGACCCGCCTGGCGAGCCGCGAACAGCAACCCGAAGCCGCCCGGACCGGCGCCGACCACGACTGCGGCCGGCAGGCGTTCGGTTACGGATGTCATTCGAGCTTATTCATGGTGATTGCCGGCGCATTCTTATCATCGGGGCTGCGGCCGAAGACAGCCCGGGAATTATGACAAAGCCCCGGCTTTCAAGCGCGTTCAACGGGGAGCGCTCGAGGCGCGGGCCGATCAGGCCGCCTTGTCGGACTTCGATTTGTCCTCGGATGCCGGTTCCGGCATGGTCTCGAGCGTCAGTGCGGGCGCCTCACGCGTGCTGTTCAGCTTGATATTCAGACGCAGCTCGTTGGCCGAGTCAGCGTTCTTGATCGCCTCTTCGTAGGAAATCGCGCCGGAATTGTAGAGATCGAAGAGCGCGTGATCGAAAGTCTGCATGCCGAGTTCGCGCGATTTGCCCATGATGGCCTTGATCTCGTGGAACTCGCCCTTGAGCAGCTTGTCGGCCACGATCGGCGTATTGATCAGGATTTCGACCGCTGCACGACGACCTTTGCCGTCGGTCGTCCGGACCAGACGCTGCGAGATGATCGCGCGCAGATTGCTCGCCAGGTCCATCAACAGCTGAGCGCGGCGCTCTTCGGAGAAGAAATTGATGATGCGGTCGATCGTCTGATTGGCGCTGTTCGAATGCAACGTGCCGAGACAAAGATGGCCCGTCTCGGCGAAAGCGATCGCATGCTCCATCGTTTCGGTATCGCGTATTTCGCCGATGAGGATGACGTCCGGCGCCTGCCTGAGCGTGTTCTTGAGCGCGTTGTGCCAGGATTTGGTGTCGATCCCCACTTCGCGGTGGGTGATCAGCGACTTCTGCGACGGGTGAACGAATTCGACCGGATCCTCCACCGTGACGATGTGGCCGGCCTGATTGCGGTTGCGGTGATCGATCATGGCGGCCAGCGAGGTCGATTTGCCGGAGCCGGTAGCGCCTACCACCAGCACCAGGCCTCGCTTCTGCATGATGACTTCTTTCAGCGTATCCGGCAGGCCGAGCTTGGTGAAATTCGGGATCTCATTGACGATCGTACGAATCACCATGCCGACGTTCAGCTGCTGCTGGAATACATTGACGCGGAAGCGCGCAACGCCAGGCAACGAGATGGCGAAATTGCACTCCAGCTCGCGCGCAAACTCTTCGCGCTGCTTCTCGCTCATCAGCGCATTGGCCAGGTCACGCGAGACTTCGCCGGTCAGCTTCTGGGCGGTCATAGGCTGCATGGCGCCCTGCAGCTTCATGGCGGGCGGGAAGTCCTTGGATATGAACAGGTCCGAGCCACCGGCACCGCTCATGGCCGTCAGCAATTTCGTGATGTAGGTCCGGGCTTGCTCTTCGGAAAGACCTGGCATGCAAATCCTCTCGGGATGACGGCGATGATGGGAACCGCGGCGAGCGTAGCGAATGGGGCGTGCCAGGCGCCGGAAGTGCTTCTCAACTTTGTGGGCGAGCCCCGGCGGCCGGGCCTTAAGTCATCCCTTCGTCACGGGCCTGCGCCCGAGCATAGGCAGGGCGTGAGACCACGCGTTGCACATATTGGTCGATCACCGACGAGGGTGCCATCAGCGGACTGCCGGCAAACATGGCGAAGGTAGTGCCATACAGCACGTCCGCTGCGCTGAAACGATCGCCCAGCAGATAGGGACGTCCACTGAGTCGCTTGATCAGGGTCGGCAGCGCCTCATCGACTGCGACCCAGCCCGCCGTGCCCCGAGGAACTTCCACCTTGAGAAACTTGGAAACGAACGCTGGCTCCAGCACGCTGGCGTAATAGCAAAGCATCGATACGTAATCGGCGCGGCCGCTCTGCCCTACCATCGGGCCGAGTGCGTTCTTCGGGAATCTATCGGTCAGATACAGGGCGATCGCTGGCGACTCGAACACGATCTCGCCGTCGTCCGATATCGCCGGCACCTTGCCGTGCGGATGCGGGTTGGTCGGATCGACCGTGCCAGCGCCGTCACGACGCCGGATCGAGACCTGCTTGATCTCGTACGGCGCCTCGAGTTCCTCCAACAAAAAGATGAAACGCGAAGAGCGAGTCTTGGGCGTGTGGAACAGTGTAATCACTCATGCCTCCTATTGCTGTGGCCGCCAACCGCCGCCCAGCGCCTTGAACACCGCGATCTGATCGCGCACCAGCGCCGCATTGGAAGCGGCGACCGCAGCATCGACTGCGACCATGGTCTGCTCGGTGGTGAGCAGATCGAGGTTGCTCAACGAGCCGGCCTGAAACTGCTCGTGTGCGATGTTGAAGGCCGAATCTATCCGGTCACTGGCCTCACCGAGCGCAGCGCGATTATTGAGCGCGGCACTATAGGTACTCAGCGCCTGCTCGGTCTCCTTCAGCGCCGTGAGCACCACGTTGTCGAAGCTGGCGAGCGCCGCGGCCTGGGTCGCCCGCGCCTGGCGAATCCGCGCACGCGGGCCGGCCTGATTGGGAAAATTCCACGATATGGTGGAACCGAGCCCCCAAGTCAATCCGACATTGCGGCTGAGATCGGGGACTTCGGTGGCGGCACCGCCATAGAGGCCCACGAGCCGTATGGTCGGATAGAGGTCCGCGGTTGCGACGCCGATCTGGGCCGTGGCCGACGCCAGCCGCCGCTCGGCCTGCCGCACGTCCGGGCGCCGGCGCAGCAGCGCCGCACCATCACCGACCGGCAGTAGCGCGCTCAGATGAGGAATGACGACGCATGAGGCCACTTCGCGGGGCGCATCGGCCGGCGTGCGCCCCAGCAGCGCGGTCAGGTCGAACAGTGCCGCCTGGCGTGCCCCCTCGAGCAACGGAATGGTGGCGCGCACCTGCGCTACCAGCGCCTGCGTGCGCTGAACATCGAACTCGGAATCGGCGCCCGCGTCGCGGCGGCTGGCGGTGATCTGCGCTTCGTGCGTGACGATGTCGAGCGAGTGATGCGCCACATCGATCTGCGCGCCCACTGCGCAGATCGATGCGTAGGCCCGGGTGGTCTCCGCCGCAATCTCGACCCGCACACCGTCACGCGCCGCTGCGACCGACTCAGCATTGGCGCGCGCGGACTCGATCGAACGGCGCACGCGGCCGAACAGATCGACCTCATAAGCCGACTCGAACAGGTCCTCGAACAGCCAGATTGTCTCGGGGCGATGGCCACCGATCTCCAGGATCTCATCGGTGACAGCGTCGCGACCGTATACGGCACCCAAGCCTGCGCTCGTCGACGGGTACTGACTGGCTCGCGCCGCCGAGACCACCGCACGCGCCGCGCTCAGGTTGGCGTTGGCGGCCACCAGCGACTCGTTGGCGTGCAGCGCCTCCTGCACCAGCGCATCGAGTCGGCCGTCGTTATAGAGATGCCACCAGGCATCGGGCAGCGGCTGATCGCTCTCCGCGGTCGCATCGCGTGACACCAGTGCCGCGTCGGCGCCATGGGGCCACGCCGCCGGGTGATAGTTCGGACCGACGCGACAGCCCTCGAGGACCGAAGCCACGAGCAGACACGCCATCACGATGACCGGCGCTCTCACGCCGGTGGCTCGCGGCGCGCAAACAGCCGTGGAGCGGCCGCGGGATGCGCAGGCGCCTCCTCCCGCGTGACCAGCAGGATCAGCGCGATCGCCGTCATGATGCCGACGACCAGGAAACAGTCGATGACCGCCTGCGTAGTGGCAGCCGATCGCACCACGCTGCCCAACACGAGTTCGCCGCGGCCGACCGATCCCACCGGGTCGAACGCACGAGTGGTCGCAGCGCCGTAGGCACCGATGCGCCGCACCACGTCCGGATCGCCGGCCTGCACGTGCTGTCCGATGAGATTCGACGCCGTCTGCGTGCGGATACGCGCCAGGGTCGAAATGAATGCCGTGCCGATCTGCCCTCCCATCAATCGTGCTGCCTGTATCGCGGCCCCCAGTGTCAGCGCGACTTCCGGCCGCAGATGCAACAGTCCAAAGAACACGATGCCCGACAGCGCAAAAGTCTGACCCACTGCCTGCATCAACTGGGATGGCAGGAATTGGGTCGATCCCCACAGTGGCGTCAGCTCATAGGCGACCAGCAGGCACGCAACACTGATAAAGATGAATCCCATCGACGCGACGATCCTGGGATCCGTCCGGCGCAGCATCAGGGCCGTCAGCGGACACACCACCAACTGCGGCGCGGCAATCCAGATGAGGGTGTCGCCTACTTCCAGTGCGCGAAAGCCGCGCACCGATCCCAGGTAGAGCGGGATCAGAAACGAGGTCGCCAGAATCGTCAGGCGCAGGAACGCTATCAGCGCCATGATCCCTGGGAGTGGACGAGCCAGGATGATGTGCAGGTTCAGCAGCGGATTGCGCGAGCGCAGCTCGTACAGGAGTGCTGCGGCCGTCAGCAGCGTGCCGGCCCCGAGCAGTCCCCAGATGAGTCCGGATGAAAGCCAGTCGAGACGGTTGCCCTGATCGAGAGCAGCGTAGATCAACGCCAGCCCCGATCCACCGGTCACCAGTGCAAACACATCGCCCGGCGGCCGCGTCGTAATCGGCTTCTGTACGATGCCGAACCGCAGACAGATCGACATCAGCAGCGCCAGCGGCACGTTCTGCCAGAAGATCCAGTGCCATGACAGGTGCTCGATGTACCAGCCTTCGAGCGAAGCCGCGATATTGAGCGACAGCTCGAGATTGAGCGAATAGATCGCTATACCGAAGGCCAGCAACTTCGGCGGCGTGTTGACCACGATGAAGCTCAGGGTCAGCGGGATGAAGAATCCGGTGGCGAGTCCGCCGAGAAACTGCAGCGTCAGCAGCATCGGCAGCCCGGTTGCAAGCGGCGTCAGCAGCGAGATTACGGCAAAAGCCAGCGATGCCCAGATCAACACCTTGCGCGCGCCATAGGCGGCGCCCAGCCAGACGGCGGGGAGCGTCACGAACATCTGTGCGGCCGTCTGCGCCGTCGTAATCCAGGCTCCCTCATCGAAGCCGGCACCGACTGCGCCGCGGATATCGGCCAGTCCGAAGGAGGACAGTCTGCCGTTGAGGGTCGAAATGAATGTGCCCATCAGCACGCCGAGCATGCCGATCCACGGAATCCTGCTCGGCGGCGTCGCCAGTCGCGGCGAACTGATCCCGCTTGCCGGGAGTGCGGCGGACATTACCGGTGACCATCGGGAGCGGCGCGAACCGCTGCAGTGTCGGGAGCCTGCGCGTCGACACGCGTCTCGACCGACATGCCGGGCACGAGCCGGTCGGCGAGCCCATCGGCGTCATCGATCAGGATCTTGACCGCCAGACGCTGTACCACCTTGGTGAAATTGCCGGTCGCGTTGTCAGGAGGCAGCAGTGCGAATTCGGCACCGGACGCCGGCGCGAAGGCCTGCAGATGTCCGCGCAGCGTGTGGCCGGGAAAACTGTCGACCGTGATCTCGGCCCGCTGGCCGACCGCCATGTGCGTGAGCTGAGTCTCCTTGTAGTTGGCGATCACCCAGATATCAGGCAACGGCGACAGCGTGGTGATCTGGCTGCCGACCGCCACGAGCTGCCCCGGCTTGACCTGGCGCAGCCCGATCACGCCGTCCTGGGTCGCGACGATGGTCGTATAGCCAAGGTTGATCCTGGCCGTATCCAGCGCCGCGCGCGCCGCAGCCTGCGCCGCATCGTTCTGCGCGAGCTGCGCATTCAGCACCGAGAGCTGGCGCTGCGCACCGTGCGCCTGCGCCGTGTTCTGCTGCAGCTGCGCGTTCAATTGCGCGTGCGCGGTCTCGAGCTTCTCGCTTGCCTCGGTAGACGAGGAGCCGGTCTCGAACAGGCGCTGCTGCCTGACAAGATCGCGCGAATTCTGCGCCGACGACGCGGTGGTCGATGCGATCACGGCTCTGGCGGCGTCGACATTGGCACCCTGTAGCTCGAGCTGCGCATGCAGCGCCTGTCCCTGCGCGACCGCTGCCGCGACATTGGCCTCAGCCTGCGCCACCGCGGCGCGATAGTCGTCGTCGACCAGTTGTGCGATCACCTGCCCTTCGTGCACGCGCTCATAGTCCTGCACCGGCAGCTCGCGAACATAGCCGGCGACGCGTGCGGCGATCGGCGTGAGATCTGCCTGAAGGTAGGCATCGTCGGTCTTCTGCCAGCCTTTGCCACCTTCCCAACGGGTCCAGTTGGTGGTGACGATCACGATGATCGCGATGGCGACCAGAAAGACCAGCGCACGCCAAAAGATCTCGAAGATCCGGTTCAGGTCGAACTTCGACTCACTCATGACGAGATTTCGTCTCTGCTGCTGGCTTCACTGCGGTATGCCACTGTACTGCGACGGCACCACGGGCGCCAACGGGACGAATACTATGCGCATACACATCCACGCTTCAGGAGCGCGACATGGAACGTTTCACCAACAGGACGGTTCTGATCACCGGCGGCAGCAGCGGCATTGGCCTGGCGACAGCGAAGGCGTTCGTCGCCGAGGGTGCCAGAACGGTCATCACGGGCCGCGATGAGGGCGCGCTGAGCGCCGCCCGCGCGGCGCTGGGGGCCGCGACCCTGGCAGTGCGCAGCGATGCCGCCGATCCCACCGGCGTCCAGGCGCTGCGACAGGCATTGGAACAGCATCAGGTGCGACTCGATGCGGTCTTCATCAATGCCGGCATCACGAAATTCTCGGCGTTTACCGAGGTTACGCCGCGGTTCTGGGATCAGACGTTCGATATCAACGTGAAAGGTGCCTACTTTCAGCTCCAGGCGCTGGTGCCGTTCCTGAACAAGGGCGCCGCCGTGGTGCTCAATGGGTCGATCAACGCTCACATCGGCATGCCGGGGTCGTCGGTCTATGCCGCCAGCAAGGCAGCCCTGATCTCGCTTGCAAAAACGCTTTCCACCGAACTCATCCCCCATGGCGTCCGGGTGAACGTGGTCAGCCCCGGCCCGATCGACACGCCGCTGTACGGCAAGCTCGGCTTCGATGCGAAGACCCTCGAGGCCACGGCCGCACAGATTCAGAGCCAGGTACCGATCGGGCGGTTCGGCAGGCCTGAGGAACTTGCGGCTACGATTCTGCACCTGTCGGCGCCCGAATCCGCTTTCATTGTAGGAACTGAGGTGATCGTGGACGGCGGAATGAGTCAGCTATAATCGACCGCTGAAAAAACACGCAACACGATGGCGGGCCAACTGAAGGCCTGCTCATGGGGGTAGACCGCCTTGGCCAAGAAAACCACCAACCGTCGTCCCGTCTCACGGGCAGCCGCCGAACAGGCTGTGCAGACCCTGCTGCGCTGGGCCGGGGATGACCCGGATAGGGAAGGTCTGGTCGACACGCCAAAACGGGTGGTCAACGCCTATCGCGACTGGTTCTCCGGCTACGGCATCAACCCGAGCGAATATCTCAAGCGCACTTTCGAAGAGGTCGAGGGCTACGACGAGATGGTCGTGTTGCGCGATATCTCGTTCGAATCGTTCTGCGAGCACCACATGGCGCCCATCATCGGCCGCGCGCACGTCGGCTATCTGCCGACCGACCGTGTCGTCGGCATCAGCAAACTGGCACGTGTGGTGGATGGCTTCGCGCGCCGCTTTCAGGTGCAGGAAAAACTGACCGCCCAGATCGCCGGCTGTATCAATGACGTACTCAAGCCGCGAGGCGTCGGCGTCGTCATCGATGCCACCCATCAATGCATGACGACGCGCGGCGTGCACAAGCGCGGCGTATCGATGATCACCAGCAAGATGCTTGGCACGTTCCGCGCCGATTCCAGCACGCGCGCCGAGTTCCTGCGATTCATCGATATCGAAGGTAGCCCGGGGCGCTGATCAGCCTCCGCGGCTACGCGCCGCGCTCCGTAGAATGCGCTGCGCTAAGGGCGGATGTCATGCCGGGCGAATTCCTTGTCTACGCCCGGCGAAAGGGTAGTCGCCTGCGCGATATCGGCGTTGCCGACGTCATCTTTATGTAACCGTAGTTCGTCGATGCCTCGCCCATAGAGCGACATGACATCTTTGGGTTGCAGCTTCAACGACAGACTGTAGCTGGCAATCGACTGATCGTAGTTCGCCATGCGCAACAATACGAGCCCGCGAACGCTTGCCACTTTTGCGTAGAGCGGATTGGCTTTGTCGAGCAGGCCCATAGCCTGATTACAGTCGTGCAGTGCACTCGGCAGATCCGTGCCCTGCAGCGCTTGGATCCAGCAGCGCATCTCGAGTGCCCTTGGTAGCGTCGCATCCTCGCGGTGCGAATCGATCCATCGATTGGTCTGTCCCAACGCAGCGTCGAGCCGATCAGCGTGCTCGTAGTAGACCGCCATCTGCAGTCGCTCATTCGCCTGCGGTGCGGCGGCTGCGTCGGCCGCGTTCAGATCTTCTATGGCGCCCATCTTGTCATGAGTTTCAAGCCGTAACTCCGCACGCGCCAGCCTGACCCTGACATCGTTCGGCACCAGCTCGATTGACTTGTTGAAATCCGCGAGCGACTTGTCGGCCTGTCCCTGCGCTCTCAAAACAACGCCCCGCTGGTATAGATACTCGGCGTTGTCGGGCGCCAGCTCGCATGCGCGATTCAGCTCCGTCAACGCCTGATCAAGTTGATTGCGGGCTGCGAGCGCCTCACCGAGACGCGCGTGGTCGCCGGCATCCTCCGTCGTATCGCTATCGCGACCAGCTGCGGCGGCAGCTGCAGGCGGCGTCGCAGCGGATGTCGCCGCGAAGGTGGCCGTCGCAGCCGCACCGCTGTCCGGGTGTGTCGACAGATCGAATACCGGTCCGCCGTTGTACGTGAAGTAGACCCTGTGCTGACTGTTGGCGACGTAGACTCGATGCGATAGCAGGAAATCCGGGCCCACGAGCATGTCGATCGACCCAGGCAGGTCAGCCACGGCAACGCGTAACCTGGCGTTGTGGATTTCTTCCTGTCCGATCTTGAAGCTGTCGAACCGCGCGATAAAGGTAGCTATGCCGGCGCGGCCGACGCCGTGCGTGTAGCCACCATCGGTGACGCCAGGAGAGTCGCGTCGAACGCCAGCCCTTTCGGCAGCGGCGGCCGTTACGAAGGACACGCCTGCGCCCGTATCGATAAGAATGCGCATTCTCTGCCCATTGAGCTCCGCGACGCCCACGTCCGAATAGGCCCAGTCGGGAATCTTCTGCTGGAAATGCGAGCCTATTTTCGACAAATTGAAGGGAGCCTCAGGGTGAAGTTCGAAGTCCGAAACCGCCGTTGAGGAGCCGTTGGCCCAATAGGCAAGTGGCTGCTGCGGGGAGCAATCGTGGGTTCGAAAGAGTCGCACTGCGCCCTGCGCAAGATCGTACTCGACGTCCCCCAGGTGCAGGATGTCCTGCCCCAACAGACCGGCTGCTCCGATCTCGCTCATTCCCACCGTGACATCGGTATCCGTCAGGTGAATACCTGGCAGGGACATTGTCTTGATCTGTGCAATCTGCGTGTCCACGCGGCTGTTGCCAATGCCGACGGTGTACCACCCTGTATACGACGGACTGTACTTCAACTTCAGCTGATCGGCGATCGACTGCGGAATCGCCGTATAGACGTTGCCGCTGTCGATCACCAATTGCAGGTCGACGCCGTTGAGGTTGACGGTCGTGCGCGGTTGCGAGCCAATCATCGACACCGGCAGTTCGGAGAACTTGGCAATCTGACACTTCGCAGGGGCAGCGCTCGTGACTGTCGCACCCATCGACAGTCCAGCCGCCATAAATAGCAGACCTAGGCGCATCTCACCCTCCCGTTTGAGAGAGTCTGAGGCAGGGCTTTGCGAGCGTCAAAACCCGGCTTTATGGTAATTGCGCTTGCCACGCAGTTCGTCCATGAGTAGCGTGCACCTGTGAACAATCCGTATGAAACAGCCTCAAGCACCGTATTCAACCTGCAGGGTCGCGCAGCGCTGGTAACGGGATCCGCCAAAGGCATCGGCGCAGGCATCGCTACACTACTGGCGCAGGCAGGCGCGAGCGTGATCGTGGCCGACGTCGACATGGCCGCGGCCGAAAAGACCGCGGGTGAACTCACGCAGGCAGGCCATCGTGCCCACGCGGTCGGGATCGACCTGCGCGACGAAGCGTCGATCGTGCGCGGCAGCGGCGAGGCCGTTGCGCACTTCGGCACGCCGTGGGTGCTGGTCAACAATGCCGGGCTGCAGGACCGACAGTTGCTGCTCGAGGGCACTGCAAGCGAATGGGACCGCATGCACACGGTCAACGCGCGCGCGCCGTTCCTGATGACGCGCGAGATCGCGCGCGCCATGGTCGCCGGCGGCCAGGGCGGTCGCATCGTCAACATCGCCTCGGCGGTTCTGATCGGCTCGATCATCAAGGGGCTGGTGCCCTATGCCAGCTCGAAGGGCGCGCTGCTGGCGATGAGTGCCGCCAGCGCATTCGAACTGGCGGAACATGCGATCACCGTCAATACCGTGTTGCCCGGTGGGGTCGCCACGCCCGGCGCGATCGCTGCCAAGGGGCCGCCCGCCGAGGGCCCCGCTCGGCGGAAGTTACCGCTCGGCGATATCTGTGAGCCGAGTGACATTGCAGCGGCGGTTTTGTTCTTTGCAACACCCGCGGCGCGCTACATCACCAACCAGGTCATTGCCGTCGACGGCGGCTTTTCGGTGACCTAGCGGGACAGCGCCGCTGATCGGGTTGCGCCGCTGCTGGCGCTGGCTGCTACTAGTTACGCTGCGCACCCAATCGCGCCAGCATCGCCGATAACGCCTCGGGGCTGATGTAAAAATGCTCGCAGACCCGTCCCCACAGCATCGCTGTCGGAACGTTGCGCCCGCCACGCTCGCGTTGCGTGTCGTGAAGGATCTTGAGCACGATCCGCTCCTGCCGGGTCAGGCCGTCCCGGACGTCGGGGATCAGATCCCTGATGTCTCGCACCATTTCAGGTCACTCGCTATCCGCAAACTGCCGTTATGTCCCGTTTAGATACAAAATTGCAATCTACCTTTGCTAGACTCCGCGCCCTATGGACGCCAAGACCAAAAACGCTCTCGCCCGCATAGCGGTCGAGTGGCACAAGAGTACGTCGTCTCGGGTGGGTGATTCGAGCCGACGCCGTGCATCGAATGGTAGCGATTCCAGCGCGATGTCGCCGATCGCGCTTCGCCATCGTCGCTATCAACAATTGATACGACTGCGCAAAGCCGGCTGACCTCGCTCTGCGAACTCGGCAAGTGCCGGGTTCAGCGAGTCCACTCCATTCGACTCTGCACTTCGTTCCAGAGCGTCGAATAGATCTCGCCCGCCGGACTATGCGGTGAATAGGCGGGCAGCGGCGCACGACGTTCCGTCATACGTTCGATGTCGCTCCGGTACGGCACCTCCGTAGACAGCATTTCGGGGTACTGCGCCCGCGTCGCTTCGATCACTTCGCAGTGGAGCGACTTGCGTCGATCGACCATCGAGAAGAATGGCAGCAGCTTCAGATCCTGCCAGTCATTCGCCGCGACGAAATCCTTGAGCTGCTTCAACATCCGTACCGATAGCGGTGTCGGGAGCAGCGGCACGACAAGGGCATCGGCCGCGCGCAGCACGTTCTCGGACAGCAGCGAAATGCCGGGCGGACAATCCAGCCACAGTGCCTCATAGAGATCCTGCAGTGGACGGCTCATCCGCAGCAGACGCTCGGTCGGATGCTTGCGCTCGCTCAGGTGCAGGTCGAAATTGCGGTAGGAAAAATCCGCCGGTAGCACGTCCAGTCGTTCGTAGGCACTGGGGATCAGCACTTCCGGCAGCTCGATCCTGCCGCTCACGAGCTTTCTGGCCGACGCATGCGGAACCGACTCGCAACGCAGCGTGTAGGTTGTCCCGCCCTGCGGATCCAGATCCCACAGCAGACTGTGCCAACCTGACAGGGCACAGAGGTATGCAAGATTGACGGCGGTCGTGGTCTTGCCGACGCCGCCTTTGATATTGGTGACGGCAACTATCTTCATGATCTTTGTTGCATACTCGCACAACTTGATGAGAGCCGCTGCGAAGACTGCCAAACGGCGTTGCGCCTGGAGTGAAGGCGACGTCCTGTACGAGCACTACCACGACACCGAGTGGGGTGTCCCCATCCGGGACAGCCGCGAGTTGTGGGAATTACTGATGCTCGAAGGTTTCCAGGCGGGTCTTGCCTGGATCGTGGTGTTGCGCAAGCGCGAAGCATTGCGTGCGGCCTTCGAAGGTTTCGATCCGGCCAGAGTCGCGCGCTTCACCGAACGCGATATCGCTCGCCTGCTTCAGGATGCCGGCATCATCCGTTCAAGGGCAAAGATCGAAGCTACGATTGCAGGGGCCAGGATCTTCCTGCAGATGCAGGCCGAGGGCGAGGATTTCGGTACGTTCGCCTGGAGGCTGGCAGGCGGACGGCAGATCCAGAATCGCGGACCCGTTCCCGCGCAGACGCCTTTGTCGGCCGAGATTTCCAAAGCGCTCAAGAAAAAGGGCTTCAAATTTGTCGGCCCGGTGATCGTCTATGCGTGGATGCAGGCAGCAGGCATCGTCAACGACCACGCACCACATTGCTTCCGTCGCGCGCCGGTCGCGAAGCTCAAGGTCGCGCGCGCGTGAGGCGTCGGCCGATGGCCTCCAGCAGCTCCCAGTAGCGCGCGGGACGCAGCCGCTGCACCCAGTCCATCAGCCGCGCGTCCGTACCTATCAGTACTCGCGGCTCGTTGCGCTCGATTCCCCGTACGATCCGGTGGGCGGCCGCTTCAGCGGAGGTGCGCGCCATTCGGTCGAAGCTGTCGATGACGCGCTCACGCTCACGGGTGTTCTGCACGTGCGCCCCACGCTGCGAGTGGCGCACGATATCGGTCCTGACGCCGCCGGGATGAACCACGGACAGACGCACCGGGCTGCGCCGGGCCTGCAGTTCGTGACGCAGGCTTTCGGAGAAACCGCGTACCGCGAATTTCGACGCGCAATACGCAACATTACCGGGTGGCGCGATCACGCCGAAGATGCTCGACAGATTGACGATGTGCGCCAGCGGCCGGCGCGCGAGCAGCGGAAGAAAGGCATGCGTGCCGTAAACGACACCCCAGAAATTCACGCCCATCAACCATTCGATCTGTGCCGGTTCCACTTCGCTGAAGTCACCCTGCAACGCGACACCGGCATTGTTGATGAGGATTGCCAGGTGCGGTAGCTGTTGCTGCGCCGCCAGCGCGAATGCCTCGATCTGCGGGCGTTGCGAGACATCGACCTGCTGAGCGAACACCTGACGTCGATAGCGCTCCCGGACCTGGGCGGCCACGACATCGAGAGCTTGCGGGTCGACATCCGCCAGCGCCAGGTCGCAGCCCCGCGCCGCGAGTTCCAGCGCAAGCGCGCGACCGATGCCGCTGGCCGCGCCGGTGATCGCCGCGGCGACGGCGTCGAATGGAAACCCGGATGCAGGCATCAGGCGGGAGCCGCGGGTGAAGCGATCCGCTGATCGCGTTTGAATCCCCAGCGCTCGTGGCAGATCGCAAGAAAACGGGTCGCCGCCTGTGATGGCGGCTGGTGCCTCAGGCGATAGACGCCCACCTGGCGCTCGATGCTCGAATGGGACAATCCGCCGATCGCCACCAGCTTGTCGGGAACGGGATGGTAGAGATCCGACACATAGGTCACGCCCTTGCCATCCGTGACGAGGGCGAGCCGAAGTTCCATATGGCTGACTTCCCACACCGAGCCGAACGCGTCGCGCAGACGATCGCCGTTCGCTCGGCGAGCGCTGTCGTCCAGCGCCGAGGTCACCAGCGGGAGCTTGCGCAGCACAGCTGCGGCATCGCGCGCGAGTTCCTGCCGCAGCGGATGATCGCAGGCAATCATCAGCCGGCGTGTCTCGGCGAAACAAGGGTGCAGGTCGAACTGCGACGGCATGCTGTGGTGGAAGGGGCCGAAGCCCAGCTCCCAGCGTCCCTCCATCACACCGTGCACGATCTCGCGACTGGGGGCCACGACGACCTTGAGCCGAGTCAGTGGATTGCGCTCGCAGAACTCGCGCAGCACGTCGATGCCTATCCGGGCGTTGACCGCCGGGGAAAGCGCCAGTGACAGAGTAGACAGGGCACCGGCCTTGATGCGCTGGATATCCGCGAGCGTTTCGCGCTCCTCGTTCAGCGTTGTCTGCGCATACCGCAGCAGGCGCATTCCTGCTTCGGTCGGCTGTGGCGGATTCACCCGGTGCAGGAGTGTCGCACCGAGGCGATGCTCCAGATTGGCAATCGTCTGGCTGACCGCCGACTGCGACAGATCCAGCCGCTCGGCCGCGCGACTGAAGCCGCCGGTTTCAATGATTGCGTGGAAACAGCGCAGCTCGTGACGTTCGATGCTCATGGCAGACATAAGGATAGCCGCTCCCAGGGCCGTATGAGCGCGGCCAGTCATTCGCCAGGCTGATAGACCCATCAGTCTGGATGCCTTCCGGCGAAGGCGGCCCAGTCCTAGTCTCGAGCCAAACAAAGCACACAGGAGCCTCCCATGACCGCCGATCGAGTGATTGCAAAGGGCCTTGCCGGGATCGTCGTCGACAACACCGCGACTTCACTGGTCGATGGCGAAGCCGGCCGCCTCTACTACCGCGGTTATCCGATCGAACAACTGGTGGAGGAGCCATTTGCCGCCGTGGCACACCTGCTGGTCTTCGGGGAACTGCCGACCGCACCCCGCCTGGCCGAGTTCGAAGCGTTTCTGTGGCAGTCGGGCCGGCTTCCCGCCGATCAGACAACCCTCCTGGATCGGTTGGCAGCGACGGGTGCACATCCAATGGCGGTGCTGCAGGCAGCCATGCCGCTGATGGCGGACGGCGCCAGTGAATCCGGCGCACCCGACGAGCATCTCCAGCAGGGCCTGGTGATTGCCAGCCGCCTGCCGACCGCCCTCGCACACCTGGCAGCGGGGCGCCGAGGCGCCCCGGCGCCGGCATATCCTCAGACGGGCCCTCCGACCCGCAGCTATTGCGCTCGGTTTCTCGAACTCCTGCAGGGAGCGGTGCCCTCACCTGCCAGCGTCAGGGCTTTCGAGCAGACGCAGATATTGCAGATCGATCACAGCTTCAACGCGAGTACGTTCACCGCGCGAGTAGTCACTTCGACGCTGGCGCCCGTACCCTCCGCGCTGGCCGCAGCGATGGGCTCACTTTATGGGCCGCTGCATGGCGGTGCGGACCAGGCGGCGCTCGAAATGGCGCAATCGATCGGCAGCGCGGCGAACGCGTCCCGCTACGTCAGCGACTGCCTGGCCAGCCGACGAGTCGTGATGGGCATGGGACATCGCGAATACCGGGTCGTCGACCCCAGGGCGAGGATCGTGCGCCGCCTGGCCGATGAACTGGCCACATCGGCATCGGATCGAAATCTGATCGATACACTCAAGGCAGTAGAGGAAGCGTTCGTCGCGCAGACGGCGGCGCGACCGCGCACGCTGCGCGCCAACCTCGAGTTCTATAAGGGAGTGGTCTATCGGGCGCTCGGAATCCCGACCGAGTTCTTCACCGCGACTTTTGCCACGGCACGCATCTTCGGATGGTGCGCCCACATCGTGGAACAGCGCGCCGACAACCGGATCGTCCGCCCGAGTGCCCGTTACATCGGCCCGGCCCCGCGTCAGTTGGCAATACCCGCGTAAGCGCGGCCGGGACGACGCCGACGTACCGGGACTATGCCGACCTACTGGGCCAGCATCCGCTCGAGGGCGTCAAGGTCCACCGGCTTGGCCAGATGGGCATCGAAACCTGCGGCCAGTGCGCGCGCTTTGTCGTCGCTTTGGCCGTAACCGGTCAGTGCGATCAGCTTCACTGGCGCCACATCGGTCATCTGGCGCAGCCGCTGGGCCACCTCATAGCCGCTCATCTCCGGCAATCCGATGTCGAGCAATACGATATCGGGGCGAAATTGCGGCACGCACTCCAGGGCTTCCAGCGCCCCGTAGACCGCCTGCGATTGATGACCATCGAGCTCGAGCAGCTGCGCCAGCGACATGGCGGCATCGACGTTGTCGTCGACCACCAAGACTTTCCGTCTGGTCGCGGAAACCTTGTTTGCTACCCACTCTGCCGATACGGCCATTCTGGTCTCCCCGATTGTCTATGCAGCTATTTGACCTCGGCGGATGAGTGGCTAGCTGTAGGACAATTACACGTGTCCCTGTCGGGAAGCGACCTTCAGCGCAGCTGCCGGCGAATCGCCCGCAATTCGCGTTGCCGCTGAGCGGATGTCTTTGGGTAGGCAAGTTTCAACGATTTCAGCGTCTCGACCACGATGCCGGACACGATCAGGCGCGCGTTCAACTTGTCATCGGCCGGCACGACGAACCAGGGAGAATCGTCGGTGCTGGTGGCCGTCAGGCACGACTCGTAGGCTGCCATGTACTGCTTCCAGTATTTGCGCTCTTCGACATCCGCCAGACTCATCTTCCAGTTCTTGTCCGGGTCGTCGATTCGAGCGAGGAAGCGCTCGCGCTGCTCCTCCTTCGACAGATGCAGATAGAACTTCAGGATCCGCGTGCCATTGGCGTGCAGATGTCGCTCCAGGTCGACGATCGAGCGATAGCGTCGCTCCCAGACCCGTGGCTCCTTGACCGAATGGCCCGGCAACCCCTCGGCTTCCAGGATTTCGGGGTGCACGCGGACGATCAGGACTTCTTCGTAATAGGAACGATTGAAGATACCGATGCGCCCGCGCTCGGGCAGTTCGCGGGTGGTGCGCCACAGGAAGTCATGGCGCACTTCGGTAGCCGACGGATGCTTGAAACTATAGACCTGGCAGCCCTGCGGATTTACGCCGGACATGACGTGCCGGATGACGCCGTCCTTTCCGGCCGCGTCCATCGCCTGGAATATCAGCAGTACCGCATACCGCTCGCTGGCGTAGAACAGTTGCTGGAGCGAGCTGAGTTGCTCGACATTGCTGGCGAGCAACTCTTCGTATTGCTCCTTCGAGCGATAGACCGGATCTATCCTGGTCGGCCATCGGTGCAGTTTGACGTGCTGCCCCGATCGGACACGGAAGTCGCCCGAGGCTACCCTCAGGCGTTTGGTCAATGTCCCGTGCCGTCGCCGCGACGGCTGGATTCGAACAGGAACCAGGTGCGACGCTCGGTCTCATCGATCCAGTTCTCGATCAGACTGGCGGTGGCGATGTCGTTGTGCTCATCGACGACACTGTGCACTTCCCGCAGATGCGACGCCAGTGACTTGTTGTCCTCGCACAGCTCGGCCAGCATGTCGAGCGGATCGACGTACGACGCATCGTTGTCGAGGATGCGCTGCTTGCGCGAGATATCGCCGATCGAGCGCAGCGTCGTGCCACCCAGCTTGCGGATCCGTTCGGCAATCGGATCGGTCATGGCATAGATCTGGTCCGACTGCTCGTCCAGCAGCAGGTGATAATCGCGGAAATGCGGGCCACTCATGTGCCAGTGGAAATTCTTGGTCTTGAGATACAGCGCGAAGACATCCGCCAGGATGACGTTCATCGACGCGGCGACATCCCGCGTCGCGCTGGCATCCAGATCGGTGGGGGTTCCCAGCGGCGCCTGGCGTCGCTTGATCAGTTCGTCTTTCTTCGATGCAGAGCCTTTTTTCATGACCGTTCCTTCGAGCTGTTGCAGGTGATGACGGTTGACGCAACATTCGTCGCCTTCCGTCCTTTGATGGCCGCCATGATACGGCGCGCCAGACGCGACGAACAACCCGGATGATGTCGGAAGGGACCGACGCCGCGAGCCTCGGGTCCGGATTCAGCTTCCCGCCATGGCGGCGGCGACGATCGATTCCGCCTCGGCAACGATCTTCTGCAGGTGTTCGGGGCCGCGGAAACTCTCGGCGTAGATCTTGTAGAGGTCCTCGGTGCCGGATGGGCGCGCCGCAAACCAGCCATTCTCGGCGCTGACCTTGACCCCGCCGATGGGCTGCGAATTCCCGGGGGCATCGGTCACGATGCTGCGGATCGGCTCCCCGGCCAGCGAGGTGCTCCTGATCTGCTTCGCCGACAGTTTGGACAGCAGTGCCTTTTGCGCCGGGGTCGCCTTGGCATCCACCCGATCGAACGCGCATTCCCCGAACTCCCGGGTAAGCTGCTGATATACCGCCCCTGGATCGCGGCCCATGCGGGCGGTGATCTCCGCCGATAGCAATGCGGCCACGATGCCGTCCTTGTCCGTGGTCCAGGCGCTCCCATCGCAGCGCAGGAAGGTCGCGCCGGCGCTTTCCTCACCCGTGAAGCCCAGGGACCCGGAAATCAATCCGTCCACGAACCATTTGAAGCCGACCGGCACTTCGTAGATCTTGCGCTGCAGCCTGGCCGCAACGCGATCGATCATCTGGCTGCTGACGACTGTCTTGCCGATGGCGGTGTCGGACCGCCACTGCGGCCGATGCTGGAACAGATAGTAGATCGCCGTGGAAAGGTAGTGGTTCGAGGGCATCAGACCCGCGCTGCGGGTGACAATACCGTGACGATCGTGGTCGGTATCGCAGGCGAAGGCCACGTCGTACTGGTCCTTCAGTCCGATCAGGCGCTGCATCGCGTACGCCGACGAGGGGTCCATGCGGATCTTGCCGTCCCAGTCGAGGGTCATGAATCCGAACGTGAAATCAACCACGTCGCTGACGACGCTCAGGTCGATCGAGTACGTCTCGGCAATTGCCGCCCAGTAGTGCACCCCCGCGCCGCCCAGCGGGTCCACCGCCATGTGTACCTTTGCCGCTGAAATCGCCCGCATGTCGATGATATTGCCCAGGTCGCGGACATAGGACTGCAGGTAGTCGTAGCGGTGGGTGGTCTCGCTCGCCAGCGCCCTTTCGACCGGAACGCGTTTGACCCCGGACAGACTGGCCAGCATCAATTCATTGGCGCGATTCTCGATCCATTTGGTCACGCCGGTGTCGGCCGGGCCGCCGTTACTGGGGTTGTACTTGAAGCCGCCGGCATCCGGTGGATTGTGCGAGGGCGTGATGACGATGCCGTCGGCCAGTTTCGATTCGCGGCCGCGGTTGTAGGTCAGAATGGCATGGGATACGGCCGGCGTCGGTGTGTACTCGTCGTTGGTGGACATCATCACGTCGACGCCGTTGGCGGCGAGCACCTCCAGCGCACTGGCGAGCGCGGGCTCGGACAGCGCATGGGTATCGGCGCCGATGAACAGCGGACCGTCGATCTTCTGCCCCTTGCGGTACTCGCAGATTGCCTGCGTGATGGCCAGCACATGCCACTCGTTGAAACTGCGCAGCAGCGAGCTGCCACGGTGGCCCGAGGTGCCGAATGCCACCTTCTGTTCGACGATATGCGCGTCCGGACGCTCGGTGAAGTAGGCCGTGATCAGCCGCGGCAGATTGACCAGCTGGTTGCGCGGCGCCGGCTTTCCTGCCAGCGGGTTGATTCTGTCGTTGCTCATGCGGACGATTTCCTGTGTGTCCTACCGTGACAGGGGCTGAGGGAGCTCGCTGTCACTGAGGTTCGCGATCCGATCGATGCTGAGGTCGGCGGCCGGAAAGGCGGCCAGGGTCTTGGGATCCAAAGCATAGTGCCCCTGCCGCGGGAAGATGGTCGTCAATCGGGCGGCCCACTGCGACTTCATCGCTGTCAGGATCCGCAGCTTGTCGTCGACCATCACGTAGTGCTCCGCGGGGTACAGCTTTGCCACCTGCTCGAGCATTTCTTCCTTGTGAATGTAGATCAGCACCCGCCCTTCCACGGCCTCCCACAGGCCGGAGCGCTGAATCTTGCGGGGCTGAAATACCACGTCGCCATCCGACAGGATCACCGTCGGACCCAGGGCGCTCATGCGCTCGATGGCAGCCAGTGCGCCCGGATAGACCCGGCCTGCAAACGGATAGTCCATCAGGTAGCCCGACATCAGCAGCAGCCGGGAATCGTTGGGGGCTTCGCGACGATAACGCTGCAGGGCGCCCAGGTAGTCGGCGTATCCTACTTCCGACCGCAGGCTTTCGAAGATCGCCCAGTACCGATCGCGGCTTTCGGAACCGAATTGCCGCGCGAGATGATCGCTCAGATCACGATGCACGGCATCGTTGTCCAGCAGGGTATTGTCGACATCGAAGAAGGTCACGACGCGATTCATGCCGCGACGATAGCCGCAGCTGAATATCGACGTCTACCACTGCCGCGAAAATAACCCGTTCAGGTTGCCGCGGCGCTCAATTCCAGGGGCTCGGAACGTTCGTCGATGGTCTTGAGGATGACCGGCCGCCGCCAGACGCGCCGCACGTAGTCGAGCACCTTGCGGCCGCGATCCGGTTCGATGCCCCGACCGTCGATCTGGTGCTCGTGCAGCAACACCAGTGTGCCGTCCTGGCGCACCTCGCCCACCGAAATCCGCGGCGCGCCGAAGTTGTATTTGTCCAGCAGGATATTTTCACGCAATACGTGAATATCCTCCTCTTCGACCTTGATCTGCCCGTTGTCCTGGCGCTTGTAACGAAACAGACCCATGCTGGAAGCGAGTTCGCGGGTCAGATTGTTGCGTACGAAACTGAAATCATCGTCTTCGCACATCATCCGGCGCGCCGCATCGAGTCCCGATTGCTCGATGATCTTCTCCCACAGCGTGAATCCCAGATGATAGGGATTGATCGACAGTGCCACCTGCTGCTCGGCGGCGATCGGGCGTACCACATCGGAGTGACACTTGATGGCATCCAGATAGGCCGCCTGAGGAACGAAGTCGGCTTCGCGTAACAATCGCGCATGCCAGTACGACGCCCAGCCCTCGTTCATGATCTGAGTCGCGAATACCGGGTAGAAGTAGAACGACTCCTCGCGTACAGCGAGGAAGATGTCGCGTTCCCAGCTCTCCATGTCGGGCGCATAGGTCGCGATGAACCAGAGCAGGTCGCGCTCGGGATGCGGCGGAACCGGCGCCCGGACCTTGCGTGGGTTCATGGCAGCGGCCGTGCTCGCATCGAGTGACGCGTAGCGCGCACGGAACTGATCGTCACCGATCGGCGCCGGCGGCGGCATATAGTCGGGATAGCGCTCCCGACGCAGCGACTGATCGATGTCGATATATTGTTCGAGCGACAGCGCGGCATCGAGAACCTGTTCCACCGTCTCGGTGCCGAACTGTTCGATGTCGCGCTCGATCTGGCGCGCGTGCGCCGCGGCGTGCTCGACGATATGCTCGCTGACCTGCGCCTGACAACGGCGAAACAGCATGTTGTTGTTGCTGAAATCGGCGTGACCCAGCACGTGGGCAGTCACCAGGATGTTGTCGGCCAGACCATTGCTCGATGCCAGATAGGCATGTCCCGGGTTGCCCGGAAATACCACTTCGAACAGCCGCGAATAGCCCATATGCCGCTGGACGAGCTGATAGATGTAACGCGCGCCGAACGACCAGTGCGGCATGCGGACCGGCAAACCATAGACAGCAATCTCCGACATGAAGCTGTCGGGCACCGCCTCGAAGATAACCGGTGACCAGTTCAACCCAAGACGTCTGGCGAGATCCTCGATCCGTGGAACGTAATCGCGCCAGACCTTCATGGCACCGCGCCCTGGGGATCCGTCGCCGCTGCCGCTGCCTGGGCTTCCGCCGAGAAGAAATGACGTACGGCGTACGCAATGTCGTCCGGACCACTGACCGCGAATTGCCCGGCAGCGACGCCGGCCCCGTCCATCTGTTCGAACAGACGATAGACCTCGGTGGGCGCTCCGCGCATGCCGTTGGCAGCGATCTCCAGATAGCCGCAGTAGCGGGCCAGTTTGCCCAGCGCCGCGAGTTCGCTCTGCGCGGCCGCGTGATCGTCGGAGGCGTTATCACCATCCGACGCATAGAACAGATAAACATTGCAGCTCGCGGGATTGAACCGCTCCTCGGCGATCTCGCGCACCTTGGCGATGCCGGTGGAGGTCACCGTGCCGCCGCTGCCGGTCACCTTGAAGAAATCGCCCTCATTGAACTCCCAGGCCTCAGTGGTGTGGGCGACGAACACCGTGTCGAGATAGCGATATTCGCGCCGCAGGCCGGCGACCACCCAGAAAAAAAATGTCTTCGCCAGCTGCCGATCCCGTTCCGTCATGCTGCCGGAAACGTCGAGCAGCAGGAAGACGACTGCGCGGGTCGCGGGCTGACGCCGACGCGTTAGCTGACGATAGCGCAGATCCTCGTCGACGAATCCGGGCCCCGAAGGATCGAGCGACCGGCGCTTGACGGCTTCCTTGACGGATCGACGGCGGTCGAGGCGCGAGCGGGCGCCGCGCTTGTCCCATCCTTCGCGCTTCCAGTCCGACTCCTCGGAAGGTCCCACACGGGTCTGCAGATTCGGAAGACGCAGGTCTTCCCACAGCCAGTCGATGATGTCGTCGATCTTGAACTCGAGCATCAGCTCGATGCCGCCGCCGTCGGTACCTCCGGCGCCCTTCTGACCCTGGCCCGGTTGCGGATTCGCAGGCCCCAGCACACTGCCGGGTTTCACCTTGCCCTGGCCACCCTGACCTACACCCTCACCCTCTTCGTCGTGACGAAGCCGGAACCGGTAGTGCTCCAGCATCCGTACGGGCACTCGCACGGTGCGGTTGCCATGATGGATGCTGTCGGCGCCGGCGACGATCTGCGGAAGATGGTTACGCACGGCGTCACGCACTTTGTCGCTGTGCCGCAGCCAGTCTCGAGCACCACGCGAGAAGAGTTCGTACCAGCCATTGAGGCCTTCTGTACTCATCGCTGCACCATCTCCAGCATGGGTGCCATGCGTTGGAAGTCTACTCCTGTGACAATAGTGTCGTGACGTAGCTCAGCGCTTCCTTGGCGCTGTGCTCGTCGTACCCGTACTCCTTCACCAGGCGCTCCTGAACCACGGAAATCTTCTTGCGGGCCTCGTCGTCGGGACGTGAAGTCGACGTGACGAGCCGCAGTACATCGCGGCGCTCCTCGAACAGATACTGCTCGATCGCCTCGCGCATGCGCGCATGACTCGCGAGCCGGAACTTCTCCCCGGCTTTGAACGCGACCATGGCTTTGCGCACGACTTCCTGTCGAAATGATTGCTTGCCGCTGTCGGAGACTTTGATCTTTTCCTCGACCGAGCGCAGGAACCGCTCATCGGGCGCACGATTCTCACCCGTCATCGGGTCCGTCACCGGGCGCTGATCAAGCGAAGCCTCGACCTCGTCCAGATACTTCTCCAGAAGCTGCTGCGCTTCGTCTTCGAAGGATGCGAACAATGCACGGTGCACGTCCTCCTTCACCCAACGGTTATAGAACTCCTTGCGCGCCGTGACAAGATGATCGAACCAGGACTTTTTTTGCTTGGCGTCGATACGCGCGTCACTCTCGATCGAGTCCTTCAGCGCCAGCAGCAACTCCATGCTGGTGAGACTCTTGGTATTGCCGCGCGTGATGGCGGTCGAAATCGCATTGATGATGAAGCGCGGACTGACGCCGCTCAAGCCCTCGTCCGGCGTGTCGGTTCGCAGACGCTGCGTCTCGTTCTCGGAGAAGCCTTCCACGGCTTCACCGGCGAAAATGCGCACCTTCTTCGACAGATCGAGTCCTTCACGCTCCGCCTTCGACATGCGCGTCAGGATGCCGAATACGGCAGCCAGATGCAGCACGTGCGGATCGAGATGGGTGTTGCGAAACGCCGGAGCGCCCGACACCAGTTTCTGGTAGATGCGCGACTCATCCTTGTATGAAAGCGAATACGGGACCTTGATGATGACCATCCGGTCCAGCAGCGCTTCGTTTTCCTTTTCCTGCAGGAACTTGTTGAACTCCGCAAGATTGGTGTGCGCAAGAATGGTCTCGTCGAGATAGATCAGCGGGAAGCGCGATACCTTGACGTTTTTTTCCTGCGTCATCGTCAGCAGCAGATACAGGAACTCGCGCTTGACCTTCAGGATCTCGATCATCTCCAGCACGCCGCGGCTCGCGGCATAAACGGCACCGGACCATGACCAGGCGCGCGGGTCGCCTTCATCGCCTACCTGGGCGACCTTGGAGAGATCGACGGAACCGACGAGATCGGCGATATCGGCGGTCGAAGGATCGTGCGGCGCGTAGGTGCCGATGCCGCTGCGTGCCGCCTCCGACAGGAAAATCCGCTCCACCGGCATCTTGAGATAGTCGCCGCCACACTCGCGCTCGAGATATTCGCGCGCCCAGGGGCTCATCTCGCCCTGTATATCGATGCCGTAAGTCTCGCGGAAACGACCCCGCAAGCTGGCCGGAACGAGATTCAGCGGTGATTCGCGCAGCGGCGATCCTTGTATCGCGTACAGCGCACCATCGTCGGTGCGGCTGTATTCCTCCAGGCCGCGCTTGAGCAGAATGGCCATGGTCGACTTGCCACCGGACGGCGGTCCCAGCAGCAGCAGCAGGCGGCGGCCAACGTCCGAACCGGCGGCTGCAGCCTTGAAATAGTCCACCACGCGCGCAAGGGGGTCATCGACCCCATATAGCTCGCGCTTGAACAGCGCGCGCGCCTTGTTGGTCTCGCTGCCCTCGGTCTCGCGACCGTGCCACAACAGCATGTCCCAGATGTACTCGTGGCTGCTGCGGGCGACGCGGGCGGGGTTGGGTGGAACGATTGTGGTTAGGAAGTCCGCGAAGCTGCCTTCCCAGCGCTGTGCGCGGTGCAGGCGGCTGAACGCACTCAGTGACTCGACGAAATCCTGTGGCCTGGACTCTGTACTCAGCGGCGTTGTGCCCATTGTCGGACCTCCGCATAAAGATCGATCAGGACTACTTGGAACCTTGCGTACTGTCGAGATGCTTCATCTCAAGTAAAGGACAATCCTTTCGCTCGAAGCGTGATGGTTAACCACTCTCCGTCGTCGGTTATGTTAGATCGGTCACAGCTTCACGTTGTCCTAATTTCAGTCCATCGTCGAGCAGTCGTAAGCCGGATGAATGCAAAAGACGGGCAACTTCGCTGCGCCGCCGACGACGCGCTTATAAATCAAGAATTTGCGAAGCGGGCGATAATTTACCCGCACTGCGTCCGGGCAATCATGGTGATGCATGCACCGCGCAGAGGCTAGCGGGCGGACATTGCAGTGGAGCAGACTTAAGCGCTGACGACAGGATTCGGAACGTACGGCAGCACTTCGAGCACCTCGCCTGCTTCGAGGCGTTGTTGCGTGCGCCGCCAGAACGATGCCTGGAACAGATCGCTGTGGGCTTGCAGGAAGTCTTCGCGCTGATCGCCTGACATGCCGAGGAAGCTCAGGAAAGTCTCCGGAAAGATGTCCTGCTCGCCGACGTAGAACCATGGCTCGGCGCGCATTTCGTCTTCGTCGTTCGACGCGGTCGGCAGATCTCGGAACTGACAGTCGGTCACCCGGCACAGTTCGTCGTAGTCATAGAACACCACGCGGCCGTGGCGCGTGACACCGAAATTCTTTAGCAGCAGGTCACCAGGGAACACATTGGTATAGGCCAGATCGCGAATGGCGCGGCCGTAATCGATTGTCGCGGCCTTCGCCGCTGCCGCGGGCGCGTTCAGCAGGAAAACATCCAACGGCGTCACGCGTCGTTCGATATAGCAGTGATCGATGATCAGGTCGTCGCCATCGATGTGGACGCTGTTGGCGGCCTCGCTTCGTAATTCCTCCAGCAACGACGCTGAGAAGCGTGCCAGCGGGAACCGAAGGCGTCGAAACTCCTGTGCGTCGATCAGCCGGCCGGCACGGTCGTGCAGGAAGACGAAGCTGTACTTGTCCATGACATCCCGGCGCGACACCGTCTTGACGTCGGGAATCCGATCGCGGATGACCTTGAACACCACTTCGTACGAGGGCAGCGTGAAGCAGATCATCACCAGCCCCTTCTGCCCTGGCGCCGGCACGAACTGGTCATGGCTGTTGCGAAGATGCCGGAAGAAATTCCGATAGCGCTCGGTCTTACCCTGTTTGGCACGCCCGAGCACCGTGAACAGCTCACCAGTCTGCTTCCGGGGCATCAGCTCCCTGAGAAAGGCGACCGTATCGGCGACGTGTTCCAGGTCGACGTGGAAATAGGAACGCGCAAAGCCGAACAGGATGCTGAGTTCGTCCTGGGTCAGCATGGTCGAGTCGATCACGACGCCCAGATCGCTGTTGCGCAATGCGATCGCCAATGGTGCCGTGAAGCCGTCGGCAACGACGCGACCGATGACGTAGGCGCGTGTCGACTGGTAGAAGACCGCGTCGATGATCTCGAGCGAGCGCAGGGAGGTCCGCTCGCCGTCGTGCCTCAGCAGCCGCTCGAGCGCCGCAGCA
>DATBAM010000049.1:0-1890 GCA_036271535.1 Steroidobacteraceae bacterium | reverse complement strand
TAGAAGCGCTGGCGGAACGGCGCTGTCGGCTCCTAGGGGTCGGCGCGGCCGATGGCTTCGTACGCATTCTTCAGCCACGTCCTGACTCTTTGCCGTTCGAGAAGACCGAGGCGTACGCCACCCTGTTCCTCGCTCTGCGTGGCCGCCCAGAAGCTGCTGCTGTTGGCATCGATTTTCGTCATCGTGGTTTCCTGCAGGCGCCTGATGGCAATGATGGGAGCCCCGAACGCCTGCGCGCGTTCCAACAGCCCCGAGCGGTTGAAAAGGTCGAACGAATCCCCGCGCATCTGGTTCTGCACCACCACGTAGCTCAGGCGCGCCTCGTAACGATCGAACAGCCGCTTCAGCAGGTCGACCGAATCGCGGCCGGAGTCCATGACGTGCCAGTAGCGGATCTGCAGCCCGAGTTCCGGCGCCACCTCGAGCAATTGCGATTCGTCCATCCACTGCGTCAGCGGGTCCTGCGTTTGCGCCGCAAGGTCTACCAGAATCCGCCGCTCCTGATTCTCCGTCGCCGCTTCCACGATGGCGTCCAGCGCCTCGTAGCGATCGATCAGGATCGGCGATGCGTAGCCGGCGTAGAAACGCAGCAGCGCGCCGTGCGAGCGATCCGAATCGAAGCCCAGAAACGGGATCGAGCGGTCGATGAAATACTGCGCCAGCAGGCGCGCGACGACCGACTTGCCGACGCCGCCTTTCTCGCCACCGATCAGATGAATCTTCGTCATGATGTTGTCAACGGCTCTCGTTGCGGATGCGCCGTCAGGATAGCGTTTTCGCCGCGGCGCGATACGCCCTCTTAAGGTGCAAGCGGGCTGCGGCCCACGATCTGAAATACGGCCAACAGCGCCTGGCGCGCCGCTGCGGGATCGTGCGTCAGTCGCTGCAGGCGCAGCGCATCTTCACGCCGTTTCTGTGGGTCGGCCTCACCGACCCGTCGTCGGTTCTCCCTGGCCATCGGAGCTACCACTTCAGTGAATACCCGCCGCCTTTCCGCGGCATAAGCATCGAGCACTTCCTGACCGTGAGTGCCTTCGATGACCGCTATCAGCGTCTCGCCCAGCGCAACCGCATCCAGCAGGCCGCCGGTCAGCCCAAGTCCGCCGACCGGATTGACGACATGCGCCGCATCGCCCGCCAATAGCGCGCGCCCGACCCGAAACCGTGCAACGCACCGGTCATGTACGCGGTAAGGCGAAACCGCTTCAGGTTTGACGTCGGCCAGTCCCGGCGCGAACAGCGCGTAGCGATCCGGCTGGCGGCGGCGCACCTGCGCTTCGGGCATTCCGGGCTCTTCCCGGTAGGTGCAGCGCCATAGTCCGGTGCGATCGATCTTGGGGATGATCGCCCAATGCTCGGGGTCCAACACCACGTTGGATTGGCCGAAGCCGTGTGCTTCAAAGTCGAAGCGAACGTTGGTGGCGACGAACCATTCAGGCCAAGTGATGCCGTCGTAATTCAATTGCAGCGCACGCCGCACGCCGCTGTGAGTGCCGTCTGCGCCTACCAGCCACGCAGCTTTGAACGTCTTCTCGCCTTCCAGTGTCTCGGCCGTAACCGTGATTCCGTCATCGGACTGTGCGACTGCCGTCACCCGATGCTGCCAGCGAACCTCGGCGCCGGGCACCCGCAGCAGGTGCTTGAGGATGATGGCCGCCAGCGTGGGCTGCCCAAGGTGCAGGTTGTACGGATATGCGGTGTCCTGCGGCTGCAACTGGCGCATATCCAGCGTGCCCAGCAGGGTGTGGTCGCGGTTCCAATAGTGGTATCCCTGCTTGATGACACCGATTTCCTTCAGGTCGGGAAGCAGACCCAGCGCGTCCAGCTGTTCGACGACGGGCGAGTGATAGACCACGGCGCGCGGCTCATCGACGATGCCGCTGCCCGCAT
>DATBAM010000048.1:0-2738 GCA_036271535.1 Steroidobacteraceae bacterium | reverse complement strand
AATACGCGCGCCATCGTCGCAATCGGGAAATCGGCCTGGTTCGCGCTCATGACTTCGAAGACCCGGACGGCACTGCTCCGGTCTCGCGTGCAAACCAGGCCGCCGCGCGAGAGAGGATGTCGCGCTCCAGTCGCAACTGCTTGTTTTCACGCCGCAGACGGCTCAGTTCCTCGCGTTCGGCCGCAACCAGCACGTCACCTTTCTCTTCGCGGCGGCCCTCTTGCCGGTCCGCCAGCATTACCCAGTGGCGGATTGATTGCGACGTCGGCTCAAACTCGCGGGCAAGGTCCTCGGGATCGCGACCGGCGCGCACCAATCGACCATTTGTCGGCGAAACTCAGGCGGATAGGCCGGACGGGTCTTGGGCATCGGAAAAGTCTCCTGCGAAAGCTTGCGGGGCTCCACCAAACCGGGTCAACTTCAATCCCAGGCGTCCGGAAAAATGAGGCCTGGCTGACGCCGATCCCACTGCCACGCGTTGCGGTAACGGAGAACACAGCCATGCCACGAGGCTGCAAACCAACGGGTGACCGCGCACTGAGCGACGCTGAACGCCAAGTATCGCGCCTGGCACCAAGCGGAAGCGACCACGGCCGTTACCCGACTGCGCCGCCCGGCCGATCGACGTAGCCGCCCTCAGCGTTGGCACACTGCTCGCACTGCAAGCTGAGTACGCCGATTGGCTCGCAGCACTCCCTGACAGCCTCCAGAACAGCGCGACAGCGGACGCGCTCGAAGTCATCATCGATCTCGACCTGACGCCCCTTGCTGACATCGAACCGCCGCGCAGCCCGATCACGGCTGTTCAACGCTATGAGATAGCGACGAGGGTGGCGAGGTTGTCGATACCTGCAAGGGCGGCGCGGTATCGGTCCTGGCTGAGGGTGTCGGTTCGGTTGTGTTTGAGGATGTTGAAGCCGGAGCTGCGCAGGCGGGCGAATACGCCGGGGTTGACGCGGATGCGGGAGCGGTCTTCGGCGAAGCTGATGTCGCGGGTGTAGTGCGAGGTGGTCTCGATCGCCCAGTGCGCGCGAATGGCCTCGGCGGCGCGGCCGGCGGTGATCGGCGTGTTGGAGACATAGAATGCGGTCTCGCTGGCGTGGTGCAGCAGGCCGGACTTGCTGTTGCGAGTATAGACGTTTCGCACGACCCGGATGATGGCGGCGACGTGGGGATGCCAGTCGGTGTCGGCGAGTTTGTCGGCGGGTTCGAAGACGGTGACGCTGCGGCGCTCGTCGCGGTTGCGTCCGGTGTTGTGGCTGTGGTCGGACCCGATCGGGGCTGTGGTGGTGGCGATGTTCTCGATCTGCCGGTGCAGCGTCGGCTGGTTGTCCTTGACTTGCACGATCAGAGCGACGCCGGCCTCCGCCGCGATCTCGAAGTGTTTTTTGGCAGTGCAACGCATCGAGCGTGACGATGGCGCCGGCGGGAACGCCGAGTTCCGCCAGCAGCGTCTGCGCCGCCGGGATCTCGTTGGACTTCTCTGCGATGTCGATATGGGCGAGCACGAGGGCGGTGTCGGTGGCGAACGCGCTCAGCACCTGCGCCGCGGCGCGGTCGTGGAAGTTGTCGAAGCTGCCACGCAGCGTCTTGCCATCCAGTGCGATCGTGCCCGGTCCGGGTGTTGCACATGCGGCTTGCAGCAGGGCCGCGTGGCGACGGAACACCGCCTCCACATCGACCGGATCGAGCCCCTTGAGGATGTAGCGGACGGCGGTATGTGCCGGTGCGCGGCGCCATTTCAGGCCGAACATGGCGTTCAGCCTGTGGCGATGCACGTCGATGAAGGTGACGATGCCGCGATACGAGTTGCCGCCGGTCACGATGGCCAGGGATGGAAAACAGCAGCACATGGGGAAGCTTGTAGATCTGCCCCTGTCCACGACGCGGGTCAGGGACTTCGGCCAGCAAGCCCAGCAGCGGCGCAAATGCAATCACGGCAACCTCCGACGCGGTTGCCGACCCAGGAGTCAGACATTCGCCGATTCGCGAATCCCCTTTCTTATCCGCGCTTCGGGCGGGCGGTGGTGCAGTCCGGACTCAGATCAGGCTACCCACACAGCGTTGAACAGCCTTGCGGATCGGCTGGTGGTGCCACCGAACATCACCCTCATGCCGCTGCCACCAAATGCCCCGAGTTAAACCCAGTTGAGAACGTCTGGCAGTTCATCCGCGACAACTGGCTGCCCAACCGCGTCTTCCACTCCGAGCGTGATATCGTCGATCACTGCTGTGATGCCTGGAACAAGCTCATCGAACAGCCCTGGCGCATCATGTCCATCGGCCTGCGCGGCTGGGCACACGGGTTCTGATCACCGGGCGTTGGTATAAGTGGAGCGTCTGCCGGTTGAGTTCATCCTTTGCCGTTGCCGTGGCGTCACGCATGGAGGGCGGGGCCCGACCGGAGTGAGGTCACGGCAATGGCGGCGAAGTTCATGCTGCTGCAAGCTGCGGCAGGTGATCGTAGTAAAACACTCGGGCGTCCGCGCGTCGAGATTTGAATGCGGACGCTTTGTATTGTAGAATACGAAGTAACGGGCCAGAGCGACGCGGGCCTCGCTGACACTGTCGTAAGCGCGCAGGTAGACCTCCTCGTATTTGACCGATCGCCACAGCCGCTCGACGAAAACGTTGTCGCGCCAGGCACCGCGGCCATCCATGCTGACCGCGATCGCGTTCTCCAGCAGCAATCCCGTAAACGCGGCGCTGGTGAATTGGCTGCCCTGGTCGGTATTGAA
>DATBAM010000047.1:0-24609 GCA_036271535.1 Steroidobacteraceae bacterium | reverse complement strand
GGCCTATGACCTGCTGCGACTGGACGCCGTCGATCTACGCGGCGAGCCATTGCGCGAGCGTCGAGCGCGACTGGCTGCGCTGGTGCGCTCAGCCCGCGAGCTCGCGGCGCGTGCGGCCGTACCGCTGCCGCTGTACTTGAGTCCGCTGCTGCACGAGGACAACTGGCCGAAGGTCGACGCGCGCCGCCTGGCGGCGCGCAGTCATGGGACCGAGGGACTGATGCTGAAGCATCAGCTGAGCAGTTACGGCATCGGGCGCCGTCAGCCCGAAGATGGTCGCGGCTGGTGGAAGTGGAAACTCGATCCGCTCACGCTCGATGGCGTACTGATCTATGCACAGAAGGGACACGGCCGTCGATCGGGAGTATTCAGCGACTACACGTTCGCGGTATGGGACCGCAGTGGATCGGAACCGGCACTGGTCCCTTTTGCGAAAGCCTATTCCGGCCTCACCGATCAGGAGATGCGCGAAGTCGACGAAAAGATTCGTCGGACGTCGAACGAATCCTTTGGTCCCGTACGCGCGGTGCGGCCGACGATGGTGTTCGAGATCGGCTTCGAAGGTATCGCACCGAGTCGGCGTCATCGCAGCGGCGTCGCACTTCGCTTTCCCAGAATCCTGCGCTGGCGGCGCGACAAACCGGTCGACGAAGCCGATACGCTTGCCTCGCTGCGGGCGCTGCTCGAACAGGTTGCGGCAGGCGGCGCCGTGTCCCTGCATGAATGACTCCGGGGCCAAGCGCAAACGGTGCGTGCGCAGCTGGTTCGAGCATCGGCAATGGCAGGCATTTCCTTTTCAGCGGGCGGCGTGGCGCGCCTGGCGGCAACAGCGCAGCGGCTTGCTACACGCGGATACCGGCACCGGCAAGACGCTGGCGATGGGATTCGGTGCGTGGCAGACCCTCACGCCCACACCGCTATGCGTGCTCTGGGTGACGCCGATGCGCGCGCTGGCGGCCGATGCCGTCACCACGCTGCAGACCGCATTCGACGAATTGGCCGATCTTGCGCCCGCCAGCGCACGATGGCAGGTCGGGCTGCGCACCGGCGACACCGCCGGGCGCGAATGCGCACGGCAGGATCGCAAACCACCCCACCTGCTGGTGACGACGCCAGAGAGTCTGGCGGTGCTGATGGCGCGCGCCGATAGCGCCCAACGCTTCACGCAGCTCGCCGCCGTGGTGGTGGATGAGTGGCACGAACTGCTGGGTGAAAAACGAGGCGTCCTGCTGCAACTGGCACTCGCGCGGCTGCGGCGATGGCGGCCGATGCTGATCGTCTGGGGCATGTCGGCGACGCTGGGCGATCTGGAAGAAGCCCGCGTGGCACTGCTCCCGACCGCAGTGGGCGATGGCCTCGTGATTCGCGGCAAGGTACCGAAGACCATGCGAATCGAGACGTTGCTGCCGGAGCGCCTTGAGCGCTTCCCGTGGGCCGGACACATGGGCCTGCGCATGTTGCCGCAGGTGGTCGAAACGCTGGAGGCCGCGGGCAGTGCGCTGGTCTTCACCAATACCCGCAATCAGGCCGAGATCTGGTATCAGGCGCTGCTCGAAGCACGACCCGACTGGGCGGGACTGATGGCACTGCATCACGGCTCGATTGCGCCCGCTGCGCGCGCGTTCGTCGAGCGCGGTCTGAAATCGGGATCGCTGAAACTTGTGGTATGTACCTCGAGCCTCGATCTGGGGGTCGACTTCCTACCAGTCGAACAGGTATTGCAGGTCGGATCGGCCAAGGGTGTCGCGCGGCTGATCCAACGTGCCGGGCGCAGCGGACACGCACCAGGGCGGGCCTCGCAGATCACGCTGGTGCCAACGCACAGTCTCGAAATCCTCGAGGCCGCCGCGCTGCGACAGGCCGTCGCGGCTGGTCACATCGAATCGCGCTGCTCGCCGCGCGAACCGCTGGACGTGCTGGTGCAGCATCTGGTCAGTGTCGGTCTCTCCGGCGGTTTCCGCGCCGACGAAATGCTGCTCGAGGTGCGTACGACGCACGCCTACCGGCATCTGACCGACGCGGACTGGCAGTGGTGCCTGGATTTTATCCGTCAGGGCGGACGCGCGCTTACCGCCTATCCTCAATTCCAGCGCTGCGCGCCTGACGATGAGGGCGTCTGGCGGGTCATCGATCGCCGGATCGCCCAGCGTCACCGCATGAACATCGGCACGATCGCATCGGACGCCGAAGTCATGGTGCGCTTCGGCCCGACGCCACCTGGTCAACGCCTGGGCAGCGTCGAAGAACGCTTCGTGGCGCGGCTGAAGGTCGGGGAGCGGTTCTGGTTCGCGGGCCGCCTGCTGGAATTCGTTCGTCTGCGCGACATGACCTGCTGGGTACGACGCGCGCGCGGGTCGCGAGCTTCGACCCCTCGGTGGGAAGGCGGAAGGATGCCGCTGTCGACCACGCTGGCGGCCGCGCTACGCGTGCAACTCGATGCAGCCGCACACGGACGTTGGTCCGGACGCGAGATGCGCGCGATTCGGCCCCTGCTGGAGCTGCAGGCGCGCGTGTCGCTCATCCCGAGGGAGCATCAGCTATTGGTCGAGTCGCTTCACAGTCGCGAGGGCGCCTGGCTGTTCGTGCATGCGTTTGCCGGGCGTAGCGCCAATCTCGGACTGGCCCATCTGTTCGCGTGGCGAGCCGCTGCGGTGGAAAAGGACTCCATCGGTATCGCCGTCAATGATTATGGATTCGCATTGCTCAGCGCCATCGGTCGCGACTGGTCGAGCGTCGTGCCCATCATGCTGGGGGATGAAGATCGGCCGGTATCGCAGGAAGTTCTGGCCAGTCTCAACGCGGCTGAGCTCGCACGGCGCCGATTTCGTCCGATCGCCCAGATCGCCGGACTGGTCGCTGGCGCCGTTCCGGGTGGCCGCAAGAGTGCACGCCAGGTGCAGGCGTCGGCCGGTCTGTACTTCGATGTGTTCAGACGCCATGACCCGGGAAACGGCCTTCTGAGCCAGTCCGAGCGCGAAGTGCTCGCCGACGAACTCGAGATCCGCCGCCTGACGGATGCTCTGTCTCGATTGCAGCGCAGCGAACTCGCCTGCAAAACTCTGACGGATTGCTCTCCGCTGGCGTTCCCGCTTTACGTCGAACGCCTGCGTGAGCGGCTCACCAACGAATCGCTGGTCGAGCGCGTGCGCCGCATGACGGCTCGCCTGGAGGAACTTGCCGACGCATGAATGACAGCGCCATCAATGCCACCTGGGAACGCTTCGAACTCACGCCGGAGGGCGCGGTCTGGGATGCCGCGGCATCGGTCCTATGGGTTGCCGACGTGCATCTGGGCAAGGCAGCCACCTACCGCCGGCTGGGTATGCCGGTACCGGCGGGCACGACAGCCAGCAACCTGTTGCGATTGGAAGGCGTACTTGCGCGAACGTCGGCGGCGCACGTGGTAATCCTGGGCGATCTGGTTCACAGCCGGCTCGGTGTCGACCGTGAACTCTCCGCACAGGTCGAAGCCTGGCGCGCGCGGCACGCTCGGGTACGGTTGACGCTGATCGAGGGCAACCATGACCGCCGCAGCGGCCAGTTGCCGGCAAGCTGGCGGATTGAGACAGTCGGTCAGCCGCTGCACGTTGCAGGAGTCGAGTGCCGTCACGAGCCACCAGTCATCCGCACAAGCGCAGCAAGCGACACCGGCGGCCAGTCCGGGTTCTGCTTCGCCGGCCACGTCCACCCCGCCGTCACGTTGGATGGACCGGCGCGGGATCGCGTGCGTCTGCCTTGTTTCTTCGCTCGCAACCGTCTGTTGCTGCTGCCGGCCTTCGGCGATTTCACCGGCGGCGCCAACGTGCACGAAGTTCGGCTGGGCCGCCCGACAGCGCTGTTTGCCCTGACCGGGCAGCACGTCATTCAGGTCTCGCTGCCGGCCACCGCCGGGTAATTCCAACAGGCATCACGGTCCGCCAGAGACTGTCAGTCGACCGGCGCTGCCTTCGCCCTGGCTCGCGCACCTTCACGGCGGTTCTCACCGAAGAGCCGCGCAATCTCGCGATTGAACGCAGGCAGATCATCCGGCTTGCGGCTGGTCACCAGTTTTCCGTCGACGACGACTTCCTCATCGACCCATTGCGCGCCGGCATTTTCCAGGTCGGTCTTGAGCGACGGCCAGGACGTCAACTTGTGCCCTCGGGCGGCGTCGACTTCGATTAGAGCCCACGACGCGTGGCAGATCGCGGCCATCGGCTTGCCGGCATCGATGAACGATCGGATGAATTTGCCAGCCTTCGGAACGGTGCGTAGCGTGTCGGCGTTGATCACGCCGCCCGGCAGCACCAGCGCGTCGTAGTCGTTGGGATCGGCATCATCCAGCGTCTTGTCGACGTCGACCTCGTCGCCCCACTGCTTCATCTTCCAGCCCCGGACCTTGCCCGATTTGGGTGAAACCACATCGGTATCCGCGCCCTGGGCCTCGAGATACTTGCGAGGCTCCATCAGTTCTGACTGCTCGAATCCGTCCGTTGCCAGCAATGCGACCCGCAAGCCCATCAATTGTCCGGTTGCCATGAAGCCCCCTCGAAAAAGGTGTTGATAGATCAAGAGGCCGTGATTGTGCGCGCGCGCAGCCGCGCAGTGCTGCTGCCCGAGATCCAATGTTGGACTCGGACAGAGCCGACCCGGACGTCAGCCATCCGGCGCAGCGGCACATTAGAAGCCGTCTTTCAGGAGTTGGCGCAGCGCTGAACGACGGATCTTGCCGCTGATCGTCTTCGGCAGCTCATCGCAGTAGTGAATTTCGCGCGGGTACTTGTAGGGGGCGGTCACGCGCTTGACGTGGTCCTGGAGTTCACGCGTCAGTGCATCGCTTGCGACGTAGCCGCGTGTCAGTCGCACGAACGCGCAGACGATCTGAGTGCGTTTGGGGTCATCTCTGCCGACCACCGCAGCCTCGAGTACGGCCGGATGCTCGATCAGTGCCGACTCGACCTCGAAGGGTCCGATTCGGTATGCCGACGAGGTGATGACGTCGTCGGCCCGGCTCGAGAACCAGAAGTAGCCATCTTCGTCGATGCGGGCCTTGTCGCCGGTGAAGTACCAGCCGGCTCGAAATACGTTGCGGGTCTGTTCTTCGTTGTTCAGATAGCCGCTGAACAGACCTGGCGGTCGCGGGATCGTCGCGACCGCGATGTTGCCCAGCTCGCCGATGGCGAGCGGACGCCCCACGTCATCCACCACGGCCACCTCATAGCCCGGCACCGGCCTTCCCATCGAACCGGGACGCAGTGGCTGATCGGTCAGATTCGCTACCAGCAGTGTTGTCTCAGTCTGCCCGTAGCCGTCACGGATCGTGAGTCCCGTACCTTCGTGCCACGCACGAATCACTTCCGGGTTCAGCGGCTCGCCGGCACTGGTGCACTGTCGCAGGCACTGAAGATCGAGCGCTTTGAGATCCTCCTGTACCAGCGAGCGATACAAGGTCGGTGGCGCGCAGAACGACGTCACCTGGTGATCGCGGATGGTTGCCAGGATGTGGCCCGCGTCGGGACGCGTGAGATTCACCTGAACCACCGCCGCACGTTCGTGCCATTGACCAAACAGGCTGCCCCACGCCGCCTTGGCCCAGCCCGTGTCTGACACCGTCCAATGACGATCACCCGGCTTCAGCCCCTGCCAGAGGCGCGCGGTGGCGACATGCCCGAGCGGGTATACCTGCCGGTGCAGAACCATCTTGGGATGCGAGACCGTGCCGCTGGTGAAGAAGATCATCGACGGATCGTCGGCAGCCGTCGGCGCGGGAGTCAGATCACCCGTTGGCGCGCGGCGCAGCAGATCCTCGAGCGATGTCCAGCCAGTCGCAATGTTGCCCTCGGACGCACAGACGATCCGATGGCGCACCGTCGGCGCGTCTTGCAGAGCTTCGGCCGTCCGCCTCGCCGCGCCCTCGTCCGCGATCACGGCAACCGGTTGCGCCATGCGGATGCGATAGCCCACGTCCCTCGCCGTGCATTGACTCGGGGTAGGAATGGCGACCGCGCCGACGCGCAGTGCCCCAAGCAGCGCGGTGTACCAGGCAGGGACGCGCGACATCATGATGAGCACGCGATCGCCCGCGCCGACCGACAGCCCGGCCAGCGCGCGCGCCATCCGCTGAGACAGCAGCGCCAGTTCGCGGGCTGTCTGCCGGGCAACCAGCTGACCTGCCTCGTCTATCGAAATCAGCGCGACTGCATCTGGCTCCTCGGCCGCCCAGCGCTCGAGGATGTCGACAACCGGATTGAAACGTTCGGGTGTTGACATGCGCGTCGTCTATCGCTGCGCTGCGAACCACTCGTCGACCAGCTTGACCCACATCGAGGCACCGATCGGGATCAACGCGTCGTTGAAATCGTAGCTCGGATTGTGCAGCAGGCACGGGCCCGCAGCGTGTCCGTCGAGACGGTGATCGCCTTCGCCGTTGCCGATGACGAAATAGCACCCAGGCTTTTCCTGCAGGAAATAGCTGAAGTCCTCCGCGCCCATCGTTGGCTCGAACTCGCGGACGTTCCCGGCGCCCACCGAACGGGTCAATACGCCACGCACAAACGCCGTCTCGCGCTCGTGATTGATCGTCGGCGGGTAGTTGCGCTCGAACAGGAACTCGCAGCGCGCCCCGAAAGCTTCGCACAGCGATTGCGTGATTTCCCGCATGCGCCGCTCGATGAGATCCAGCACCTCGATGGTGAACGTGCGCACCGTCCCCCGAATCTCGCATGTGTCGGGAATCACATTGGTAGCTTCGCCGGCGTGGATCATCGTCACCGAGATGACGGCTGCATCGCGCGGTCGCTTGTTGCGGCTGATGATGGTCTGAAAGGCCTGCACCATCTGGCAGGCGATGGGAACGGGGTCGACCGCGTTGTAGGGCATCGCGGCGTGGGAGCCCCGCCCATGGATACGAATCGTGAATTCGTTGCTGGAGGCGAAGGCCGGCCCGCTGCTGAGCGCGAACTGTCCCACCGCAAGGCCCGGCCAATTGTGAATACCGAAGATGGCATCCATCGGGAACCGGCTGAAGATGCCATCGCGGATCATTTCGCGTGCGCCACCACCACCTTCTTCCGCCGGCTGAAAGATCAGATGAACGGTGCCATCGAAGGTCGGCGCCTGAGACAGCTGGCGTGCCGCCGCCAGCAGGATCGCGGTGTGGCCGTCGTGCCCGCAGCCGTGCATCCGACCCTCGTGAACGCTGGCATGGGCGAACGTATTGCGCTCGGTCATCGGCAACGCATCGATGTCTGCACGCAGGCCAATCGCGCGCTTGCCCGCGCCATTGCCGCTGCCGGTGCCGCTGCCGCTGCCGCTGCCGGTGCCGCTGGCACCGCCGCTACTGCCATGGATGGTCGCGACGATTCCCGTCCGACCGAGTCCCCGGTGCACCGGTATGTCCCACGTCGTCAGGGCGGCGGCGATCAGATCGGACGTGCGCCGCTCTTCGAACCCCAGCTCCGGATGTGCGTGCAGATCGCGGCGGATGTCGATGAATGTCTGCAATTGCGCTTGCATCGTCCCACCATCTCCGGCTCGATGACTTTACGATGTCCCATCATCGACACGTCCGCTATAACCACCGAATGCTAAACTTGACGTAGGTGTCCGGGCGCGATCAAACGGGGAGAAGAATATGTTGGAAGGATATCACTATCAGAATGCGTACGTGACGCGCGACGTCGACAAGTGGATCAAGACCTTTGAGCAGCGCGGCAAGGTCGACAAGGTGCTCACCTACGAGGGTACGACGCCGATCAGAACGCCTGCCGGCGATACCACGCAGACCAACAAGCTGGCCTTCATATGGATCGGCGATCTGCAGTACGAACTCATTCAGCCGATATCCGGATCGGTCGACATCTACCGGGATGCATTGCCGGCCGGCGACGGACTTCAGTTTCATCACATCTGTATGCGCATACCGGATTGGAACGACTTTCGTCCGCGCGTGGATGCTCAGCCCTATCCAATTGCGATGGAAGGCGGCAACGACCTGCTGCGCTTCATCTACCTCGATGCCAGGCCATTTCTCGGTCACTACGTGGAATACACCTGGATGAACGAGGAACGCTGGAAGCAGATGGGCGGCCGCTAGGCACGAAGGAAATCGTCAGCCAATGCTGGTAGCAGAGATCCTTGCCAAGGCACGCGAAGCTACAGGCCTTACCGATATCGGGGATCCCTCAATGCTCGAGGGCCTGCAGGTGCTGGTCGACGCTGCGAGCTCGGAGGCGCGTCTCTCCGAAGTTGGAGCGCAGCGCTTTGAAGCTAATCTGGTCAGGACGTTATCCAACCGCCTGCGCATAGTCGACTACCTGAAGCGGCATCCGGAACTCACGCAGCGCCCGATAGAGAAACCATTGTTCGTATTCGGATTGCCGCGCACCGGTACGACGCTCACGATCAATCTATTGAGTGCGGATCCGGGCCGGCGATGCTTCCTGCGATGGGAATCGCTCGATTCGGTTCCGCCTGCCAGGGCCGGCGAGTTGCACAGCGATCCGCGCTACAAGGCCGAGCAGGAACGTCTGGCGATGGCGGTCAAATACACACCGCAGATCGCGGCAGCCCACTATGAGGACGCAGACAGCCCGAGTGAATGCCAGTTCTCGATGGCAATGAATTTCTGCGCACAGCTGTATGATTCGAACCTGCGCATACCCAGCTATGGCAAGTGGCTGTTTGCCGCCAGCTACCTGCCGACGTTCCGTTTTCACAAGCAGGTCCTGCAGCTGTTGCAGGCGCAGAACGGCGGCCGGTGGACGCTGAAGAACCCCTGGCATCCCCTGTTCCTGACGGATCTTACGACGATCTATCCGGATGCCCAGCTGGTCATGACGCATCGAGACCCTGCCGAAGTCGTCGGTTCCGCCTGCAGCCTGATCCGGCTCATCCGCCCGATGTTCAGCGATACGGTGGATCTGCGCGAAATTGCCGAGCAGATGATCGCGACGTTCGATCTGATGATCGCCCGCCAGAACGCATTCCGTGCCATCCATGGCGTGCGCTCGATCTATGACATTCAGTACGTCGATCAGTTGCGCGATCCCATCGGCGAGATGCGCAAGCTGTATGCGCACTTCGAGGAGCCGTTCACCCGGTCGACGGAAGCGGCCATGACGAAGCTGATGGCGGCGAGTCCGCAGGGTAAGCACGGTGCTCATCGCTACACGCTCGAGGAGTTCGGCCTGACGACGGCCGGCGTGCGCAGGCATTTTCGACAGTATTGCGAGCAGTTTCAGATTCCGCAGCACGATAAGGCTGCCTAGACAGTTTTGGCGTCAACCATGCATCGCCCTCCTCTTCCTCCGTTTACATACGAGAGTGCCGCCCGCAAGGGGCGCATGGCCGAGGATGCATGGAACACGCGTGACCCGGCGCGGGTATCGCTGGCTTATACGCTCGATAGCCGCTGGCGCAACCGCAGCGAGTTCCTGCAGGGTCGCGATGCGATCGTGGCTTTCCTGACGCGCAAATGGGAACACGAGCACGACTATCGTCTGATCAAGGAAGTCTGGGCTTTTCGGGACGATCGCATCGCGGTCCGCTTTGCCTACGAATGGCACGACGCCCGGGGCGAGTGGTTCCGCAGCTATGGCAATGAAAACTGGGAGTTCGATGCGCATGGGCTGATGCGTACGCGCCTCGCGAGCATCAACGACCTTCCGATCGGGGAATCGCAGCGCAAGTACCACTGGCCCCTGGGTCCAAGACCCGTCGATCACCCCGGCCTGAGTGAACTCGGGCTATAGGATCAAGGGCGTGAATTGAGCGCGGCCGGCAGTGTGCTGACACCGCGCACATTGGAAAGGACCGAACGGGTAGCGCGTTCCGATGCGACCTCGAAGTTCGGGTAGCGTTTGAAGAGCTCCTCGAATGCGATACGCAACTCCAGCCTCGCCAGATGCACGCCCAGGCACCGATGGATGCCGAAGCCGAAGAAGATCGAATCTACCGGCGCGACGCGGGAGATATCGAATACGTCGGGCTGATCGAACTTGCGCTCGTCGCGGGTCGCGGCACCGGTCAGCAGCATCGTCTTGGAGCCGGCGGGAATCGTCATTCCGTGCAGCGTGACGTCGTGGGTCGTCAAGCGCCCCTGCAGCTGCGAGGGTGGATCGAAGCGCAGGATCTCTTCAACCGCGCTCGGCAGCAGATCCGGCCTGTCGAGCAGCTTCTGTCGCTCGCCCGGAAAGCGCTGAAACGCCATGGCGCCATTGGGAATGGCTTTTGCGACCGTCTCGTGACCGGCCGCCGCCAGCTCCGAGAAGCGGAATGCCATTTCATGATCATCCAGGCGTCGTGGCACGCCCTGCTCGTCCTGCACTTCCGACTCGATCAGGTGGCTGATCGGATCGTTGCGGGGATTGGTGCGACGCTCCTGCACCAGACCGCCATAGGTCGCGAGCAGGGTGCCCATGATCTGGGCAATTTCCATCATGCCGGTCGCGCTGTCGCGGGTCAGCATCCTGGTACTCAGATCATGGATCTCCTGTCGGTATTCCCTCGGAATACCGATCAGCTCGCTGATGACTTCGAGCGGCACCTGCACCGCGAACTCCTGCACGAAGTCGAACTCGGGTTTGCGCGCACACTGCTCGAGCAGCGAGACGACCCGCTGGCGGATGAACGGTTCCAGTGCTGCCATGCGTGTCGGTGTGAACACGCGAGTGATCAGCGCCTTGTGCCAGATGTGCTCGGGAGGATCCTTGATGATCAGCAACGGTGTGCCGACCTCATAGCCCTCGATGGTCACGCCGCCGGCGCTTGAAAAGGTCTTGAAATCCTTGTGCGCCTCGAGAACGTCGGCGTACCGCGATAGTGCCCAGAACTTCAGCGGTTCGCAGTGGTAGACAGGAGCCTCGTCCCGCAGCTGTCGGTAAATGGGGTACGGATCGTCGGCAAACGCCTTGTCATAGGGATTGAAATCGATCATCGAGGGCGGGCTCCGCAAAGATATGAAACACAATAGTTCGTAAAATCGCGCGTTGTCAACGAAGCTTCCGCGTCCACCCTGCCGTGCCACACACTAGTCTGAGTGGCTGCGCTAAACACCCCGATAACCGTGCACGACCGGCCCGACCACCAGCCGATCGTGCAGCTGCGCAAATCGAATGACCGACACCGGCCGCCTGCGGGACAACCACCACGTCAGCAGTTCGATCGTGCCGCTGATCACCAGGCGAGCACTGACGTCGGCGGGTACCCAGTGACGCGGCGATGTCCGCGATGCTGTCAATGCCCGCGACTGCCGCAGAAACTGCTCGCGCAGAATGGCGGCGGCCCCGCCCGTCAGCAGCACTTTCCACAGCGCACGATGCTTATGTACATAGCGGGACAGCGCGACCGAGGCCGCCCGCGTATCGCCCGCTTCGGCATCCGGGAGTGTCAGCTCGATCAAGTGCCTGATCTGCTTGGCGGCGACATCGTCCAGCAGTGCTTCCTTCGTCGGATGATGACGGAAAAAGGTGGTGTAGCCGACACCGGCGGCAACCGCGATATCGCGAATGGTAATCTGCTCCAGCGGCTTGCTCCGTAGCAGATCGAGCAAAGCCCGACGCAGCGCCTCACGGGTGCGGACCGCCCGGGCGTCGTTCGCGGTCGACAGGTGAGGCTGATATATTTTACGAACCATCGAGGTTCATAATAAACGCGGGCTCTATGCGCGCACCAGAAGGGGCATCAGGCTATGCAGATGAATGGACAGCAGCGGATCCCGGCACCCAAACAGCGCGTGTGGGAGGCCCTGCACGACCCTGAGATTCTGCGGCGATCGATACCAGGCTGTCAGACCCTCGTTCGAGAATCCGACGAGCGCATGAAGGCAACGGCTGAGATCAAGATCGGCCCGATCGGCGCGCGCTTCAACGCCAATGTCGTGATCTCGGACAGCCGGCCGCCCGATGGCTACACGCTGACGGTCGAGGGTCAGGGCGGCACGGTCGGTGTGGTCAAGAGTGCGATCAAGGTTCAGTTGAGCGACGACGCCGGCGGCACGCTGCTCTCCTACGATGTCGATGCGCAGATCGCAGGACGGCTGGCACAGCTGGGCGGACCGATCATCGATGCGACCGCGAAGCAGCTCTCCAACAAGTTTTTCAGCCAGTTCAGCGCGGTGGTCACCGGCATCGCTGGCACGGGTGCTGCGGCGGCAGGCACGAAGTCGGCCAGCGCGTCCACGCTCGCCTCGAGCGTCGACGCTGGCGTGGTGAATCAGGTCCCAACTTACGCGCCGGCCGGTGCGCCGCTGAGCGCTGGCCGTGGCGGCGCCCTCACCTGGATGCTGGCGATGGTGGTCGCGGCGCTGGTCGGCTATCTCACCGGGCACGCGCAGCATGGCGGCGAGTCCGATTGGATGGGCCTGGCAATCGGGCTGCTGTTGCTCGTGGTCGCGGCGGCCGGCTTCGAGTACGGCAGGCGGGCCGCGGCGCCAGTGCTGGTGCTGGACGCCAATCTGCTGTCCAGACTCAACGATCTGGCGCGCCGATGAAACCGGCGCCGTTCGACTATGTTGCTCCCGCCACCATCGAGGAGGCTTGTGCTCACCTGTCGGAAGCCGGTGGCGGCGCCACGCTGATTGCCGGCGGGCAGACACTGATGCCGCTGCTCGCATTGCGGATGAGTCAGCCGTTCATCCTCGTCGACCTGAATCGCATCGCGGCGCTCAAGGGCGCCTCTCGTGTCGATGGCGCGACCCGAATTGGCCCGATGATGCGCCAGAACGAAGTAATCGCCCATCCACTGCTCAACGACGTGCTGCCGATGCTGATCACGGCGCAGAGACATGTCGGTCACCATCAGACTCGCAATCGCGGCACCATCGGCGGCTCGACCGCGCTGGGCGAGCCCGCGGCGGAACTGCCGGCGACCGCGGTGGCACTGGGTGCATCGGTTGAAGTGCGCTCCGTGCGCGGCTCGCGGCGCATCGCGGCCGAAGAGTTGTATCTGGGTCCCTACTCGACGTCGGTCGAGCCCGACGAACTCATCTGCAACATTTACTATCCGGACTGGCCACGCGAGTCGATTTCCCTCTTCCACGAAGTGGCGCAGCGCCCCGGCGATTTTGCACTCGTGGGTCTGACCGGTGGCGTTACCGTTGAGGATGGCAGAATCACCCGGGCCGGGCTTGCATGGTTCGGCATGGGCCCGACACCAATGAAGGCGCGCCAGGTCGAGGCGGCGTTGATCGGTCAGTCACCCGGCGCCCTCGATCCCCAGGCGCTGGCGGAACTCGCGATCGCCGATACGGCGCCGTTCGATGACCATCATGCGACCAGTGAGTATCGCCGCACGGTGGGACGGCGCATCTTCGCGCGGCTCGTCAAAGAGCGATTGAATACGAGGCAGGCGGCATGAGCGAGCACGACATCCGGGTCACCATCAATGGTCGCACGCACGAGTCGAGAGTCGAAGGCCGACTGACGCTGTGCGACTTTCTGCGCGTCGACGCGGGCTACACGGGGGTTCACGTCGGCTGCGAACACGGCGTGTGCGGTGCCTGCACCGTCATCGTCGACGGTCTCGCGGTTCGCTCGTGCCTGATGCTCGCGGTTCAGGCGGATGGCAGCAGCATCACGACCGTCGAAGGTCTGGCAGCCCCCGACGGCACGCTGCATCCGGTGCAGCAGGCGCTACGAGATGAGCATGGTTTGCAGTGCGGTTTCTGCACGCCCGGTTTCGTCATGACGCTGGCCTCGCTGACCGGCGGTCCCGAAAAGCCAAGCAAGGAGACACTGCTGGCAGCGCTGTCGGGCCACATCTGTCGCTGCACCGGATATCAGGGCATCCGTCGCGCAGTCATGCGTCTTGCGGGCGAGCCACTTCCACCGCTGCCTGACGGACACTGAGACAGAAATTGAAACGGAGACGCGAATGACGACCACGACCCGACATCAACCGCGCGTGGCAGTGATCACCGGCGCCAGTTCGGGCGTCGGCCTGTCGGCCGCGCGGACCCTGGCTTCTCAGGGTTGGCGTGTCATCGGAACCGGCCGGGATCCGCAGCGCACCGCCACGGCGGCTGCACAACTGCAGGCCGTGGCAAGACCCGGCGCACCCGGCAATATGATCCGCGTCGATCTTGCGCTGCTCGCCGATGCCGCCCGGGCCGCGGAGCAGATTCGCTCGCTGACGGACAGGATCGACGTTCTGATCAACAACGCCGGTGGAACCGCCCGCGAGCGTGTCATCACCAGCGAAGGCAACGAAGCGACCTTCACCGGGAATCATCTGGGGCACTTCGTGCTGACACGGCAACTGCTGCCGCTGCTGCAACGATCTGCGGCCGATGCGCCCCGTGGTGCCACCCGCATCATCAACGTCTCGTCGCGCGCACACGAGACCGCGCCCGGACTGGACTGGGACAACCTGCAGATGATCGAGCATTTCGTGCCGATCAAGGCCTACTGTAACGCCAAGCTTGCCAACCTGCTGTTCACTCGCGTTTTGTCGGAGCAGCTGTCGCGGGATGGAATCGTCACGCACGCCATGCATCCGGGCATCGTCGACAGCAATTTCATCAATCACGCGGACGATGGCACGAAGAACTATCTTGCGACCATGCCGATGGTCAGCTCAGATGAGGCGGCCGACACGGTCGTATGGCTGGCGACGGCTCCGGAGCCGGGTGCCACGACCAATGGTTATTACTACCAACGCCAGCCAGCATTCAGCACCGATGCCGCGAAGGACGCGGCATCCGCGTTACGACTGTGGCGCGAGAGCGAGAAGCTGGCGGCCGCAGCGCTGGGCCATTGCTAACCGGGGGATTTCAGGAACAGGCCGACCGTCAGCGCAACGCCGATCACCACGATCAGCAGACGAAGCGCGCGCTCGTTGATCCGATTCATCATCAGTCCCCCTACGACGCCGCCTATGATGGCACCGCCCGCCGTGATGCCCGCGGCCATCCAGTGAACCTCGGGCGAGAAAACGAAAATCAATACCGCCGAGGCATTCATCACCGCCGCCAGCACGTTCTTGGTCGCGCCAGCATTGCGGATCAGCAGGCCGGCCGCCGTCAGCGCCGCCAGCATCAGGAAGCCGATGCCGCCGCCGAAATAGCCGCCATAGATCGAGATCAGCAGTTGTACGACGGCGGCGCCGGTACGACCGAGATGACCGCCGTCCGCTCGGCGTGGGCGGAAACTGCCCCAGGTGAACACGGCGGTCGCGAACAACACCAGGTACGGCACCAGATGCGCGAAGAACTGCGCAGGCGTGACCAACAGCAGTACGGCCCCCAGTGCACCGCCGATGAAGCTCAGAATGACCAGCGTCCGGAAACGCAGTCCCGCGGCACCCGCGACATGCGCGCGTCCGGTCCATCCGGTGGCGATCTGGGCCGGAAACAGCGCCACGGTCGAGGTGATGTTCGCGGCGCGCGCATCCATGCCGGTCAGCATCAACGAGGGCAAGGTGATGAAAGAGCCGCCACCGGCGAGTGCGTTCTGCGCACCGGCCCAGAGCGACGCGAGAAACAGGATCAGGTTGGCCATCGGGGCTATGTTATCCGCTAGGCTAGGCCGATATGACTGATATCTCGCCTCCCGCCGCCCCGGTACGCCGGCGTGCCGCGGTGATGTTCATTTTCGTCACGGTCGTCATCGACGTACTCGGATTCGGGCTCATCATTCCGGTGTTGCCGAAGCTGGTGCAGCAGTTCGTCGGCGGTGACGCCGCGAAAGGCGCGGCGATGTACGGACTGTTCGGTACGGTCTGGGCGATCATGCAGTTCTTTGCATCGCCGCTGCTCGGCGCGATCTCCGATCGCTTCGGGCGCCGGCCGGTCATCCTCATCTCCTGCATGGGCCTTGGCCTCGACTACATAGTGATGGCGCTAGCGCCCACTCTCGGCTGGCTGCTGGTCGGCCGGATCGCCTCGGGCATCTGTGCGGCCAGCTTTTCCACCGCATTCGCCTATATCGCCGACATCACGCCGCCGGATCGCCGGGCCAGTGCGTTCGGCATGACGGGCGTCGCGTTCGGAATCGGCTTCGTGCTGGGACCTGCGCTGGGCGGCGTGCTGGGAGATATAAGCCCGCGGTTGCCGTTCTGGGGCGCGGCCGTTCTGGCGCTGCTGAGTGCAAGCTATGGACTGTTCGTGCTGCCGGAATCGTTGCCGCCGGAGCGGCGCGACAGTTTTCGATGGAAGAAGGCCAATCCGATCGGATCGCTCGAGCTGCTGCGATCACATCGCGAACTGACGGGGCTTGCCTGGATCTACTTTCTCTATCAACTCGCGCACTGCGTACTGCCGAGCATGTACGTTCTCTACACGAGCTATCGCTATGGCTGGAGCGCAAAAACCATCGGACTCACACTGATGGTGAGCGGCCTTCTCAGCATCGTGGTGCAGGGAGGACTGGTTCGTCCGGTGGTGAAGAAGCTGGGTGAGCGCGGCACGATCTATGCCGGTCTGTTGTTCGGTATGGCGGGCTTCGCCGGCTTCGCACTCGCGCCCACCGGGGCATGGCTACTTGCGGCAATGCCGATTTTCTCACTGTGGGGCCTGATCGGGCCCGGGTTGCAGGGCCTGATGACCCGGCGGGTCGAGGCTCGTGAGCAAGGCAAACTTCAGGGTGCCAATGGCAGCCTCACCAGCATTGCGGGCCTGATCGGGCCCACCCTTTTCACGCAGTCGTTTGCCTGGTTCATCGATCGGCAACACGGTTGGACTGTGCCCGGCATGCCTTTCTACCTCGCTGCTGCCCTGCTGCTGCTCGCCTCGACGCTGCTGGGCCGGGTGCAGCGCATGCCGGCAACTGACGCAGAGCCAGCCTGACCGCTGATGGGGAGCGCGCATCTTCGGGGATGCGAAAACCGGGAGCAAGAATCCACGAATCTTGCGCCGTAGCACGGAAACCTGCCCGACGTTGTGACGCTGGTATCGGAAGCAACGCGCAACCGGAAGTTAGCATCGGCTCATGCGGATCCGGCACCTCGCAGGCTGACTGTGCAGCGCACTACGGACGGTGCAGAGCCGGCGCGCGTGCATGAAACGCTCGAGGGACAGATATCGGCCGACCTGCCATTCCGCGACCTGTTCGAGGAGTCGCCCGAGCTGACGATGATTCTGCTGCCGGATGCGCCGCGTTTCACGATCGTCGCGGCCACCCATGCGCGATTGCGCGCGACCCATACCACTCGAGACAGCATCGGTCGCGGTCTCTTCGAAGTATTCCCCGACAATCCGGATGACAGCGGTGCCAACAGCACCGGCAATCTGCGCGCCTCGCTGGAGCGCGTGCTGGCGACGCTTCAGCCGGACACGATGCCGGTACAGAAATACGATATCCGCCTGCCGGACGGTACCTTCGAAGAAAAGTACTGGTCTCCACGCAACCAGCCCATCCTGTCCCCCTCCGGTCAGGTGCGATACATCCTCCATCGCGCACAGGACGTCACCGAGCTGGTACGTGCCAATCGGCTGGGAGAGGAGCTACGCGGCCGCACAGGCACGCTCGAGCGTGAAGTGATGCAGCACAGCCAGGAACTGTCAGCCGCGGTCCATGGCCTGCGCGACGCCAACACGCAGCTATCGCGGCTGGATGTCGCCAAGACTGCCTTCTTCAGCAACATCAGCCATGAGTTCCGTACACCGCTGACGCTGATGCTGGGGCCGCTCGAAGACGAACTCAATGAGAATGCGGGCGAGCTCACACAGGCGCGCCGCGAGCGACTCACGATCGCACACCGAAATGCATTGCGGCTGCTGAAGCTGGTGAACTCGCTTCTGGACTTCGCCCGTATCGAGGCCGGTCGCACGCAGGCGCAGTTCCAACCAACCGATCTGGCCGCCTATACCGCGGAGCTGGCAAGCACCTTCCGCTCGGCGTTCGAGCGCGCCGGTCTGACGCTGACGGTGAATTGCCCGCCACTGCCGGAGCCGGTCCACGTGGATCGGGACATGTGGGAGAAGATCGTTCTGAATCTTCTGTCCAACGCCTTCAAACACACCTTCGTCGGCGGTGTCACGGTGGAGCTTTCGTGGCAGGACGGTGATGCGCGGCTACGGGTGCAGGATACCGGTGTCGGCATTGCAGCCGATGAATTGCCGCGGGTGTTCGAACGCTTCCATCGGGTGAAGAATGCCAACTCGCGTACGCATGAGGGCACCGGCATCGGTCTTTCGCTCGTGAGTGAGTTGGTGCGACTGCATGCAGGCCGGATCGACGCCAGCAGCAAGCTGGACCACGGAAGCTGCTTTACGATCACCTTGCATGGCGGACGCGGCCACTTGCCCGGGGGCGATGTTGGGCATGACGTCGCACCGCCGGCGGCCCATGACATCGTCTCCTCGGCCGCCGTCCCGCCCCACGTGCAGGAAGCGATGCAGTGGCTGCCTTCAATTGACTGCGCGGCCATCGACGTCACGGCATCGTCAGCAGCAACGCCGGTACTTGCGCAGCAGGTTGCCGACGCCGGGCCGGACGCTGGCGCCCGTGAGAAGCCTCGGATTCTCTGGGCCGATGACAATCCCGATATGCGCGACTACGTCGTGCGGCTGCTGGGTTCGAGCTACACGGTGACGGCCGTAGGCGATGGTGCGGAAGCTCTGCAACACGCACTGACCTCCCCTCCCGACCTGGTGCTGTCCGATGTGATGATGCCGAAGCTCGACGGCTTCGGCCTGGTGCGGGCGTTGCGGGCTGATCAACGTACGCGCCGCCTGCCGATCATTCTGTTGTCTGCCAGGGCTGGCGAAGAATCCTCGTTCGAAGGGCTCGACGCCGGTGCAGACGACTATCTGATGAAGCCATTCTCCGCCAGAGAATTGCTGGCGCGCGTGCGCTCGAATCTGAGGCTGGCACAGGCCCGCAACGAATACGAACGGCGTCTGGCCGACAGTAATCGCCAGCTGTGCGACGCACTGGCAGCCAAGGATCGATTCCTGGCGACGATGAGTCACGAGATACGAACGCCACTCAATGCCGTCATCGGCATGTCGGGACTGCTCTTCGATACGCCGCTCAACGAAGAACAGCGCGAATTTGCCAGCACGATACGCAGCAGTGGCGACCATCTGCTGACGGTCATCAACGACATCCTGGACTACTCGCGCCTCGAATCGGGCAATTTTCCAATCGAGAAAATCCCGTTCAGCGTCGCCAGCATCGTCGAAGAGGCAATCGAGATCGTTGCCGGCATTGCGCGCGAAAAGAATCTGGAATTGACCTACGAACTCTCGCCGGATCTGCCCGCGATATTGCGCGGCGATCCGGGCCGTCTGCGGCAGGTGCTGCTGAACCTGCTGTCCAACGCGCTCAAATTCACGGCGCACGGCGAGATCGTGGTCTCGGTGATATCGCGCAGCAAGGCCGATCAGGCGATCGAAGTCGAATTCTGCGTCCGCGATACCGGCATCGGTTTGACTGCGGAGCAGTGCGGCCGGCTGTTTCAACCATTTTCGCAGGCCGAATACAGTACGACACGGCGATACGGCGGAAGCGGGCTGGGGCTGGCCATCTCGCGCCGGCTGGTCGAGTTGATGGGCGGACAGGCGTGGGTCAACAGCGAATCGGGGAAAGGCTCGCAGTTCGGCTTTCGGGTGCAATGCGGCTGCGTGGAAGCGGCTTCCTATCGTGCCTCCCAGGCAGCGCAGCTGTCGACGTTGGCGGGTCTGCGGGTGTGGATCGTCGATGACAACGATACCAATCGCCGCATCCTGCGCCGCCAGGTCGAATCCTGGGACATGCACGCGCGCGATACGGCGTTGCCGCACGAGGCGTTGCAATGGGCGAAGAACGGCGATCCCTGCGATCTGGCGATCCTGGACTTCCAGATGCCGGAGATGGACGGATCTGAACTGGCCGCGCAGTTGAACCGCATGCGAGGCAACACGACGCAATTGCTGCTGCTCTCGTCGGTCGGCAAACTTCCGAACGGCCCATACGAGCAACTGACGAAGCCGGCGCGCCATTCGGTCCTGCTGAGCACGCTGGTCAAAATGATCGGTGCCCGATCCCATGCGCTGGCCGCCGCCGCGCACGCCTCGTCGCCGATAGGTTCGGCAGTGCCACCGAACGCGCAGCAGAATTCGCTGCGTATACTCGTGGCCGAAGACAACCCGGTGAACGTCAAACTGATCACGCTGCTGCTCGGGCGTCTGGGTTATCGCGCCGACATCGCCGGCAACGGCCTCGAAGTGCTGGACGCCCTGCGCCGTCAACCCTATGACCTGATCCTGATGGACGTGCGCATGCCCGAGATGGATGGCATCGAGGCGACTCGCGCGATTGCGGCCGAATGGCCGGAAGACAGCCGTCCCAAGATCGTTGCTTTCACGGCAGGCGTTATGATGGAAGAGCGCCAGGCCTGCTTCGATGCGGGCGTGCATGATGTTCTGTCAAAGCCCATTGTCCGGGCCGAACTGATCGAGCTGCTCTCCCAGGCTCGTCCGCTGCCGCCTCGCGTTTCCCCCTCCTGAGCACTCGGCTGCGTAGCCGCGCCCAGTACAGTTAGACGAATCTGTACTGGTCTGATACCGCATCATCTGCCCCTGCCGCGGGCCTCGCTGAGCGCTATGCTCTCAGCCATGAAAATCGCAAAGCCAATCCTGCTCGTGTCCACTCCCGTCGGTGTCGTTGGCGGACTGATCGAAGCCTATCGCATGGCCGGCGGACTGGTGGTCATCATGGCCACGATGGTGATACTGATCACCGCCGCCATGGGCGGCCTGATCGGCACCGCACGGCGTGAAGAGCGCGAGGAGCGCGAGCGCCGCGCGCAACGGGCACAACACCACATGGCAGAGGTAGCATCATGAACGAAGTCATGCAGTTCGCCATCATCGGCCTGCTCCTGTGTATCGTCGTCAGCCTGGGCAAAGCCATGTTTCACATGAGTAGCGGCCCGGACCAGTCGGCGCGGACGCTGCAGGCGCTCAGTTGGCGTATCGGGATGTCGATCGCCCTGTTTGCGCTGTTGATGGTCGGTGCCAAGCTTCACTGGATTTCGCCACACGGCATGCACTGATCTTCTTATGATGCCGCCAGCGCGATAGAGGGCTGCCGGTGAGGCTGTACGAGCGACTGGCGAATGATCTCGAGGGACTGATCCGGGATGGCACGCTGCCGGCGGGCGCACGGGCGCCCTCGATCCGGGAGTTCTGTCGCGAACGCGCTGCCAGCGCTGCCAGCGTGGTGCGTGCTTACGAACTGCTGCAGGCGCGCGGTCTGCTGGAATCCCGGGCTCGTTCCGGATTCTTCGTCGCCGGCCAGCCGGCGCGTCGCGCGCCGCGCTCGACGCCGGCAGGATCGTGTCGGCGACCATGGCATGTCGAAGTCAGTCAGCTGATCTTTCAAATCCTGGAGAGTGCTCGCCAACGCGACGCGTTACCGCTGGGATCGGCGTTTCCCAGTCCGGAACTTTTTCCGCTGCGCCAGCTGGGACTGCATCTGGCACACGTCGGGCGCCACCCCGATCCCTGGCATACGATAGAGGACCTGCCCCCGGGCAATCTGACGCTTCGGCGCCAGATCTCGCAGCGCTATCGGCTGGCCGGTGCCTCAGTCTCGCCGGACGAGATCGTCATCACTGCCGGCGCGCTCGAAGCGCTGAACCTGGCGTTGCAGGTCGTCACGAAGCCCGATGACGTCGTGGCCATCGAGGCGCCCTGCTTCTACGGCTGTCTGCAGGCAATCGAGAGTGCCGGACGACGGGTCATCGAGATTCCCACGCATCCGCAGCGCGGACTGGATCTCGATGTATTGGAAAGCACCTTGCAGCGCGTGCCGGTGCGGGCGTGTTGGTTCATGACCACTTTTCACAACCCGCTCGGAGTCACGCTGTCCGATGCCGCCAAGCAGCGACTCATTCAGATGCTGTCAGCGCGCGATATTGCGTTGATCGAGGACAATGTCTACTCGGAGCTGTATTTCACCCGCAAACGACCGCGCATTACGAAGGTGTGGGACAGTCGCGGTCTGGTACTCGACTGCGGCTCGTTCGCCAAGAGCCTGGCACCGGGCTATCGCCTCGGATGGGTCGCCGCCGGTCGGTACGCCAGTGATCTGTGGAAGCGCAAGATCACGACCTCGCTGGCCACCAGCGTGCCCATCCAGGCAGCGATTGCCCACTATCTGTCGTCGGGCGTCTACGAACGCCATCTGCGTCGTCTGCGACGCACGCTGGCAAGACAGCAGGCTTTGATGGTCGCCGCCATCCGCAAGCACTTCCCCGGGGATTGTCAGTACGCCCTGCCCACCGGAGGCTACCAACTGTGGGTCGAATTGCCTGAGCACTGTGATGCGTTGTCGTTGCACGAACGGGCGCTGGAGCGCGGCATCAGCATCGCGCCGGGACCGATCTTCTCGGCGCATCAGGATCACAGGCGCGCCATACGCCTGAACTACGGCCACCCGTGGAACGCCGCCAGCGAGACTGCCATCGCAAGGCTGGGAAGCCTGATGCGTGAGCAGATGCAGTCGCGCTGACCAAATCAGATGGGGCCGATAATTTTTTTTCTGTTACGGGTCACGTGAAAAAAAGTTGCGGTATCGAACAGCCGCGTGATATCTAGACCGGATAGTACTAATAGTGGCGGCTCACCAATCGATGGTGCGGTAGCTCTGGTCTTTGTTCGGGGGAAAGTTCGATATGCGGTATTTCAAGCCGGTTTGCTGTATTGCAGCAGCAACGAGTCTCGGTCTCATTACGCCCGCGTTCGCGCAGACATCTTCCGCCGCACCCGCGGTGGCTTCGCAAGGCGACGATCTATCCGAGATCGTCGTGACTGCACGCCGTGTCGAAGAACGACTGCAGGACGTGCCGATCTCGATCACAGTGTTGAGCGAAGACACCCTCACTAAACGTGACATCTACAACGCCGGCGATCTGGCGACCTATGTGCCATCGTTGTCATCCAACACCAACTTTGGTCCGACGAAAAGCAGCTTCGCGATCCGCGGCTTTACCCAGGAGGGCAAGACCTCGCCTTCAGTCGGCGTCTACTTCGCCGACGTGGTTGCGCCGCGGGCGAATGCGGGTACGACCTCGGGGAACGGCGCTGGTCCCGGCACCCTGTTCGATCTGCAAAACGTGCAGGTGCTAAAGGGGCCGCAAGGCACCCTCTTCGGCCGTAACACGACCGGCGGCGCGATTCTGTTCGTGCCGGCCAAGCCCACTGGCAAGACAGAGGGCTCACTCGAAGTGTCCGGCGGCGATTTCAACATGCACCGCTTTCAGGGCATGTTCAATACACCCCTGAACGAATCGATCAGGATTCGGGCCGCATTCGATTCGAATCATCGCGAAGGGTACCTGATCAATACCACCGGAATCGGTCCCGACCGCTTCGGCGATACCAACTATTTCGCGGGTCGTCTCAGCGTCGTGGCCGACATCACGCCCAACCTCGAGAACTACACGATCGGCAGCTACAGCCGCTCGCACGACCACGGCGTGGTACCCATCCTCTCGGCCTGCAACACCGGCAAGATCCCTGGGGTGCTTCCGCCTATGGGCGCCGCCGTGCTTCTGGCGCCGTACGCCTGTACGCAGATCGCCCAGCAGCAGGCCAGCGGTGTCGGTTACTACCAGGTCCAGAACACCGATACCCACCCCTACGAAGACATCGACCAGTGGCAGGCGATCAACACGACCACCTGGACTGCCAGCGACTCCCTCACGGTCAAGAACATCATCTCGTATGCCGAGTACCGGGAGGCATCCTCGTTCAGCCTGTGGGGCACCAACCTAAAGATCCCCGTCAGCGCGACGATCAGCGTGCCGGTGCCGACGATCCAGCTCGATCCGGGAACGTCGGGCCGCAACACGTCGCAGTCGACTTTCACCGAGGAGTTGCAGCTGCGCGGCCGACTGTTCGCGGATAGATTGACCTGGCAGGCCGGCGGGTACCTGGAGGTCAGCAATCCGATCGGCTACAGCTCGGGCGGTGCCGATATTTTCCTCAACTGCACCAATACAGCGACCCTGCAGTGCACGAATCCGCTGACCTTCGGCACGATTTCGATCTACAACATCAAGGATATTTTCAACAACAAGGGTCTCTATAGTCAGGCGGATTACAAGCTGACTGACCAACTGACCTTGACCGGGGGCTTCCGTTACACGTTCGATCGCATGGATGATGACGATCGCAATGTGAACGCCGTGGTTCCGACTCCCGGGACCGCCATGTACAGCTGCCAGAACATCCTTGCGTATCCCAACGTGACAGTTTCGGGCCCTCTGGCAGGGTGCGATATCAAGACCCGCCTCCAGTCGAGTCGGCCGACCTGGCTGATCGATGCCGACTACAAGCTCACCCCGGACAACATGGTCTATGCCAAGTACGCACGCGGCTATCGCCAGGGCGCCATCAACCCAAACAATCTGGGCTTCCCGGAGTGGGGACCGGAGAAGGTGGATACCTATGAAGTCGGTTCGAAGAACAGTCTGAGCGGACCGGTACCGGCCGTCTTCAACTTTGCGGCGTTCTACAACGATTTCCGTGATCAGCAGCTGTCGCTAAATGCGATCATCGCTGATGCTTACCAGGGGACGGTTCCACCGCAGCAGCTGGTGCTCAACGCCGGCAAGTCGCGGATCTGGGGTATCGAGGCGGATACGTCCATCAAGCCGTTTGCCGGGCTGCAGTTCGACCTGGAATACGCCTATCTCAACACC
>DATBAM010000046.1:0-2905 GCA_036271535.1 Steroidobacteraceae bacterium | reverse complement strand
ACAACCAACCCACCGGGCAGTTCTACCACGTCGCTCTCGACGATCAGTTCCCGTTCGATGTCTACGGCGCACAGCAGGATGAAGGCTCGTTCGCGGGCCCCAGCGCGGCGATGGGAGGCGCGATACCGAACAGCGCCTGGAACCGGGTCGCTCTCGGCGAAAGCACTTTCGTCGCCCCGCAGCCGCATGACGCCGAAGTCACCTACGGCAGCGACTATTACACGATGATGCAGCGCTACAACCGCGTCACCGGTGCGCGGCGCTCGGTGAGTCCGATGCCGGAATATCTCGACGGCGTCTCCGCGGCTGAGATGAAGTACCGCTTCGGCTGGACCCATCCGATCTTCTTCTCGCCCAACGACCCGAAGAAGCTCTTCCTCGGCTCGCAATACGTGATGACGAGTGATGACTTCGGCCACTCCTGGAGCGTCATCAGTCCGGACCTGACGCGCAACGATCCGGCGACCGAGAAACCGAGCGGCGGTCCGGTCGATCTGGACCAGACGGCGGCGGAGGTATTTCCCGACATTTCCGCGCTCGCTACCTCGACGCTCGACCGGCACGTGATCTGGGCGGGCTCTCAGGACGGCCTCGTTCATGTGACGATGGACGGCGGCCAGGACTGGCAGGCGGTTACGCCGCCCCAGTTGACGCAATGGGCCGAGATCTCATCGATAGAGCCTTCGCACGTGTCGGCTGGGACCGCGTACCTCACGGCACAGCGTTACATGTGGGACGACAATCGGCCCTACGTGTTCAAGACGACGGATTACGGCAAGCACTGGTCGGTGTTGACGAATGGCCTGCCGGACGATCAGTCCGTATTCATCGTTCGACAGGACCCGGACGATCCTGCGCTGCTGTTCCTCGGCAACGCCAACAGCCTGTACGCGAGCTTCGACGGCGGCGCGCACTGGAGCCCGCTCGGCTTGAACCTGCCGCACGTGCAGGTGCGTGACATTGCGATCGACGCGCGTCAGGGCGATGTGGTCATCGCGACGCACGGCCGCTCCTTCTGGATCCTCGACAACCTGTCGCTGCTCGAGCAGTGGTCGCACGAGTCACCGCCGGCTGCGGACTCACCGCAGCTGTACGCGCCGCAGACCGCATGGCTGACGGACGTCTATGGCCGCAGCATGCGGGCGAAGCGCGAGCCGGTCGGCGAGAACCCGCCCTTCGGCGCTACCGTCTTCTTCCACATCCCGGCGGACTATGACGGCAAGACGCCCGTCAGCCTCGAGTTCCTCGACGACCAGGGCGGTGTGGTGCGCCATTACGCGCTGCATCTGAAAAAGAAACAGAAGAAGCTGCCGCCGACCGTGCAAGACAACCTCCTGCCCTCGCAGGAGAAGGCCAACGCGGAAGAGAAGCTGACGGCGATCTCGCCGGGCGTGAACACCCTGCAGTGGGATCTGCGCTATGCGGACGCGACGGACGTGACCGGTTTCGAGCCCCCGGAGGAAACCGATGACCTGACTGCCGATGCCCGCGGTCCGCAGGTGAACCCCGGTAGCTACACGGTCGTGCTCCACTACGGCGGCGATTCGTTCAGGCAGTCATTCCAGGTCGCTCTCGATCCCAGGGTGCATACCACGCCGGCGGCGTTGCAGCAGCACCTCGCTCTGCAGCTCGAGCTGCACCGGGCGATCGACACGCTGGACCGCAAGATCAACGCGGCGATCGATACCCGTCAGCGCCTGGCGCGGGCAGTCGCCGTCCACAAGGTCAACGCGTCCGCGGCGGCTCCGGCGCTCGCTGCACTGCACGATGCGATCGACAGCCTGGTGCAGCTGAACGTGCGCTCCAGCGAGGGCGATGTTCTGCACGAGATGCACGTGCGCAGCCTCCTCGCGTATCAGCAAGCGAACGTCGGCCTGGACTACGGACCGCCTGACGCTGCGATGGTTGACGCCTGCAATCGGCTGGAAGCTCAGGCGCGGAGCGGGGAAGCCAAGCTGCAGGCGGCCACTGCCGCCGGTCGGCACTTGCTCTGAAGGGCAGCCTTCAATGCATGGCGGCGGCACGGCCACCGGCCGTACCGCCCCGCACCAGCAGCAACAGCGGCAGCAGTGCGAGGAAAACGATTCCGAGCAGCTTGAAGTCATCCAGATAGGACAGCAGCGTCGCCTGCTGCACGGCGCTCTGATAGATGGCAGCCAGCGTCATCGGCGAATTGGGCGTGCTGCCGACCACGGCGGCCACGTGATGAGCGTAGTCGGTGTACGCCGGATTCATCCCTTGTAGCGACTCGACGATGCGGCTCTGGTGGAGCTGCTCGCGCCGCGTGAGCAGGGTCGAGGCGACGGAGATGCCGATGCTGCCGCCGAAGTTACGCGCCAGATTGACGAGCGCCGACGCATTGTCGGTCTTGTTGCGCGGCACATCACGGAATGCCAGGGTGTTGATCGGGATGAACAGGAATGCGAGCGACGCCGCTTGCATCATGCGGGCCAGCACCAGCCAGCCGAACGAAATGTCGAGATAGAAGTTCGTCATCCAGAGGAGGCTCAAGCCCCCGACCGTCAAGCCCACCGCGATCAGCAGGCGCAGGTCCACCTTGTTCAGCGCGCGTCCGACCAGCGGCAGCAGCGCGATCATGAGGAACCCTCCCGGTGTCAGCACCATTCCGGCATCCACCGCCCGGTAGCCCATGAGGCTCTGCGTATACGCGGGGATCAGGTAGGTGCTGCCGAGCAGCATGAAGCCGAGCATCAGCATCAGGGCGAACGATACGGCGAAATTGCGATCGAGCAGCAGCCGCACGTCGACCAGCGGGTCGCGAGCCTTGAGCTCCCGCAGGATCAGGAGAATGAAGGCGAGCACTGAAGTCAACACGAGCACGGCAATGAAGCCGGAGGAGAACCAATCGTCCTGCTGGCCGCGATCGAGCACGATTTGCAGACAG
>DATBAM010000045.1:0-13945 GCA_036271535.1 Steroidobacteraceae bacterium | reverse complement strand
GGGCGCGGCGGTGCGCTTGAAGACCACGAGCAGTCCGAGTCGGTCCTCACTGGTCGACACGTAGTAGCCGTGCTGAGTGAGCGCGTCGGCCACCGCTCGCAGGGTCTGCTCCTGATGATCGATGACGCGTTGTGAATGCTTCGATGGGGTGAGGCTGCCATGCAGACTGGCGTCGATGGCTGTGAACAGCTCCCGGTAGAAGCCGTCATCGGTCACCGCGCCGTCATGCAGTTTGACGGTCTCGTAACCGTACTGCGGCTGCATGTCATAGCTACCGGTCATCCCTCGAAATCCGGGATGCGCGGCTGGATCGCGGTGCAGAACTTGAAGGTCGTCTGCTGATAGCTGCAACTGTGAACCGACGCCGGTCTCGGACGTCGTGACCGACGCCATCAACACGGATTCGACCGCGTTGTGTTTGTCCCCCGGGCCCTGGGTCCGCCGCAACAGGCTGATCGTGCCGAGTTCGGGATCGAGCGATTCGACGATGTATCCGCGAGCAACCAGTGCTTCGATCAGCGTGCGCTCGAGCAGATCGGCCGGCGCATCGAATCGGCGCTCGTGATCGAACGGAGAATCGCCGCTGGCGGCGTTCGCCGGCGCTGCATTTTCCGCTCCCGGGGCTCCAGCAGCTCCAGCAACATCAGGCGTTGTCGCTCCAGATGCCGCGTGTTCTGCGCGCAGATCGCGTTCCATCGTGGCAAACAGATCCTGATAAAAGCTTGGATCGGTCAGATCGACGTCATTTTTGACGACGTCGTTATATTGTTTGGAGGTAGCGACCGGCACGAATCCGATCGTGCCCCAGGTATGGTATTCGTCGTGCAGCACCGTACGTCGGGTGGCCGTGAATGTGACGATGCGGCGGTTGATCGAGGCTACGTCGCGAAGCCTGGCAAAGATCGTCAGTACCTGGGACACGTTCCTGTTTGCCGGATCATCGCTGCTGCGCTCAGCCTCCAGTACGGTTTCCTGCAGGTGATCGTCGATATGCGGTCCTCCAACACGAGAGACCCACCACGAATCGACTTTGCCGACGCTCGCATCCGAGCCAATATTCCCACTGGAATCGGCACGCGCATCCAGCCTCGCATTTGTGAAACCCCGTTGTATGAAACCCCGCTGTACGAAAGCCGTGGCAATGGCCTTGAGCGCACTTTCGCGCGACGCGGCGAAGCAGCGTCCAGTGTCCCCCAGCACGCTCGTGTCACAGGTGGCCGAGATAGCGGCGTCGATGAGCTTCGACTGGGCATCGCGTTTTCGCGCTTCGAGCGCTGCCTTCTGCTTTCGGACCTGGTCGAGTTGCTCTTCGTTTTCCTTTTCGATCCTTTCCAGCTCGGCCCGAGCTACCTTGTCGATGCAGCCACCGAAGCAGAATTCGCCGGTGAAGTTGGTGTAGAGAGCCGGGGATTGCACGCTAGCGGGCGCATCGCCTGTCTCGCTCTCGCTCTGGACGCCCTCGCTGATTTTTTTGAACAATTCATCCGCGGTGAGTCCGGGAGCGGTGATGTTCGCAAGCAGGTGCCGCGTGAATGTGCCGTTGCGGTCGCCAATCTGCGCGGCGTAGTCCGGCGGTGCGGTGCCGTACATCACCACAGTCCCTTTGGGAATCGCGGTGATAGGCGCCAGCCCCGCGGTCATTCCATGTGGCGCAGCCGGCCATGCCGAGCCGCGACAGGTGTCGAGAATCACGACGCTCAGATAGTGCTTTCCCTGCAGCAACTGCGCGAGGATATACGCGAGACTGACCGCTTCACGCGGGACGTCGGTGGCGCTGCGTGGTGCGGCGCCCACGGGCGCCAGATAGTTCTCGCCCCTGACCTGCAACGCGTGCCCGGCGAAGTAGAAGACCACTTCGGATTTGGGTTTGAGCGCCGCTGCAAAATCCTGGACGTGCGCTTTGAATTCGCGGGTGTCCTTCACGTCCGCGAAGCACGAAGCGCTGTAACCCAATTCTGTCAGCGCCTGGCACATGTCGTGCTCGTCGTTCGCGGCGCTGCTCACGGGGTTTAGCGTCACATAGTCGGCGTTGCCGATCACCAGGGCAGCGCGCGGGTGCGGATTGGCGTCCGCAGCGCTCACAGGAGCGGTCGGCAAGATGCAGGTAAGTGTCAGCGTTGCGGCAGCCAGCAATCGGTGGATAGAGATCATAAGAGCTGCGCCCTCCCTGGCGCGTGCTATTGAGTTGCGTCGGTGACGGTGACGGTGACGGTGGCAGGGCTGGCCTGGTCAACCGGGGCCGGTGCAGTCGGCGTACGGACGCTATCGAGCGTGGCGCCCCCGCGCAAGTTGCGCTCGATCGCCGCATACAGATCGCGGAAGAACACAGGATCCGTCACGGCGACATCCTGTTTGACGACTTCCTTGTAGTCCGTGGAAGTCGCAATCGGAATGATGATGTCGGCCGACGTCCAATGATGATGTTCATCGTGCAGCAGCACACGCCGTCGGGCAGTGATCGAAACGGCGCTGTGGCCGGTGTCACCGACTGGCGTGATGGTGGCTGTCACACTGAGTACGTCGGTGAGATTCCTGTCCTTTGGATCATCGCCGCTGCGCGACCCATCGATGGTGGTGCCCAGGTATCCGCCGCGGACCGTGAGTCCGCGCTGAGCGAAGGCCGCCTGGATGCCATTCGCCGTCGTCTGCGCGTCCGTGACGAAGCATCGGCCATCCGCATGTTCCTCGCTTGCGTCGCAGAACTTCGAGGTCGTGGTCGCGTCCAGTTGCGCCTGAATCTCGCGATTGCTGGCTTCCAGTTCATCGGCTTCCCTGGTTGCCTGCGCCAGTTGTTCCTCGTGCGCCTTCTGCATTCGCGCGAGTTCTGTTCGCGCGACGCGGTCGATGCAGCCAGCGAAGCAGAATTCGCCGTTGAAGTTGGTGTACAGCGCAGGTACCTGGGTATGACCCACCGCGGCGGACGTATCCGACTGCACGCCCTCGCTCACGCGCTTGAAGAACTCATCGGCCGTCAGGCCGGGGGTCTTGAGATTCGCGAGCAGGTTCTTCGTCAACGTGCCATTGCGGCCCTCGCCATCGTCGGATACATCATTGCTCGCGGTTCCATACATGATCATGGTGTCGCGCGGAATTACACTCAAAGGCGCCAATCCGCTGCTCATGCCTTGAGGTGCCGAGGCCCACGGGTTGTTGCGGCAGGCATCCAGGATGACGATGTCTAAATAGTGTCTGGCCTGCAGAAGCTGCGTCAGAACGAACGCGAGCGGGACCGTCTCCGCGGCGACATCCGCCTGCGCGCGGAGCTTAGCGCGGACGGGCACCAGGTAACTCTCACCGCGCATCTGGATGCCGTGGCCGGCGTAATAGAACAGAACCTCGCTCCTGGGTTTCAGCGAAGCGGCGAATTGCTGAATGCGTGCCCGAAACTCACGTGCGTCCTTCACATCCGTGAAACAGGAGGTCGTATAGCCAAGTTCGCCGAGTGAGTCGCAGATATCGTGTGCGTCGTTTAGCGTATTTCGAAGTGGCGTGACGGCGCCATAGTGGGCGTTGCCGATCACCAGCGCCGCACGCGGACGTGTCGCACCGGCCTCGGCAGATTGGGAGCGGGAGGAGCACAACAGCCCGCATGCGGCCAGCGTCAATGTCAGACACTGCAGGTAAGCAGCCGCCATCCTGAGCATGCTATCTCCCCTCGGGTTGCGCTTAATCTGCGCCTATCATCGGGGTGCGGCAATAGGGCCGTATGTCCGTCGCCCGACACGGCAACGTCGCATTCCGCAACGGTTAAGTGACGGGGCCGGTCGGCGTCGGGGCAGGGGAGAGGGGCGCGCCAGGCTGCTGCGATGCGACTGGGCGACCGCTCTTTAAATATTGGACGGTCCCCGTCGGGCGCAGCATCGAGCAGACGCAGCTTCGGCCGGTCGCTATACTCGGCCACAGAGCTTAAATTCGGCGGCCGATCTGGGACAATTTTGACCATCCAGACGTGCCCCGCGAGAAAACCAGATTCGCCAGTGGCCAGCGCGTCACACAACGCGTGTCCTTCGGCGTACCCCTTGAACGGAGTCGATGACATGACGCAAGTGATGAAAGGTATTCGGATTCTGGAGGTGGCGCAGTTCACCTTCGTGCCGGCGGCGGGGGCCGTGCTGGCGGACTGGGGCGCGGATGTCATCAAGATCGAGCATCCGGTGCGTGGCGATACGCAACGCGGATTCATCAACCTGGGCGGTCAGAAGGTCGATCCCAACCGCCACACGTTGATCGAACACCCGAATCGCGGCAAGCGCAGCGTCGGTCTCGACGTCTCGAAGCCCGAAGGTCAGGCATTGCTGTATGAAATCGCGAAAACCGCGGACGTGTTCCTGACCAACTATCTGCCGTCGGCGCGGCAGAAGAACAAGTTCGACATCGAGCACATTCGCGCGGCGAATCCGAAGATCATCTACGCGCGCGGCAGCGCCTTCGGTGACAAGGGGCCGGAGCGCACGGCCGGCGGGTTCGACGGCACGGCGTTCTGGACGCGCTCGGGCATCGGCCTTGCGATGACGCCGCCGGAGCTGCCGATGCCGCTGTCGCAGGGGATGCCGGCGTTCGGCGATTCGATTGGCGGCATGAACATCGCCGGCGGCATCAGTGCGGCGCTGTTTCATCGCGAGCGCACCGGCGAGGCGGTGGAAATGGACGTGTCGCTGTTGAGCACGGCGTGGTGGGCATCGGGCGCTGCGATCGCGCAGGCGATCGAGACCGGAACTGCCAGCCGCAACAGGATGCCGAAATCGGGTGGTAATCCGGGCAATCCCTTCATGGGCAATTTCCAGACGTCGGATGGCGGCACGATCAACCTGTGCATTCTGACGCCGGCTCCCTACATTCGAGACACGTGGCAACACCTGGGATTGCCGGAGATGGCGGACGATCCGCGCTTCTCCACTGACAAGGAATTGATGAAGAACTGGGCTGACGCCAGCGGCATGATCGTCACGGCGTTCGCGAAAAAGCCGTTTGCATACTGGGCCAAGCACCTGAAGACGATGAGGGGACAGTGGGCGCCGTTCCAGAGCCTGCTCGATCTGGCCAGCGACGAACAGGCGCTCGCCAACGACATGATCGTCGAGGTCGAGGCAATCGACGGCGGCAAACCTATCAAGCTGGTGCGGCCGCCGGTGCAGTTCGATCACGCACCGATCAAGACCCAGCGCGCACCACAAGCGTCCGAGCACACCGAGACGTTTCTGATGGAACTGGGCGTCGAGTGGGATCGCATCGAGAAGCTGAAGGCCGCCGGCGTCATCGCCTGAAGGTATTCGGGCAATCGGTATCTGACCCGTAGCGAAGTAGACATAACATGCGGGCCTGCTCACCTCGGAAGTAGGCAGGCCCGCAACTGTCCCGCCTGCTCAGGGACTTGCCTTCGATAGTGAAAGCAGGTCCGCACCATCGCAGACCCGCGAACCAACGCGCCGCTCCAAAGCCGGGCACATCCGGGGAGCGAATGCCGTGTGGCAGCGCACACTTTACTTCCAACTTTCTGCGGATTTAGTGGCACGAAGCCTGCACTAAGTTAAGATCTGTCATCCGCTTCGTTAACTATTGCGCGACCGGCACCGAGTGCTTCGTGTTGCGCGGTCTCCAACTTCGCAACGACAGGGCCGCTGGGAAGAATCAAGGTAACCGCAGATGGGGATGGCTGAAATCAGGGACGCCTTCGAGGCGTACTCCACCGGGGAACTGGCCGAATTCGAATTGCGCAGCGCCCTTCGCGCCGAAGTTCAGACCCAGCCCGGCTCGGTGCCGCGTTATGCCGCGATGGCTGCGGCACTGCGCCGACGCCGTCTGATCAGCGCCGAACTCGAAGCGGCCGTGCTGTCGGACATGCAGGCGGTCGTCGCCAACACCGTGCCGCCCGCCGATGCAGGCTTTCACGAAGTGGCGACTCGGGCGAACGATCTCCGCGCGGCGCAATCCGCTGCGGCAAAGCCTCCAACAACAAGGGCCCCGTCGGAGAACGTACCGCCGGCAAGCGGCACCTCTGCCTCGTTGGCGCGAGAACCCGCGAGCGGGCCCAGAGGCGTGACCGGGCCACGCACTGGCACCCGCAATGTTACAGGCGCTCGCAACCTGACCAGTCCGCCCAGTGTTACCGGTCCGGCCAGTGTTAGCGGTCCGCGCACCGCAGCCGGTCCGCATGAGCACGTTGCTTCCCAGGCGAACGCGTCGATAGGTCCCATCTTCGCGGTGCCGCCACGCGATGCGCGACCGGCGACGACGGACAACCGGGCCGCACCGCTGGCAGACCGAACCACGGGTGGTAGCAGAAGCGTCAGCTGGGATGCGCGCGAGAAGCTGGCCGAACCCGAAGCCACGATAGGTGTGGGAACGACGTTGCGCGAGCGCTTCGAACTGGTCGATGTTTTGGGTCGCGGCGGCATGGGCGTCGTCTACAAGGCGGTCGATCAGCGCGAAGTCGAAAACAAGGGTCGCGAGGTCCACGTAGCGATCAAGGTGCTGAACGAGGAATTCAAGCGCCATCCGGAATCGGCGCGGGCGTTGCAGCGCGAATCGAAAAAGTCGATGCGGCTCGCGCATCCGAACATCGTTCTGGTGCGTGATTTCGATCGCGATCACGGCAACGTCTTCATGGTGATGGAGTTGCTCTACGGAACGCCGCTGGATCAGCTGATCGCGCGTCAATTCCCGAAGGGGATGCCGGTCGAGCGCGTCATCGAGATCGTGACGGGTCTGGGCGCGGCACTCAGTTACGCGCATCAACAGGGCATCGTGCATGCGGATTTCAAGCCCAGCAATGCCTTCCTGACCGAGCAGAACACGGTGAAGGTGCTCGATTTCGGTGTGGCGCGTGTCGCGCTGGCACTGGATCGCAACGAAAGTACGATTTTCGATGCGGGCAAGCTCAACGCGGTTTCGCCGGCATACGCCAGCGTCGAACTGCTGATCGGCGAGGCGCCCGATCCGCGTGACGACATCTACGCACTCGCATGCGTTACCTATTTCCTGTTGACGGCTCGGCATCCCTTCAATGGTGTCGATGCGGTCAAGGCACGCGATTCCGAATTGCAGCCGAGACCGATACCGGGTCTGGGCGAGCGACAGTGGCGCGCGTTGCGATCGGCGCTGGTGTTCGATCGCTGGGATCGAACCCCCAGCGTCCGCGAATTCCTGACGCAGTTCACGGCGATGCGATCCGGTGGAATGTCGAGCTTCATGTCCAGTTTGTCGAGAACGGCCGGTCAGGCCGTCAGAACGGTGCGCAACGGTTATGACCGGGTGCTCGATGTGGCGGTTCAGCGCCCGTGGCTGCCGATCATCCCGGCGGCCGTGCTGTTGGTGCTGGGGGCCGTATTCGTAGTCGCTCACCGACCGCCGTCCCCGTCCGCGCCGCCTTCTGCTTCGGCCGTGCCGGTTACCGCCGCCGCAGCCGTCGTCGCGGCTTCGGGTAAGCCGGACGATCACCCCGTGCCGGAGGACGCCGGTAGCGTGCAGGCGCTGCGGCAGCGCGTCGCAAAGATCGACCCGGCTGCCCCTGACTTCATCGATACCGCGGTCGCCTCGGCGTCCGACGTCCGGGCGCTGGCTGCGCTCTCCGCCGATGATCCGGTCGTGCAGCGTCTGCGGACCGCGCTGCAGAACGCGCTGGCTGCGCAGGTCGAGACGCTGCTGACGCGCGATGACCTGAATGGTGCGCACCGCCTGGTGAACAAGGTCGGTGCGGTATTGCCCGCAACGACGCTGCGGGCCTATTCCTCGGATGCGCTGGTGCGGCGAGGACAGGTCATCCATCTGATGAACCAGCCCGAACCCACGCAGCATTGGGCGGATCAGCTTGCTTCGGCGATCAGCGACCTCGCGGCGCTGTCGCCGCCGGATGACCCGTTGATTCGCAAGGCGAGGGAACGCTCCGATGCCGCTTTTCTGGCCGAGGCGCAGCAGGCGCGCGATCAGCAGCGCTCCGACGATGCGCGCGAGTCGCTGGCGACGGGCATGACGGTCAATCCGCAGTCGTCGACGTTGAGTCGCGCGGCCGTGGCGCTGGCGGACAATCAACCGATGCCTTCTACGTCGACTTCCGGCCGCCATGATGCGACGTCGGCACCGCTCGTTGCGAATTCGAGCAAGCCGTCGACTGCTCCGGCACCGATTGCGCCGGCGCCCGCTGCGGGCACAGGCACAGCGTCGACCCCGCCTGCAACAACCCCGCCTGCAACAACCCCGCCTGCGACGGATGCGGTCGCAAGCGCGCCGCGGGCGGTCCAGGCCATCATTGCGCAGGCTAAGCAGCAGATGGCAGATGCCGATACCGAATCGGCGCTGGCGACGCTGGCGGCAGGGCGCCGCAGATTTGGCGGCTCGCAGCCGCTGAAGGATCTGGAGATTACCTACGATCGGGTCGAGGAAGAGTACGAGCGCATCGACCTCGCGCCGGCGCTGAACGTCCAACAACACCAGGAATGGCTGGCGGAGATCCGCTCGCTGGCCGGTGAGCAGGACTATCGGCAGATCGAACAGATGCTGGCACGGACCCTGTCGCGCGATATCGCCGCGCAGCGTCAGCGCGCTGATCGCCCAACGGTGGTCGCGGCGTTGCTGAGCGCGGGGCGCAAACTGTTCCCCGGCTATGCCGCGCTGCTCGAGGATTCGCAGGTCGCCACTACTGCCGAGAACGTCGGCGTTTCTGGGTCGAGCGGTGCATCTGCGGCTGGCGAGGCAGCCGTCAAATAGAGGCCAGGCGGCCGGAGGTCAGTCCGGTGCGACGGCGCCGGTCTGCAACGCGAATATCCGCCGGACAGACTCCATCGTGTCGGCTTCGGCGATGGGCTTGTCCTCCCGATAACGTTTGACCCGCGCAAGTCGCAGCGCCATACCGCCCGGATAGCGGCTGCTGGCCTGAAGATCGCTGAAGGCGATCTCGACGACCAGCTCGGGGCGTACATAAACTATGTGGCCTTCGCGATGAGTCTCGCGTGCCAGCAACTCCCGTGTCTGCCACGCCAGCAGCGCGTCGGTCAGCCCTTTGAAGGTCTTACCGAGCATCACGAACTGGCTGCCGGCGGCGTCCCATGCGCCCAGATGCAGGTTCGAGAGCTTTCCAACGCGCCGGCCATTGCCCCACTCGGCAGCGAGCACGACCAGGTCGAGCGTGTGTACGCGTTTGATCTTGAGCCAGCTTGCGCCGCGATTGCCCGCCTCGTAGATCGAGTCGCCGGACTTGGCCATCACGCCTTCGTGTCCCGCCGCGATCGCCGCTTCGTAGAAGCTCGCCGCCGCGGCGGATGATGAGGTGACCAGGCGTGGAACACGCGCATCGGCGGGTACGGCGCTCGCCAGCGCTTCGAATCGTTCCCGGGTGCTGCGATCGGTCAGGCTTGCGCCCTCCAGCAGCAGGCAGTCGAAAAAGTATGCGCGCATCGGCAGTGTCGTCCGCATCTGCTCGACGTCGAGTTTGCGGCCGAAGCGGCGCATCGTGGTCTGAAAGGGCAGCGGCCGATCGTGCGCGTCGAACGCGATCGCTTCACCATCCAGCAGCAGCTCGCGCGGCGCCAGCACCCGGACCCGCTCGACCACCTCGGGCAGGGCGGCGGTGATCTCATTGAGGGCGCGGGTGTAGATGCGCACCTCCGCGCCGCGCTTGTGTACCTGTATGCGAGCTCCATCCATCTTCCACTCGAAGATGACTTCCCCACCCAGTTCGGTCAGGGCTTCTGCGACGTCGCCGGCGGTCTGCGCCAGCATCGGCGCTACTGGCGCGAACAGCTCGAGCCGAAACCGGCCCAGTCCCTCGACGCCTTCGAGCAAAGCGACGCGCGCAAGCGCGCCCAGGTCGGTCGAATGCATGGCGGCGCGACGCAGCTGGTTCAACGGTATTCCCGATGCCGCCGCGATGGCGTCGAGCATGACTGCGCCGAGTGCACCCTGCCGCAACTCGCCGGCCAGCAGTGGTAGCAGGAATTCCTGCTCGGAACGGGTCGCCTGCGCGAACAGCTGCTCGAGATTGCGCGCGCGCGTTGCGCCGCTGCCCGCACCGCGAACAGTGGCCAACGCGCTCAGCGCAGCATCGGTGTGCACGAGTGACAGCGAGGATGTCTGCGCGGGGAGCGTAGCGGCGGCCGCACGCAGCGCGGCATAGCCGACGCCGCTGCGGCCCTGTGGCGTAGCGCCGGACAGATACAGGGCACCGATCGCAACTTCGTCCGCCGACAGCGTCTGCAGGAAGGCGGCCAGCTCGCGTACCTTGGACAACCTCGAACGCGTTGCCTGAACCCTGCCCGAGGCGCCGACCAGGTTTGCCAACAGCGTCATCTGCGCGCCGATTGCGCGGACGCGCGTTGCGCGCGCGTGGCGACGCCACTGATGCTGATCTCCACCTGGTCACCGCCCGACCAGAAGCCGTGCGGCAGACCGAAATCGGATCGCCGCACGCTGGCGTGCGCGGTGAAGCGGCATGCGCCGGTCGCGGCCGGTCCGGTCGGACATTGCAGATCGCTGACGCTCAGTACCACGGGGTGCGTGACACCGTGCAGGGAGAGAGCCCCGTCCGCCTCGGCGCGTTCACCGCCCTCGAAGCGGATGTGACGCGAGTGGTAGGTCATCAGGGGATACTGCTGCGTATCGAGCCACTCGGGGGAACGCAGGTGAGGGTTCCAGCTCGAGCTGCCGCAGTCGATGGAGTCCGTCCGCACGGTGACATCGACGCGACTGCCATCGCCCTCGCGATCGAAGACGAAAGCCCCCTGAAAGTCGCGGAAGCGGGCGCTGACCCAATGCAGACCGAAACGCTCGATGTCGAAGCCGACCCGGATGAAACCCGGATCGAGAGCGTAGACATCCGCCGCCTGCGCGCATGAGCCGAGCAAGAGCAATAACGCAGCGGACAGCCGACTCATCGCATGCACCCTCGCATGCAGCATCATTATGAGTGCGCGTGTATTGCAAGCCGGTTGCACAGCCTTGGAATGCAGGGCAAAGCCTACAGCCGGGGGGAAGGTCGGCCCATTGCAGCGCCGCGGTCGCTGCGACAACGTATACGCCATGAACCGATCGTACCCCCTCTGCGTCGCGCTGGCCGCGAGCGTTTTTCTGTGCGCCTGTGGCGGCCACAGCGACAATAGTCAGGCTGCCGCGACTTCTTCTTCCAGTGGTGCCAGTTCTTCGAGTGGCAGCAGCTCGTCGAGCGGCAGCAGCACATCTTCGAGCGGATCCAGCACCCTGATCCGAGTCGACGCGGCGGCACTGGCTACGTTGACCGCGTCGACGCTCTCGTCCGATCTGACCATGGCTTCCACTTCGTCGGTCGGAACGTCAGCGCTGGCAGGCATCCTGTCACTGACCGACGCGCCCAAATGTGACGTATCGATCTATCACATCGAGTACAACACCGTTGGCGGACAGGGCGAAGGAACGACCGCGTCCGGCGTGCTGATGGTGCCGAGTGCCGGCGATTCGAGCTGCAGCGGCCCGTTGCCGATCGTCGAGTATGCGCACGGAACCAGCACGGACAAAAGCTATGACATCTCGAATCTGTCCAGTTCGAACGGCGGTCCGAATTCCGAAGGACTGCTGATCGCCGCGTTCTTCGCAGCGCGCGGCTACATCGTCGTCGCGCCGAACTACGCGGGGTACGACACCTCGACACTGGCGTACCACCCGTATCTGATTCGTGACCAGCAGGCGGCCGACATGATCGACGCCCTGACCGCTGCGCGCGCCGCATTGCCGAAGGTGTCGACCACCGCCACTGACAACGGCAAGCTTTTCATCACGGGCTATTCTCAAGGTGGCTACGTCGCGATGGCGACGCACCGCGCGATGGAGGCCGCGGGCATGACGGTCACCGCGTCCGTGCCGATGTCCGGCCCGTACGCGCTGGCTGCGTTTGCCGATGCAAATTTCTACGGCGAGGTGAGCGAGGCAGGCGCAGAAGTGGCAACGCTGCTGCTCGACGGCTATCAGAATTCGTACGGCAACGTCTACTCCACGCTCACCGATGTCATCAATACGCCTTACGCGGTCACCGGCTTCGCAACGATACTGCCGACCGCTACACCGCTGACGGGTTCGCTGCCGACGGGATTGTTCGATTCGACGCCGCCGTCCTCCACGTACGCCGCGCAGACTCCGGCGACGACACCGGCCAATCTGGCATCCACGTTTGCAGCGGGCTTCTCCACCGACTTCCTCATCACCAATTCGTACCGGCAGGCGTGGCTGCAGGACGAGTCGGCGAATCCAGACGGCGGCTTTCCGGCGGAGACCACCAATCTGCCTGCAACCGCCCCGACAGTGTTATGGCGCGCGGATCTGGCGAAGAATGATCTACGCAACTGGGTGCCTGAAGCGCCGACGCTGCTTTGCGGCGGTGAGAACGATCCGGAGGTGTTCTTTTTTAATACTCAGCTGATGCAAAGCTACTGGGTCAACAATCCGCCGGCGTCTGGCGTCGCCAACTACCTCGACATCGACCCGGGCAGCTCCAGCGCCGCAGCCAGCGGCCACTACGCAACCCTGCAGAATGAATTTCAGACTGCCAAGTCGGCCTATGCGCTTGCCAATGGCGGCGGCTCGGCGGGCGATGCCGCAGTTACTGCTGCCTATCACGTCGATCTGGTAGCGCCGTTCTGCCTGGCAGCCGCCATCTACTTTTTCGACAATCTTCCGTAGCGTGCGGGCTTCCCGTCGCGCTTACGCGCCGCCTTCGCGTGAGAGTAGCCACGCCAGCGCGTCGCTGCATGGCTGCTCGATCTTGAGTGTCAGTAGATCATCGGCGCGCGTAATGCCAAGATTCACTGCGGCAACCGGACGGTGTGCGGCGTGCGCGGCCTGGACGAATCTGAAGCCTGAATAGACCATCAACGACGATCCGAGCACCAGCAGCGCGTCGGCGTCGAGGACCGCCTGCATGCAGCGCTCGACACGCGCGGCTGGGACGGTTTCGCCGAAGAAAACCACGTCGGGTTTCAGCACGCCGCCGCACCGTTCGCAGCCGGGTACGACGAAGCTCGAAAAATCCGTCGCCTCGAGATCGGCATCGCCGTCGGGGGCGTGACTGGCGGTCAGGAAACTCCAACTGGAGTTGAGCCGTAGCAGTTCGAGCTGCAGCTGTGCGCGTGACTGCCGATGTTCGCAGTTCAGGCAGCGGACCTCGTCCAACCGTCCATGCAGGTCCACCACATGGCGGCTGCCGGCGAGTTGATGCAGCCGATCGACATTCTGAGTGGCCAGCAGTTCCAGCCGGCCCTGTTTTTCCAGCGCGACCAGTGCGCGATGTGCGCCGTTGGGCTTCGCCGCCTGAAAATACGGCCAGCCGATGAGACTGCGCGCCCAGTAGCGTGCGCGCGTTTGCGAATCACCGACGAAGCTGGCGTACATGACCGGTGGCTTGCGCTTCCACTCGCCTTTCTCGTCACGATAGTCGGGGATGCCGGATTCGGTGCTGCAGCCCGCGCCCGTCAGCACGAACAGACGCGGATGACGCTCGACGAAGGAAGCGAGCGTGTCATGCATTGACGGCCAGGCGCTCCGACTCGTAGACGCGCCGGGCGCTCCAGAAGACGGCAACCAGGGCCAGCAGCGTCGTCACCGTACACAGCACCAGCGCCAATGCCTGCAGCGGCTCGCCGCGCAGGATCTGCATGATGGCGAGCTGTTGCCCGATCAGCGGCAGCGCGTACAACCACAGGGTCGGCGCGATGGGCATGATGCTCAGTAGCACCGACGGGATGACCGGCAGCAGCTGCAGCAGCCCCAGGTAGGTCTGAGCCTCGCGATAGGTCTTGGCGAAGGCCGACAGCAGCATCTGCGACACCACGATCAGCAACACCAGCGGCACCATCAGCGGCAGGATCGTGGCCACGGCGCGCGGGCCGACATCGAGACTCATCTCCATTCGCTGCGCCGGCAGCAGCGTCGCGGCCACGGCAAAGGCGATCAGACCTAGCGTGAGACTGATGAAGCTGAAGGTGGCCGC
>DATBAM010000044.1:0-94190 GCA_036271535.1 Steroidobacteraceae bacterium | reverse complement strand
TGCGGGACGGCTGTGACCCGCTCGATCGCTTGCGGCCCGGGTGAGTACTGATCGACTGCACTTCGGTAAGTGCTGCGTTCGAGCTGGTGAAGCGCACTTCGATCTCTGTCAGGGCGCGCAGCGCCGCCCGCGCGACCGTTCCTTCCGGGCTGACCGTCAGTGGCTGAATCTGCGCACGCACCGCCTCGGCGTTCTGCTCGTCGGCAAGTTTTGACATTGCCTGGATGACTTCGACCCGGATCTCTTTTTCGCCGCGTGCCAGCAGCGGGGTCATGAGCTCGAGCGATTTGACGTCTCCGAGCTTACCGATCGCTCGTACCACCACCGGCATCGCGCGCGCATTGGCCGTCTTCAGCATTTCGTAGAGACGTGGAATTGCGCGCTTGCTGCCGATCTCGGCCAGTGCATCGACGGCGCGTTCACTGACCCACCAGTCCTTGTCACGCGTCGCTTCGATCAAATGATTGATCGCGCGCTCATCCTTGGTCTGGTTCAGGATCTCGATGGCGGCACGTCGCAGGTCTTCGTCCTTGTCGCGAATCAGTTCCAGCACCGCGTCGATCACGCGAGGACCGCCGATCTTGCCGAGTGCGTCGCCTGCGCGGCTGCGCACCCACCAGTCGTCGTCCTTGATCGCCTCGAGCAGATACTTCACCGATCGCGCGTCGCCGACCTCGTTCAGAACCTCGACCGCCGCACGCCGCGCCTGCTCGCTCTCGTCCTTGAGCACCGGTACCAGGTGACGGATCGTGTCCGGGTCGCGGGCATGCTGCAGCAGTTCCACCGCGCGGTTCTGCACTTCGAGCTCCGGGTCGCGCAACAGTGCGCAGACCTTGGCAACCTCGATCGGACCGTCCATCTTCGAGAGCGCCGCCAGAGACGCGCTGCGGACCAGTTTGTTGTTGTCGCTCAGCTGTGTCTGCAGCGCACGTTGCACTTCGGGTTTGTTGAATTTCGCGAGGATGTGAATGATGTGCAGCCGCGCCATCGCATCCTTGCCCTGCAGCCGGCTGATCAGTTCGGGTAGCGCCGCATCGTCGGCCGCATCGCCGACGATGCGGAACAGCGCGGCCTTCTCGTTGGCTTCCTGCTGGTACGCCGAGTTCAGCAGCTCGCGTATCGAGAAGCGCGAGCGGTGGCCATTGATCACGTCGAGCACCGCATTCTTGGCCACACCCGGCGTGCCGAGCGCCTCCAGCAGCAGTCCCGGCGGATAGTTGCGTCCGCCGGTCAACGCCCAGGCGACGCCTGCGACGACGCGGGGACTGCCCTCGATCAACGCCTTCACGTATTGCGGGAAAGTCTTCTGCGTCGCAAGCGTGCCAAGCACGTCCACGAAGGCAACTGTCGAGTGCTTGTCGGCGTCCGGTAATGCGGCAATGACCTGCTCGATCGCACCGGGCCCGATGTCCTTGAGCTTGGCGATCGCCTTCTGGGTCTCCGCACCCATCAGATCTGGTGAAGACTTGATTTGCGCGATCAGCCGGTCCGCACGCAGGTTGCTAAAAAAACTCATTCCGCCGTGTTAATGTTATTAAGACCGCGCTGCGATTACAGCAGGCCGATACCACACCTTACTGGGGCTGGGACGTGTCAGGCAAACAAGGATTATGCCATGTTTGTCCGCTGTACCGGCCCTTCTTACAAGAGCCAGGACGACTCATGGCAATACCCGAGGCCGATGTACGCGCGGCCCTTGAAAGCTTCGTCGAGCCCTACCTGAGCCAGACCCTGGCGCAGGCCGGCGCGCTGCAATCCGTAAAGGTGAACGGTCGCCAGGTGACCGCCAGAGTCGAGCTGGGATTTCCCACCGTGGGCTATACCCACGCACTGCAGTCCGCATTGGCCCGCCACCTGGCCCAGGCCGGTATCGACGTCGAACTCATGCTCGAGCTTAGCAGCCGCATCGTCCCTCACGCGGTGCAGCGTAGTCTCAAACCCCTCGCTGGCGTCAAGAATATCGTCGCGGTGGCCAGCGGCAAGGGCGGGGTCGGAAAGTCGACCGTCGCGGTGAACCTCGCGCTGGCGTGGGCCGCGGGCGGTGCTTCGGTGGGCATTCTGGATGCGGACATCTACGGACCCAGTCAGCCATTGATGCTCGGTCTGACTGGCTCGCGACCCAGTTCGCCGGACGGCAAGCGTATCTTGCCGCTGCGCGCCCACGGACTGACAGCCATGTCGATCGGTTTCCTGGTAGAACCGGCCCAGGCGGTCGTATGGCGCGGCCCGATGGTGACCCAGGCCCTGACCCAGCTTCTGTCGGATACCGAGTGGGGCGATCTGGATTATCTGGTCGTCGATATGCCGCCCGGCACCGGCGACATCCAGCTGACCCTGGCACAGCGCGTGCCAGTCGCGGGTGCGGTCATCGTGACGACGCCTCAGGACATCGCTCTGGCCGATGCACGCAAAGGGCTCGCCATGTTCGAGAAGGTGTCGGTCCCCGTACTCGGCATCATCGAGAACATGAGCGTGCACATCTGTACGAATTGCGGTTACGCGGAACATATCTTCGGTAGCGGCGGCGGCGCGCGGATGGCAACGGAATTCAACGTGCCGCTGCTGGGCGAGCTGCCCTTGGATGCGCGCGTACAGCGCGAGACGGACGCCGGCAGGCCGACCGTCGTGGCCGAGGCAGGGGGTCCTCGCGCCCAGGTCTACGTCGAAGCCGCACGGCGAACTGCCGCCGCGCTGGCATTGCGTTCTAAAGACCGCAGCGCGCTATTCCCCAAGATCATCGTCGAAGACACCTGAGCGAAGAGCATAGAAAGCGCATGAGCATCAAATCCGACAAGTGGATCCGCCGGATGGCGGCGCAGGGCCTGATCGATCCGTTCGAGCCCGGGCAGGTCAGGACCGGTGAAAACGGACGCCTGATTTCCTACGGCACCTCGAGCTATGGCTACGACGTGCGCTGCGCGCGCGAGTTCAAGATTTTCACCAACATCAACTCGACGATCGTCGACCCGAAGAACTTCGATGAGAAGAGCTTCGTCGATGTCTCGGCCGATGTATGCATCATTCCACCGAACTCATTCGCGCTGGCGCGCACCGTGGAGTATTTCCGCATACCGCGCAACGTTTTGACTGTTTGTTTGGGCAAAAGCACGTACGCACGCTGTTTTTCGGCTGATACACGTGTTGCGCTGGTAGACGGCACATCGGCCACTTTGGAGGAAATGTCTCGAGGAATCGAGTCAGGTCAGCACTACTGGGGCTATAGCATCTCCGAGGGCGGCCGCCTCATTGTGACCATGCTAGACCAACCTCGGCACATCGGCCGCGACAGCCTGCTCGAAGTCACGCTGGACAACGGCGAAATCATCCGCGTGACGGCGGATCACATGTTTTGGCGCCGGGACGGCCGCAAGGCATCGGCCGACCAGTTGCGCGCCGGGGATTCATTGATGCCCTTGTATCGCAGCCTGGTGCGTGGCTATGAGCATATTTACCAGCCACTCAATGGGCATCTGTGGCCAACCCATCGTCTGGCCGATGAATGGAATGTCCGGCACGGTATTTATGCAGATCAGCCAGGTACACATCGACATCACATGGACTTCGACCGGCGCAATCCGACCGACGCGACGCGCGAAGCGTTCCGGGCTGCGACATTGCGACGCTACCAGAACCCTGCCGCGCGTGCGGCGCACTCCATGTTGATGCGCCGCGCCTGGGCTGGCGACGACGCAGGTCGGTTGTCGCAGGCTGAAGTCGCGCGCAACATCAATCTGCGTTCCGAGATCACCCCTGAAACTGTACTTAAGGCGCTGCACGAGACCGGCTCCATAAGGGGGGCGGCCCGCTACCTGAGCTGCGACCGCTCAGTATTCCGTCGATTCCCGCAAGTGCTGGCACAGTTCCATGGTCGACCGCTGCGCAACCACAAGGTCGTCTCAGTTCGCGACCTGCCAGGCGTGCATGATGTCTACTGCCTTACCGTTCCGGAAGCGGGCAACTTCGCACTCGAGGCCGGCGTGTTCGTCGATAACTGCGGCATAATCGTCAACGTAACGCCCTTGGAACCCGAGTGGGAAGGGCACGTCACACTGGAATTCTCCAACACCACGACGCTGCCTGCGAAGATCTACGCCAACGAAGGTGTCGCGCAGATGTTGTTCTTCGAATCCGACGAAGTATGCGAGACGTCGTACGCGGATCGAGGCGGCAAGTATCAGAAGCAGCGCGGGGTCACGCTGCCGAAGGCCTGATAGATTGGGACGATAGCTCAGTGCGATCCGGTTGAGCCGAACTGGAGCGTGCGGACCTTCATGGTCCATTCGACGCTGTCGAGTCGCTTCTGTTCGACCCGCATTGGCAGATAGCCTTTCGACGGCGCGCACCAGAAGCGGGTGATGCGAGGCGAGCCGGGGTGCTGGCTGCTGTAGATGACGGTGTCGACCGGGCCGAACGGCGTGTCGATGCGTTCGGTGCCCTCCCGCTTGTAGCGGTAGTCGCGTACGGCGTTCTTGTCGAGCATCCATAGCGTCTCGGGCGGCTGGTCGCGAAGCAGGTCGACCATCAGCGCCACCTGTACCGACAGGTCATCCTGCAATCCGGGTTTGGACGCCATGTCGAGGGTGACGCCCTCGTAGCTGCCCGTGACGCGCCCGCCAGCCCAGTCGAAGGTGACATCGGCGTTGCGCGAAGCGCTGCCCGCGTCGGCTTTGAAACTCAACGGTTGGACGCCCTCGGCCGTCACGCGCAGTTGGCTCACCAGGGCCGGATGGATCGGATACAGGTAACCGATTCCGCGTGGCTCGCCGCTCGAGCTGTAGGTCCAGTGTTCGCCGTCGCGGTGATCGAGCTTGAGGGTCGAAATCGCTACCGTGGCTCCATGCCAGCTCCAGCTGTAGGACGCCTCGAAGGGCCTCAGGCCGGCGACCGGTTCGGATGCCCCACCGGCGTCCGCCGGGCTGGCGCCCGCGGCACCTGACGCGAGCGCCATGCCGTACAGCAGGTACGCCAGCGTCAGCCCACGAATGCCCGGCAGCCGAACGGCCTTCATCGTCTGCCCGCTTCGAGCGGCTGACGCAGCGGCTCGCCGTCGAGCCACACCTGTCGGTCACGCCATCGCACACGCCCGCTTGCGATCAGATCGATCGCCATCGGATAGATGACGTGCTCCTGCGCGAGCACGCGGGCCGCGAGTGAATCCTCGCTGTCGCCGGCGATCACCGGAACCCTGGCCTGGCAGATGACGGGGCCATCGTCCAACTCGGCGCTGACAAAATGCACGCTCGCTCCGTGCTCGCGGTCGCCGGCCTCGAGGGCACGCCGATGCGTATGCAGGCCCTTGTGCAGCGGCAGCAGAGAAGGGTGGATATTGAGCAGACGCCCTTGATACCGCTCGACGAAGGTGGCGGACAGGATTCGCATATAGCCGGCCAGAATCACCAGTTCGGCGCCGGCGGCATCGATCTCGGTGGCGACCGCGTGTTCGTGGGCCTCCCGGCTGTCGTACCCGGCTCGGGCGATGGCGGCCGTCGCGATGCCGAACTGTGAGGCGTTCTCGAGACCTGCTGCATCGGCGCGATCGGCAATGACTCGCATGACCTGCGCCGCGATGCGCTGCTCGTGGCAGGCGCGGGCAATGGCTTCCATGTTGCTGCCGCGGCCGGAAATCAGGATGGCGAGCCGCAGCTTCTGGCCCGCACTCATGACTCGATGACGGCGCCTCGTGTACCGGCGCGGACCTCGCCGATCACCGTGGCCTGCTCGCCGTGCGAACGCAGCAGCTGCAGCGCCTGCTCCGCGTTGGCTGGATCGACGACCGCGATCATGCCGATGCCGCAGTTGAATGTGCGATACATTTCCTGAGGCGCGATGGAGCCGGTACGTGCCAGCCAGTCGAACAGCGGACTGACGGGCCAAAGGCGGCGTTGCAGGATCACCTCGAGACCGTCGCGCAGCACCCGAGGAATGTTGTCCGTCAGGCCGCCGCCGGTGATATGCGCAAGCGCGTGGACCGGCAGTGCCTGCATCAATGCCAGGAGCGACTTCACATAAATACGCGTAGGTGTCAGCAACTGCTCGTACAGCGAGCGACCCTCGAGCTGCGTCGACGGGCTGGCGCCGGCCACGCTCAGCAGCTTCCGGATGAGCGAGTAGCCGTTGGAATGCGGGCCGGATGAGGCCAGTCCGATGACGGCATCACCGGCACGAACGCGGCTGCCGTCGATGATCGACTGCTTTTCCACCACGCCGACGCAAAAGCCGGCCAGGTCATAGTCCTCGCCGTGATACATGCCGGGCATCTCCGCCGTCTCACCGCCGACCAGCGCCGCGCCGGCCTGCGCGCAGCCCTCCACGATGCCGCTGATCACCGTCGCGGCCGTGTCGACGTTGAGTTTGCCGGTCGCGTAATAGTCGAGAAAGAAGAGTGGCTCCGCTCCCTGAACGACGACATCGTTGACGCACATCGCGACCAGATCGATGCCGATGGTGGCATGCTGGCTGGTCTCGATCGCCAGTCGCAGCTTGGTTCCTACACCGTCGGTGCCCGAGACCAGTACCGGCTGGCGATATTTTCCCAGTGGCAGCTCGACCATTGCGCCGAACCCGCCGATGCCGGCCAGCACCTCCGGACGGGTAGTCCGGCGGACCATCGGCTTGATGCGATCGACCAGTTCCTCGCCTGCATCGATATCGACGCCGGCGTCGCGGTATGTATAGCTGTTTTGTTCACTCATGGCAGGGCGTTTATAGTAGCTGGCCGTGCGTCATCTACCTAATCTGATCTGCCTGTGTCGCATGCTGCTGGTCTGGCCGGTGCTTACCTCCATGACGCAGGAAAACTACTCCCTCACGCTGGTGCTGTTCTTCGTCGCCGCCGCGAGCGACGGTTTCGACGGCTTCCTGGCCAAGCGCTTCAACTGGACGTCCGAACTCGGCAAATGGCTGGATCCTGCTGCCGACAAATTGTTGCTGGTCAGCGTGTTCCTGCTTGCGACCTGGTTGGGGCTCATTCATCAGTGGCTCACCTTCGCTGCCGTAACGCGCGACGTGCTCATCTGCCTGGGCGCCTTCAGCTATCGGATTGGCGTGGGGCCGTTACGCGGTCGCCCGATGATCAGCAGCAAGATCAACACCCTGATGCAGGTGCTGTGTGTGCTGGCCGTGCTGGCGCACGCGGCGACCGGCATGCCGCCCGACAGCATCGTCGAGGCCCTGCAGTGGGTGACGCTGCTCACCATCGTCATCAGCGGCGGGGCTTACGTCACCGAATACTCGCGCAGGGCGTTGCAGGTCGCCGGCACTTGAACCAGTTGCCGCTGGCCATCCGGCTGCGCGAGCGAGCCGACTACGATCATTTCGTTCCCGGCCCGAATGCGCCCATGGTGGATCAGCTCAAGGTCGTGGCGCGTCCTGCTTCGAGCGGCGTTTACTGGCTCACCGGCGATGCCGGGGTGGGCAAGAGCCACCTGCTGCAGGCCACCTGCGCCGCGGCGCTCGCGCAGGGGATCGAGGCGGTTTATCTCTCGCTGTCGCAACTGCGGCAGTTCGGCCCCGGGACGCTGGACGGCTGGCCCGGTGCGCGCGTCGTGGCGCTGGACGAAATCGCCGACGTTCTCGGTGATCGTGAATGGGAGCGGGCCCTGTTCGGTCTCTATCGCGATATCGAGGAACGGCGCGCGTCGCTTCTGCTGGCCGCGCGCGAACCGCCGCAGCGTTTGCAGTTCGTGCTGCCGGATCTGTCTTCGCGTCTCGCCGCGGCGCAGATACTCACGCTGCAGCGGCTCGATGACAGCGCGCAACGCGAAGCCCTGCGCCTGCGCGCCCAGGCGCGCGGACTGGAGCTGCCCGAGGAGACCGCGCTCTATCTGCAACGGCGATATCGGCGCGAATTGTCCGCGCTCTACGAGCTGTTCGATACCCTCGAGGACGAGGCTCTGCGTGCGCGGCGGCGAATGACGGTACCTTTCATCCGCGAAGTGCTGAAGGCGCGTGCGCCGTAAGTACGGCCGATTTTACCCAGGGCGTGGCCGTCAAGCGGAACGTCGCCGTCATCCGGAACGTTGCTGTCGAAGTGCGGTCGCTAGCTGCGCCACACGTCGTCCAAGCGCCTGGGCAAGCATGCGCTCGTCTTCACTCAGGCCCTGCTGACCCTCGACGACGTGCGATGCGCCATACGGTGTGCCGCCGGCGCGGGTGGTGGTCAGCGCGCGCTCCGTATAAGGCAGCCCCACCAGATACATGCCATGGTGGAACAGCGGCAGCATCATCGACAGCAGCGTGCTTTCCTGGCCACCGTGCATCGTCTGCGTCGAGGTGAATACCCCAGCCGGCTTGCCGGCCAGGCTACCGTCCAGCCACAGCGCGGACGTGGTATCGAGAAAATGCTTGAGCGGGGCCGCCATGTTGCCGAAGCGCGTGGGGCTTCCCAACAGCAAGGCATCGGCGCGCCGCAGATCGTCCAGACTTGCATAGGGCGGTCCGCTATCCGGCACGGGCTTCGGCGGCGGCGCCATGTTGCCGGCGATCAGTGGTGGCACGGTGCGCAACGTTGCGCGGGCGTCATGTACCGATTCGACGCCGCGGCAGGTCTGCCGTGCCAGTTCCGCCGTGGCGCCATTGCGCGAGTAATAGATGACCAGCACTTCCGTCATGGCGCGAGTCTAAACCGATTACCATCGAGCGATGCGTACCGTATCCGTGGCAAGCCCCGTTGGCCGGCGCTGCACCGTGCGTGGTCGTGTGCAGGGTGTCTACTATCGCGCCTCGGCGCAGCAGCGGGCCCGGTTGGCCGGCATCGTCGGCCACGCGCGCAATCTTGCAGACGGCAGCGTCGAAGTACTGGCGTACGGCGACCATGCGGCGATCGAGCAGTTCGTCGCCTGGTTGTGGCAGGGGTCGTCCGCGGCCAGGGTGACCGATGTCGCCGTCGAGTCGGTCGAGATCGAGCAGGCCGCGTGGCCGCACGCCTTTACGACGTCTTGACCGGTCGTCTACCCAGGTCATCCGCGCCGCGCCAGTAATTGGTCCAGCGCACGATCACCCGGTCGGGATATTCACGATGGCCGACACTGCCGTTGTAGCGCTCGAGTGCCTTACGCACGTCGCGGCGCTCCGCATCCAGGTAGAAGCGCAGGATGGCGCAGCCCATGTGCAGGTTCTGCTCGATGTGCGTGAGTTCGTAGCGATGCATGCCCAGACGCTCGGGCCAGAAGGGCATGACCTGCATCAGTCCCACGGCGCCCGCGCTCGATACCGCCCAGCGATCGAAGCCGCTCTCGACGTCGAGCACCGCCATCACGAGCCCTGGCGGCAGATCGGTGGCGCCGTCGCGGTGGGCTTCGCAATACACCGTCTGCAGGATCTGCAGGCGCTCATCGCGATCCTTTACGTACCGACGCAGCTTCGGTTCCATCAGTGTGAACCAGACTGCCGAGTCGTATTTATCGACGAAGCACTGGGCCTCACCGATGGCTTTCTCGACCACCGCACGCAGTTCGGGATCCTGCTGAGGAAGCGGGGCCGCGTCGGCACGCGACGGCAGGGCGGACAGCACTAACAGCACTGACAGCACCGACATCAGGGTAAAGATCGACGCCACGCTCGCCAGTGGCTTCGATGCCCGGCGCGTGCCGTCAGACTGGCGGAGGGGTCGCGGGGAGGGGCGCATGCGGCGGCAATGCTAGCAGATGGGTTATGATGCCCGGACACATGGACTTAGAGCGCCCGCCCGTCCGCCAACCGGCACGCGGAATCTATCTGCTGCCGAACTTGTTGACGACCGGTTGCCTGTTTTCAGGCTTCTACGCCATCGTCGCGGCAATCGATGGCAATTTCGAGCGTGCCGGCATCGCCGTCTTCGTCGCCATGATCTTCGACGGTCTCGACGGGCGCGTGGCGCGTCTCACGAATACAGCATCGCCCTTCGGTAAGGAATTCGACAGCCTGGCGGACATGGTCGCGTTCGGCGTCGCACCGGCCATCGTCTCGTACGAGTGGGGCGTGGCGCGCATCGCCGAGTACGGCAAGGCGTGGTTCCGCTTCGGCTGGCTGGCGGCATTCTTCTATGTAGTCGCCGCCGCACTGCGCCTGGCCAAGTTCAACAGCCGGGTGCAGAACAAGCACTACTTCGAGGGTCTGCCCAGCCCGTCAGCCGCGGCAGTGGTGGCCGCGTTCCTCTGGACCTCCAGTGAGTGGCGCGAGCCGGGCCTGCCGGGTCTCATTCTGGCGTTCGCGATCACGGCGGCGGCGGGCGCGCTGATGGTGAGCCGATTTCCGTATTCGAGCTTCAAAGGCCTCGACTGGACGCGCCCGGTCAGTTTCGTCTGGGTCGTGCTCGTGGCCGTGGTCTTCGTCATCGTCGGGGGCCTGCGCGAACTCGTGCTGCTGGCGGTGTTCAGCAGCTACGCTCTGTGGTCACCCCTGCTGTGGGTATGGCGCCGTCTTCGCCGCTCGAAGCGTCAGGAGCGGGCCGTGGCAACATCCGGGGCTTCGGGCGGTGGCACTCCCCAGTGAGCCGGCGCGAGCAATATCTGGAGGCGATCGGTATCGACGTCTGGGTGCCTCGTCGAATGCCCCGGACGACCGCGGTGCCCGCGCTGACTGCGCCACCCGTGCCTCCAGCCGTGGCGACACGGGTAACAGCGTCTGTGACAACACCTGTGATAGCGACCGCCGTTGTGGCGCCCTTGGCGGTGCCTGTAGAAGTGCCTGCAGAAGTGCCGGTGACGCCCGACGCTTCGGAGCAGGAGGTATGGCAGAGTCTGCGCGCCGAGGTGCGTGCGTGTACTCGCTGCGGACTGTGTAAGACGCGTACCCAGACGGTGTTCGGTGTCGGTGAGCAGCGCGCGGAGTTGATGATCATCGGCGAGGCCCCGGGCCAGGACGAGGACGCGCAGGGCGAGCCGTTCGTGGGCCGTGCCGGGCAGTTGCTGAATTCGATGCTGCGGGCGATGGGGCATCCCCGTGAGACAGTCTATATCGCCAACATGCTCAAGTGCCGGCCGCCGAACAACCGCAACCCCGCGCCGGCGGAAGTAGCTTCCTGTGGTCCGTATCTCGAGCAGCAGATCGCGCTGGTCAAGCCGAAGCTGATCATGGCTGTCGGCGGCATTGCGGCGCAAAATCTGCTGGCAACCGACACCCCGGTAGGGCGCCTGCGGGGCCAGGTACATCGGCTGGGAGAGCGAGCGACGCCGCTGATTGTGACCTATCATCCCGCCTATCTGCTGCGAAGTCCGGGAGAGAAGCGCAAGGTGTGGACCGATCTCAAGTTCGCGCGCTCGGAACTGGCGCGACTGCGGGCGGTGTAACCGTCGTGGCAGTGGAACGGCAGGAGGCCGTGACTGCGCCGGAGCTGATGTTCCGCGGCGCGAACGACTCGGACGTGCCCGCGATCATGGACATCGAGCGCCAGTCGTACATATTTCCGTGGACCGAAGGAATCTTTCGTGACTGCCTGCGCGTCAACTACACCTGCCGGGTGGTCGAGATCAGCGCATCGATCGCCGGTTACGGCATCATGAGCATTGCGGCCGGGGAAGCTCATCTGCTCAACCTGTGTGTCGGCGAAGCGTGGCGATGCCGTGGCGTCGGCCGACGGCTGCTGGCGCATCTGCTTCAGGTGGCTGCAAACCTCGGCGCGCGGGAATCGTTCCTCGAGGCTCGTCCAACCAACACGACCGCTATCCGCCTGTATCAATCCCTGGGCTACGTGCAGATCGGCATCCGACGCGGTTATTACCAGGCCGTCGACGGTCGTGAGGATGCGATCGTGCTGAAGCGACGCCTGGACTGATTCCATCGCCGCGCTGGCGTGCCGGCAGCGGCTAAGCGGCCCCGCGCGCTGACGGCGCGCCACGGGCTTTACCCTACAATGCTTGATTTGCGATCCGGGACGACATGGCAGCCACTTTAGAACAAGACATCCAGCGCCGACGCACCTTTGCGATCATTTCGCACCCCGACGCCGGCAAGACGACGTTGACCGAAAAGCTGCTGCTGTTCGGCGGCGCGATCAGCATGGCCGGCACGGTCAAGGGGCGAAAGGCAGCGCGCCACGCGACCTCGGACTGGATGCGGCTGGAGCAGCAGCGCGGTATCTCGGTCACCAGTTCGGTGATGCAGTTCCCCTATCGCGACCACATCATCAACCTGCTCGATACGCCGGGACACGAAGATTTCTCCGAGGATACGTACCGGACGCTGACGGCGGTGGATTCGGCGCTGATGGTCATCGACTGCGCGAAGGGCGTCGAGGAGCGCACCATCAAACTGATGGACGTCTGCCGGATGCGGGATACGCCCATCATGACCTTCATCAACAAGCTCGATCGGGACGGACGCGCGCCGATCGAATTGCTCGACGAGATCGAGCGCATCCTCAAGATCCAGTGCGCGCCGATCACCTGGCCGGTCGGCATGGGTCGTGAGCTCAAGGGTATCTATCATCTGATCGAAGATCGAATCTATGTCTACGAAGCGGGCGAGCGCGGGAGAGTAGGGGACAACCGGGTGATCGAGGGCCTGAAGTCGGACGAAGCCGCGGAACTGTTCGGGGACGTGGCGCAGGGGTTCGCCGATGAGATCGAACTGGTCAAGGGCGCGACCGCGACCTTCGATGCCGCGGCCTACCGCGCCGGACGCCAGACGCCGGTATTCTTCGGCTCGGCCATCAGTAATTTCGGCGTCGAAGAACTGCTGAGCTCGTTCGTCACGCACGCACCCGGCCCCCTGCCACGCACGTGCCGCGAGCGCAGTGTGGTCGCCAGCGAGCCGAAGCTTTCGGGATTCGTCTTCAAGATCCAGGCGAATATGGATCCTGGGCATCGCGATCGCATCGCCTTCATGCGGCTGTGCTCGGGACGCTATCAGCGCGGCATGCGCATCCGGCACATGCGTCTCGACAAGGAAGTGCGGGTCGCCGATGCGCTCACATTCATGGCTGCCGATCGATCGCAGGCCGAGGAAGCCTTCGCCGGTGACATCATCGGCCTGCACAATCATGGCACCATCAACATCGGTGACAGTTTCAGCGAAGGCGAGACGCTGCACTTCACCGGCATACCGAACTTTGCACCCGAGATGTTCAGGCGCGCAGTGCTGAAGGATCCGCTGCGCATGAAGGCGCTCGGCAAGGGGCTCGATCAGCTCTGCGAAGAGGGCGCGACGCAATTGTTTCGTCCGCTGCGCAACAGCGATCTCATTCTCGGCGCCGTCGGCCAGCTGCAGTTCGAAGTCGTGACCTTTCGTTTGCAGGATGAATACAACGTGCAATGCGCGTTCGACAACGTGGCGGTCCATACCGCGCGTTGGGTGAGGGGCAAGGACGAGCGGATGCTCGAAGAGTTTCGAACCAAGGCTTACGACCACCTTGCAGTCGATCATGGCGGAGCGCTGGTCTATCTCGCACCCTCGCGCGTCAATCTGCAGCTGACGCAGGAGCGTTGGCCGGATCTCGAATTCCACGAGACGCGCGAATACCTGGTGCAGTAGGACCGGATAGCGGCAGCCGCGGTCATGAATGCCAGACGCCTTGCCCAGTGGTCATGGGCCCTGTCAGCGTGGGCCAATCACGGTTTCATGACGACGGTGGCCGTGGGGCTTTTCCCGATCTACTTCGACCGCTATCTGGGCGCGACACTGTCGGGCGAGCGGCAGACGCTCTACCTCGGCGCCACCAACTCCGCCGCCACGTTCATCGTGATGCTGATCGCACCCTGGCTGGGCGCGCTGGCGGATCGCAGAGCGAGTAAGAAGCGGTGGCTGATGGGGTGGACCGTGGCGGGATCGCTCGCCTGTGCGGTGCTTTCCGGTATCGACCCCGCTCACTGGAGCTGGGCCTTGCTGGTCTACGGCGTCGCATCGGTTTCGTTCTGGGCCGGCTCGTCCTTTCAGGACGCGCTGATCGTCGAAGTGGCCGATACGCACGAAGTCAACCGGATCTCGTCATTGGGGTTCGCGCTCGGCTATGTCGGCGGCGGACTGCTGTTTCTGATCAACGTGCTGCTGGCAACCCATCCGGCGTGGTTTCATCTCGGCAACGCGACCGAAGCGACGCGCGTGGCATTCAGGGATGTCGCTGTCTGGTGGTTGCTGTTCACGCTACCGCTGTTCTGGTGGGTGTCGGAGCCGCCGCCCAGCGCGCGGCCGTCGGGGCTGCGGGAGCTCTGGGCCACCATCCGGCACATCGCCGCCGATCGGGCAGTGCGCAACTTTCTGCTGGCCTACTGGCTGTACATCGATGCGATCAACACCGTGCAATTGATGGCGGTCGATTTCGGCACCAAGCTTGGATTTTCGTCCGATGCGCTGATCAAGGCTCTGCTGCTGGTGCAGTTCATCGCCTTCCCGTTCGCGCTGCTGTTCGGCAGGCTGGGTGACTACTTCGGTGTCAAACGTTCGATCTATCTTGGCCTGGCCGTGTTTGCCGGTGTTACCTGCTATGCCTACTTCATGCACAGCGAGACGCAGTTCTACGTGCTGGCGGCCGTCTTCGGCACGGTGCAGGGCGGTGTTCAGGCGCTGTCGCGTTCCTACTTCGTTGGGCTGATTCCGCGCGAGCGTGCCGGCGAATATTTTGGTTTCTACAATATGCTCGCGAAGTTCGCCGCGGTCCTGGGGCCGCTGGCGATGGGTGTGGTGGCGTTCGCGACCGGCAATCAGCGCCTCTCGATTCTGGTGCTCGAATTCTTCTTCATCGGTGGCGCGCTGCTGCTGGCGCGAGTGCCGATGCCGCATGAGCGCTGAGCGCGCAGGCTACGCGATCACTCGGGTCGATCAGTCACGCCGGGCGACGACGCGAAGTTGCCGAGCGGCGCGATGGAACAGTTCGGCGTCACGGGCTTCAGCGGCCGGACCATAGCGCAACTGGGCATACCGTCGTGCCAGGGCAAGGATGACGCTGGCGAACTCCGGTCGGGTGCGGCCGACCCGCTCGGCGTAGTCGAGCACGCCTTCGTGTGCGGCTCGTGCCGGCGCCGCCTGCCTGAACTTGCGCTCGACCATCAGCCAGCTGCGACGCACGGCGTCGGACTGCTGGCGCTGAGCCCGGGGTCGCAGCACCCAGGCTACGATCGCGAGCCATAGTACCGAGCTGGCCACGAGCAGGAACGTCAGCGCGCGCGTGACATCCTGTTTGAAACCAAGCCATCCCAGCAGCCGTTCCTGTTTGCTGGAATCGAAGCCGACGAATTCGTCCTGCCACCACGCGTTGGCTGCCTGCCACGCCTGCGTCAGGTCGTGGATCCACTCGATCCGCACGATGAAGGGCACGGTGGAGCCATCGCCCGCCAGCGAAGCCGCGGATTCGGTCAGTTGTGTCGGCGATACCACCGCCGTGGGATCCACCCGCTGCCATCCGATGCCGTCCAGCCAGACCTCGGTCCACGCGTGAGCGTCGGACTGGCGCAGCAGCAGATAGTTGCCGTAGCGATTCCAGACGCCGCCGAAATAGCCGGTGACGACACGGGCCGGCACGCCGCCGGCGCGCATCAGCAGTGCGAACGCCGAGGCGTAGTGTCCGCAGAAACCCTCGCGTGTGTTGAACAGCAGATCGTCGATGGAGTCCCGCTTGAGGGTAGGGGGCTGGAGCGTGTATCGAAACCCACCACGTCGCAGGTAGTCGAGCGAGCGCTGGACGAAATCGGCATCGCTGGCCGATTGCGCGCGCAGCGCCTGCGCCAGTTCGATGCTGCGCGGATTGCGATTGCTGGCGTAATGATCGAGGTCGCGTTCGCGATCCGTATCGCTCAGCGGCGCGTCATTGCGATGTTCAGGGTGCGAGCTCAGATGGTAACGCACGCTCGCGTTCTCACCGCCTGATCTCCAGACCACGTTATCGTCGGTCATTCGTGCCGCGTCGACATCGGCCGGCGGCGCGTCGGGCAGATCGAGCGCCAGCAGCACCGGATAGGGCGCAGGTTCCATCGAGATTTCGTACGAGTAGGCCTGTCCGCCAACGGTCAGCGAGCCGGCCGTCTCCCGCCTCGGCATGCCGCGACGCCAGGCCCTGCCATCGAAGGAATGCAGCACGAAACCGCGCCAGTAGCGCTGTTCGACGGGTGGAATCGAGCCGACGAAGCGCACACGTGCGGCGGGCGCGTTCGATTCCGCCAGCTGTGAGATGGCTCCCGGGTCCATCTGATCCGTCAGTCCGGTGACCGCCTGGTCGTCGCGCGGGACCGCCCAGAATGAGCCGGACAGCCTCGGTACGAAGAGGAACAGCAGCAGCGCGAACGGCAGTGCGGTGAGAAGACCCTTGCCGGTCTGCCTGAACAGTGCGTTCGGGGTCGGATTCGCGGGCGCAGCCGAGAGCGCATAGAGCGCGACGCATATGAGATAGAGCTCGGCGGCATAGAGCGGGAGCCGCCATAGAGCCTGCCCATCGAGGCAAGAAGCCAGCAAAAGGAACAGCGACGCACTGATGATGAAGTACCAGTCGCGCCGAGCCGTGGTCTCACTGAGTTTCAACGCCCCCATGCACACCAGCAGCGTGGCTCCCGCCTGCACGCCGTTGAGCGTGTGAAACGCAATCAGCACCGCCAGTGTCAGCAGAACCACGATACCGACCCGCAGCCAGCGACGTGACTTCCCGGACGTCAGTGGCTGCGCCACTCTTGCGCGCCAGATGGCCGCGCCGAGCGCCAGCGGAAGACACCACAACGCGATGTGGTGCAGGTTGATCAGCACCGCCAGCAGATAGCCGAGCAACAGCAGCCAGATGGTGCGGCGGGGGATGCTCACAGGTCGTACATTGCCAGGGCTTCCAGGCACTGCCGACGATGCGCCGGGCCTAGACCTGCCTTCAGCGATCGTGACGGCAGACGCAATGCATAGCGCTCCAGGCGCCGCTCGCATTCGAGAACCCAGCGCGTGAGCTGTGACAGGCGCTGTTCCGTTCCCAATCCGGTCAGTGCATCGAAATCCAGCAGGCGTTCGGCGCCCGCCGCGGTTTGATAGTGCGCGACCATCAACGGCGCGCCGCGCGCATAGGCCTTCCAGGCTACGCTGCGGGGCGAATCGCTCTCCTGAAAGGGTCGCAGCCACGCCCACTCTTGATCGCCTCCGGCCACGGAGACCCGTGATTCGCTGCGCGGCCGACCGTGGCCGCCCGGAAGCGGTGCGTTGCCCGCCGGGGCGGGATAGACCATGACGTCGAGCGGCAGGTAGAGCCAGCTCCAGGCCCGGAACAGCCCCAACGGTGCTTCGGTCCACACCTGCAGCCGCTCGATGCGATGCCGGCCGCGCCGGCCTAACCGATAGACCGGTCGCACCGGCAGGACGGCTGCCGGCTCGAGCGAGAACAGCGTGGACTGGCAGTCTTCGTAGCGGATCTCGAGCGCCGTGCGGGCGATGGTGCGGCCGTTGGTGAAGGTCAGCTGCAGGCAGCCGTCGTGCTGCGCGAAAGCGCTCTCGCCCCGAGCCTCCGTCACCCCCATCCCGGCGAGGGTGCGGTGACATTCGTGCATCGATACCAGCGTGAGGCCACTGAGCAGGAAGCACAGCATCAGCGCGAGGCTGTTCTCGTAGTTGAGTCCGGCGAGCAGCATCACGAACAGCAGTACGGCTGCTGCTACGCCCAGTCGGGTTGGAAGTATGTAGACGCGGCGGGCCTCGAGGGTCAGCGGCAGTGAATCGTCACCCTGCCGTTTACGGGCCCAGCGCCTGACCCGCTCGGCGAACGCCGCGCGCAGTTCAGATACGAATCGGAACGGCCTGGATGATGCCATGAACGATCTCGCGCCCATCTGCGTTGCTCTGGCCGTTGCCATCGTCGTTGCCCGTGGACTCGAGCCGATGAGCGGCGATCGCGGGAAAGACGGCCTGCACGTGTTCCGGCAGTACCGCGGGCTCCTCGTGCAGGAATGCCCACGCCTGTGCCGCGCGAACCAGTCCCTGCGCCGCGCGGGGCGACAGACCCAGCGGCAGCTGCGCTCGCGAGCACGCTACCAGCGCCTGCACATAGTCCAGCAACGGCTCTGCGATGTGGACGCCGCGCGCAGCCTTCTGCAAGGCCATCAGGTCCTGCGGATTCAGCACCGTCGGAGTGTGCTGCAGCATTTCGCGCCGTTCGGCCTGGAGCAGAATTCTGCGCTCGGAGGCCGGATCCGGGTAACCCAGGCTGACTCTCATCAGGAAGCGATCGAGCTGTGATTCGGGCAAACCGAAGGTGCCGACCTGCTCGTGCGGGTTCTGCGTCGCGACGACGAAAAACGGCTCCGGCAGCGGATAGGTCGTGCCGTCGACGCTCACCTGACGCTCTTCCATCGCCTCCAGCAGTGCGCTCTGGGCCTTCGGGCTCGCTCGGTTGACCTCGTCCGCCAGCAGCAGCTGTGTGAACACCGGTCCGCGACGAAACTGGAATCGATTGGTGGTGCGATCGAAGATCGACACGCCGATGATGTCGGCCGGGAGCATGTCACTGGTGAACTGCACGCGTGTCCACTCGAGTCCCAGCACCTGCGCCAGCGTATGTGCCAGCGTGGTTTTGCCGACCCCCGGCACGTCTTCGATCAGAAGATGGCCGCGCGCCAGGATGCAGGTGAGACACAGACGAACCTGCAGCGCCTTGCCGAGAATGACCTGCTCGATGGCTTTGACGGTGTCGGTTACGCGGCTCATGGATTGTCCCGAACGTCCTAGAGTTTCCGCACCTGTTCGATCTGGCGCGTCAACCCGGCCCGCGTGCGGTCGAAATCTTCCAGCCGCTGGCGTTCCTGTACGACGACGTCGGGCGGCGCGTTGCGCACGAAGCTGTCCTTCCCGAGCTTGGCGTGACAGCGGCCGATTTCCTCTTCCGTCTTCTGCAGGCGCTTGGCGAGCCGCTGCAACTCGCTTGCCGGATCGATCAGGCCCGCCAGCGGCACCAGAATCTCCATGTCGCCGACGAAAGCCGCCGCTGCGGGCGGTGCAGCTTCGCCAGCGGCCAGCACGCGCAGCGTGTCGAGTCCCGCCATCGAGCTCAACAACATGCGATGCGCTTCGATGCGGGCGAGATCGCGCACGGAAGGATGCTGCAGCAGCACCGGCAGGCGGCGCGTCGGGCTCAGGTCCAGTTCGCCGCGGATCTGCCGGATGCCGAGCACGACCTGCTTAACCCACTGCATTTCGTCCTCGGCCTGTGCGTCAGCGGCAAAATCCTGCGACCGCGGCCAGGGTGCCAGCATGATCGTGTCGCCAGGGACACCGGCCAGTGGCGCCACCCGCAGCCAGATCTCCTCGGTGATGAAAGGCATCAGTGGATGGAGCGTGCGCAGCAGCGTCTCGAGCACGGCCAGCAGATTGGCGAGCGTGGCCTGCTGCGCAGCCGAATCGCCGCCATCGTGCAGAACCGGCTTGACCATCTCGAGGTACCAGTCGCAGAACTCATGCCAGGTGAACTCGTACAAGGCCGCCGCTGCAAAGTCGAAGCGATAGTCGGCGAAGCTGCGATCGACCGTCACGATCGTGTGGCCCAACCGCGATCGAATCCATCGATCGGCGATGCTGCGCGGCGGCGGCTGACCTGCGGCCGGCGCTGGATTGCCGGCCTGCGAAGTGTTCGCGGCCTGCGCCGCCGGCGCGCCGCCGGCGTTCTCGACCATCATCAGCACGAAGCGCGCTGCGTTCCACAGTTTGTTGCAGAAGTTGCGGTACCCGCCGACTCGATTGAGATCGAAGCGCAGATCGCGGCTCTGCGTCGCAAGGGTAGCCAGCGTGAACCGCAGGGCATCGGTGCCGCTGGCGGGAATACCCTGCGGAAAGTCCTTGCGAGTGGCTTTCTCGATGCGTGCAGCCAGGTGCGGCTGCATCAGGCCCGACGTGCGCTTCTCCAGCAGTGCTGGCAACTCGATGCCGTCGACGATATCGAGCGGGTCGATGATGTTGCCCTTTGACTTGGACATCTTCTGGCCGTCGGCGTCGAGAATCAGTCCGGTGATGTAGACATTCCGGAATGGGACGTCGCCCATGAACTTCAGCCCCATCATCAGCATGCGCGCGACCCAGAAGAAGATGATGTCGAAACCGGTCACCAGTACATCGGTCGGGTAGTAGCGCTTCAGTTCCGGGGTCGAATCGGGCCATCCCAATGTCGAGAACGGCCACAGGCCAGAGGAGAACCAGGTATCGAGTACGTCGGCGTCCTGGCGCAACGCCACATCGCGACCATGGCGGGCGCGCGCCTGCGCGATGGCTGCGGCCTCATCGCGTGCGACGTAGATGCCGCCTTCGTCGTCGTACCAGGCCGGGATGCGATGGCCCCACCACAACTGGCGGCTGATGCACCAGTCCTGGATGTTGTTCATCCATTGGAAGAACGTCTTGTCCCAGTTCTCCGGCACGAAGCGCACGCGACCGGCCTGCACCGCCTCGACCGCGGGCGTAGCCAGTGGGGCGATGCGCACGTACCACTGATCGGTGAGGTAGGGCTCGATCACCGCATCGGTGCGGTCACCGCGCGGGATCATCAGTTTGTGCGGTTCGATACGCTCGACCAGGCCTGCCGACTCGAGTTCGGCCACGATGCGTTTGCGGGCCTCGAAGCGATCGAGACCCCGCAGGTGTTGCGGCGCCTCGTCATTGAGCTTCGCGTCGGGCGTGAAAACATTGATCAGCGGCAGCTTGTGCCGGGTTCCGATGGCGTAGTCGTTGAAGTCATGCGCCGGCGTGATCTTGAGGCAGCCGGTGCCGAACGCGGGATCGACGTAGTCGTCGGCGATGATCGGAATCGTTCGTTGTGTCAGAGGCAGCCGTATGCGCCGCCCGATCAGATGCAGATAGCGTTCGTCCTTGGGGTTCACGGCGACCGCGCTGTCTCCCAGCATGGTCTCGGGTCGCGTCGTCGCGACGACGACGCTGCCGGAGCCGTCCTCCAGCGGATAGCGCAGGTGCCACAGATGACCGTCTTCTTCCTGGGACAGCACTTCGAGATCGGATAGCGCCGTGTGCAGCACCGGATCCCAGTTGACCAGCCGTTTGCCGCGGTAGATCAATCCCTCGTCGTGCAGCCGGACGAAAGCCTCGACGACGCCCTTCGACAGGCCGGGATCCATCGTGAAGCGGTCGCGCGTCCAGTCCACCGAGGTGCCGAGCCGTCGCATCTGGCGCCCGATCGTGCCGCCGGATTGCTCCTTCCATTGCCACACGCGGGCAACGAAGTCCTCCCGCGACAGGTCGGTCCGCTTGTGGCCGGCGGCATTGAGCTGGCGCTCGACCACCATCTGGGTCGCGATGCCGGCGTGGTCGAGACCCGGTTGCCACAAGGTGCCGTCACCGCGCATGCGGTGGTGACGTATCAGGGCATCCATGATCGTGTCCTGAAAGGCGTGACCCATATGCAGGGTACCGGTCACGTTCGGCGGTGGAATGACGATGCAGTAGCTGCTCTCGGCACTTCGGGGCGCGAACAGTCCAGCGCTTTCCCAACGCTGATAAAGGCGCTGTTCGATCTCAGCAGGGGAGTAGACTTTGTCCATCGGCAGCGGGCAGCCCAAAACGATAATTATAGGGCAACTTATAGGGCAATCCGCGGGGTGAACAGGCTTTAAGGCGCCTGTTCCGCTGCGATGTCGTGGGTCTCGAGTGTCATACCCTGATCACGATACTGCCGGAACCGCGCGCGGCCCGCTTTGCGTCGCGCGTCATCGCCGTCGATGATCTCAGCGACCTGGTTTGCCAGCGGCACGGCGGGCGGCATGGCGTCCGTCAGATTGATCAGCAGGTCGAATGACCGCTGCGGCTGCGTATCGCAGCCAAGCAGCACCGGCGTGTCCTGCCACTGCGCGTCCTCGCGGTACGGTTCGTGCGGCACGAAGCTTCGATCGGCAAAGGTCCAGAGCAGGTCATCGAACCGCTGCAGTTGTGACGGGTCCTGCATCGAAACCAGGATCTTCTGTCCCGATAGATAAGCCTGCTCCGCCAGGCGGCAGGCAATCTTGAGCCGCAGGCGCTCTTCGGTGCCCCCTGACAGGTAGAACGAAACCCGCGGCATCAGCCCGCTGCGCGCCGGCTCAGAAAGTCCGCCAGCAACGACAGAGGACGACCGGTCGAACCCTTGGCAGCACCACTCGTCCAGGCCGTACCGGCGATGTCCAGATGAGCCCAGCGCAGTCCCTTCGTGAACTTACCGAGGTAGGCGGCAGCCGTGATCGCTCCGGCATCGCGGCCGCCGACATTGGCCATGTCGGCGAAGTTGCTTCGCAGCTGCTCGCCGTACTCCTCGGTGAGCGGCAGTTGCCAGGCACGATCATCCGCGCGAACGCCGGCATCGACCAATTCGCGTACGAGCGCATCGTCGTTACCCATCGCGCCGCTGTGATGATGGCCGAGCGCAATGATGCAGGCACCGGTCAGGGTGGCGATGTCGATGACCGCGTCGGGTTCGTAGCGCCGCGCGTAGTTCAGCGCATCGCAGAGGATCAGACGCCCCTCCGCATCGGTGTTGAGGATTTCCACGGTCTGCCCGGACGCGCTGGTCACGATATCGCCGGGCTTGATGGCGCGTCCGCTCGGCATGTTCTCGCAGGCGGGAACCAGACCCACCAGGTTGATGCGCAGCTGTGCCCGGGCCGCGAAATCCACTGCCGCCAGCACCGTCGCCGCGCCACACATGTCGAATTTCATCTCGTCCATGGCCGGCGGGTCCTTCAGCGAGATACCCCCGGTGTCGAACGTGACACCCTTGCCGACCAGCACGACGGGTGCGCGGTTGCGTGGAGCGCCACGATATTCCAGCACGATGAAGCGGGCGGGCTCTTCCGTGCCGCGTGTAACGGCCAGGAAACAGCCCATCTTCAATCGCCGTATGCCGGCGTCATCGAATATGCGCACGCGCAGCCGTCGGCGATGCGCGCGCTCGAGTTCGCGGGCTTGCGACGCCAGATAGCGCGGCGTGCAGATGTTCGCGGGCAGGTTGCCCAGGTTTCGCAGCAGGACTGCACTCTCCGCCACGGCAGCGCCATTGGCGAGGCCGCGACGTACCGTCGGCAGCTGATCGGCGCTCACCGGTCCGATGGCAACGCGTGCCAGTGAGGGCGGACGTGGGCGACGCGCCGTCTTGAGATCGTTGATCCGATAAAGGGTCGAGCCGGTGATCTCGGCGCTGGCGCGCCCGAAGTAGTAGTCGTCCAGCTCGCCGGCAGCAGGACGCTCGAGCGCGAAGGATGCCGAGGCGATGCGCGTTTTGGCCAGGGCCGTGATCGCGCTCTGCATGGCCCGCCGCCAACTGCGACGGTTGAACGGCGCCTTGGCCCCCAGCCCCACCAGCAGCAGGCGCTTGCTGCCGATCCCGGCGGGATCCGGCAGCAACAATGTCTCGCCGAGACGACCGGAAAAATCACCGGCTGCCAGCAGGCCGCGCAGGCGGCCACGCATGCTCCGATCGATCGCGGTAGTCGTCGGGCCCAGCTCCGCCCGTTCGAATGCGCCGACGATCAGGCAATCGCTGCGCTGCTCGGCGGCCTTGCGACTGAAAGCCTCGAATCGCATTGGCTCGTTCCCTTTATCCTTGTTAGCCCGTAAAAGATTCGTATAACGTAGAAAGTGTAGCCGAACCCGCCCTGTCAGGTGAGCGCCCATTGCGAATATTGCAGCGTTACATACTGCGAGAGATGACCGCCAACTTCGTCGGCGTCACGCTGATCGCGCTGGCGCTGCTGCTGGTCAATCAGGTCGGCTCGGTGCTTGCCCGCGCCGCGCAGCTCCAGTATCAGAAGAGCTTCGTGCTCGAACTGATCGGATTGGGGGCGGCCCAGAACGTCGCGATCATCCTGCCGTTCGGCCTGATCCTGGGAATCGTGCTGGCTTTCGGACGTCTCTACCACGACAGCGAAATGGCGGCCGCGCAGGCTTGTGGCGTCGGTGTAGGCCGCGTGGCCATGGCCGTATGGCTGCTGGCGCTGCCGGTGACGCTGCTGATTGCGTGGCTGAATTTCGACCTGGCCCCGCGGGCCGCGACCGCAGAGGCCAACATGCGCAACGAAGCGCTGAGGGCCGCGGCTGCGGCGCCGCTGGAACCCGGCACATTCCGCACCTTTGGCGGCGGTCGCATCGTGATTTATGCACGCGCCGCCGAACCGAACGGCGATCTTACCGATGTCTTCGTCAGACGCACCGAGGGGGCGGAGGGAGCGGTGCTGGAGACCACGGTCGCCCGGCGGGCGCACTATTCGATCACCAGCGATGGCGAGAGCGAGTCGATCACTTTGTACGACGGCGAGCGTGTCGAGGGAACGCCGGGGAACAACCGCTATCGCATCATGCATTTTGAACAGCAGCAGATTCCGGTGCGCACACCCGAGAGCACGGCGCGTGTCGCGCGGTTGGACGAGATGAAAACCCTGGATCTCATCGGCGCCCGCGATCCCAAACAGCTGGCGGAACTCCATTGGCGGATCGGGGTTCCGATCATGACCCTGGTGCTGACGATGCTTGCGATTCCGCTGGGCCGGCTGCGTCCACGACAGGGTCGATACGCCCATGCGTGGATCGCCATCCTGATGTTCGCGCTGTACGCCAATCTGGCGCTGGCCGGCAGGACGTGGCTCAGCCGCGGGTTGACGCCTTCCGCGCTCGGCCTGTGGTGGGTGCACGGTGTATTCGTGCTCGTGAGCTTCGCAGCCATGGCGGCGCCTGCCGTAATACGGCGGCTGCACCTGCCGCGATCCCGCCTGCAGCAGCCTCAACTGCAGTCATGACGCAGCTCGATCGTTACATCACCCGCACGCTGCTGTCATCGGTCGCACTGGTGATGGCCGCACTGCTGATGCTCGGCATGCTGTTCGTTTTCATCGGCGAGCAGGGCAGTGTCGGGATCGGCCACTACAGCATGCTGGATGCATTGTTGTACGCGGCGATGAGCATGCCGCAGTTCGCGGTCGAATCTTTCCCGGCCGCGGCACTGATCGGCGCGCTGCTGGGCGTGGGCATACTCGCGCGCAGCAACGAAATCACGGTCATGCGCGCGTCCGGCATGTCGAAACTGCGATTGTGCCTGTCGGTGCTGATCAGTTCGACGGTGCTGATCGCAGCAGCGGTGCTCATCGGTGAGTTCCTGGCCCAACCGCTGGCACAGCTTGCCGATGCGCAGAAAGCGCTGGCGAAGTATTCCAACGCCAGCTATGGCAGTGCGAGCGGCGCATGGGTACGCGACGGGGACACCATTCTCAACGCGCAGGCGCGATCCAGCCCGGGCGAGTTCGGCGGCATGCAGATCTTCGAACTGTCGCCGGACAACGCGCTGGTGGCGGTCGGGCGAGCCGAGCGTGCGACGGCTACCGGACCGCAATCCTGGCAGCTGCGCGACTACACCGAGTCGCGTTTCACAGGCGACAACGTCACCAGCCTGCACGCGCCGGAGCGCAACCTGCGCACCACTGCCGGCGCGGATTTCCTGCAGCTGGCCATCACGGATCCGGGTGAGCTGGCCTTACGCACGCTCTATCCGGCCATCCGCTATCTACGTAGCAACCACCTCGATGCCAAACCGTATGAGATCGTGTTCTGGTCGCGCATCGCCAGCACGCTCGGCATCTTTGCCGCGATGCTGTTTGCCCTGCCGTTCGGTTTCGGATCGCTGCGCTCGGCATCGCTCAGCGCTCGCACGACCTTCGGTGTCGCGCTGGGTGTGATCTACATCTTCATGCAGCGCATGGTGGAGAGCGGTACGCAGGTTTTTCAGCTCGACCCGGTAATCCTCTCTGGCGTGCCGACCGGACTGCTCGCGCTCGCAGCCGCGATCATGCTCTGGCGGGTGCGATAGTCGTCGGTCGCGGTTTTCTTAGGGCGACTGCCAGTGGTGAGCGCGCAGCTCGCGCTCGGCGGCGTTGCTGAGCGGCGTGAAAGTAGAGGCGTGTGCCGTTGCCATCGCGGCGTTGCCCGGACTGGCCAGCGAATGCACCAGCCAGTGCTTGTGCTCACGGCAGGCAGTCGCCGCCAGCGTACCCGCGCCCGCGATGCTGAAGTTACGGCAGATCTCGCCATCGCGTGCGCGCCAGCTGGCCGTGAGCAGAAGGTGTTCGCCGGCCGATGCCTGGCCGGTCAACTGGTCATTCAACGCGGCATTCAGCGCGCCGCGCGCGATGAGCCTGCCGTCATCGACACCCAGCAATTCGCGATGGCCGAACAGACCCATCATCATCGCGCCGAAGATCGCGGCTCCCAGAATGGCTGCCGCGAGCGTGCGGCGCGATTTCGGTGGAGCCGGCTGACGTCGCGGATGCTGCCGGCGCTGCGCGCGGGCCTGAGCCAGGTCGATGACCAGCGCCGGTCCCGGATAGAGGCGCCCGGGCTGCGCAAGCATGGATTGCGTGGGTGCCAGGATGTCGTCGAGCGAAGCCTGCACGCGTGCGCGGCGCGCCCGTTGTCTCGTCACCCGACGTGCGATGTCCGATATCTTCATAATTCAGCCTCCCCAGCGAAGCATGATCCGCAGCCGGCCGATCCGACGCAAGAGGCCTGCAAGAGACGTGCACATCGCCCGGCGCCGATGTGCAAAGCCGCGCCGGTGGCTTAGCATCGACACCGCCGAAAGAAGGTCCTATCGCATGAAATGGCTGCTCAGGGTGCTCGCGCTCGCGGGCTTTATTGCATTTATTACCATCTGGCTCGCCGCCGCGACCGCCGCGTTGGCGGTGCCGTTCACCCTGGCGGGCGCTGTCGTAACCGTCGCCATTCTGGTGCTTTCGCGCAGTTTCCGTGCGCTGCAGCTGGCGGCACTGGTCGGGCTGATCTGGATCTGGCGCCTGCCGGTGCTGGTCGCGGTGCTGCTGGCGGTGCCGCGGATCGTGTTGATCCTGCCCGGTCTGGTCGCGACCTGGCTCGCCGGTCGGCGCCATCCGCGCCTGCGCTGGTCGTGAACAACCCACTGCGCTGCGCCAGCGGTTGTCGCGCCCCAGCGATAAGTCGCTGATTTGGATGGCGCTCCCTACGGGAGTCGAACCCGTGTTCCAGCCTTGAGAGGGCCGTGTCCTAGGCCTCTAGACGAAGGGAGCCGCGAAAGCGGGAGGCGTTGAAAAGGCGCGGTATTATAGACATCCTCCTCGATTGCTCAAGCGGATACCCACGAGTTGAACGAAATCTCACAGCCAGCCGAGTCCGGCCGGGTTGCGCGCATCATTGCACGCGCCGACCACAATATTTCACGTTCCCAGGTAGCTACCAACGCGCTACGGGTGCTGTATCGCCTCAAGGACGCCGGTTTCCAGGCGTTTCTGGTGGGCGGTTGCGTCCGCGACATCATGCTTGGCCGCCGGCCGAAGGACTTCGATGTCGCAACCAATGCGCTGCCGGAGGAGGTCAGGTCGCTGTTCCGAAACTCGCGGCTGGTCGGACGACGTTTCCGGCTGGCGCACGTGGTATTCGGCCGCGAGATCATCGAAGTCGCGACGTTTCGCGCAGCCAATGCGCCGTCTCCGGCAGACGAGCCCGTGACGGAGGATGATGCGGAGGCAGAAGCCGAGGAGGTCGAAACCGCCGGGGTTACCCGCTTCGATGTGCCGGAGTCCTCGGCTGCGGAAGACCGCGTCCAGGACACGCATGGGCGCCTGTTGCGCGACAACGCCTATGGATCTGTCGAAGAAGACGTGTGGCGGCGCGATTTCACGGCCAATGCTCTCTACTACAACATCGCCGACTTTTCGGTCTGGGACTACGTCGGCGGAACGGAAGACATCGCATCGCGCCGGTTGCGACTGATCGGTGAGCCGGAAGTGCGTTACCGCGAGGATCCGGTGCGTATGCTGCGTGCCGCGCGGTTCGAGGCCAAGCTGGATTTCACCCTGGACCCGGACACGGCTGCGCCGATTCCGCAATTGAGACATCTGCTGGCCCAGGTGCCCCCGCCGCGCCTGTTCGACGAGACGCTCAAGCTCTTTCTGACGGGACACGGGCAACGCAGCCTGCAGGTACTGCGCGAGCGGGCGTTGCTTGCGGTTCTGCTGCCATCGGTCGATCGTTACCTGGTCGAGCAACCGGGCGGCCTGGTCGAGCAGCTGTTGGTCCAGGGTCTGCGCAACACCGATTCGCGTGTCCAGGAAGACAAGCCGGTCACGCCGACGTTCCTGTTCGCACTGCTGCTCTATGGTCCGATCGCGCGCCAGATCGAGTCGCTGCCCCCGCAGCGCTGGCACGAGATCGGTGCAATCGTCGAGGCCTGCGACCGCTGCCTGCGCGAAGCTTCCCGGCAGGTCACGATTCCCCGCCGGGTGGCGCTCGGCGTGCGGGAAATGTATGCGTTGCAGCCGCGGCTGGAACAGCCACGGGGCCGTCGCGCGTTCCGGCTGCTGGAGCAGCCGCGCTTTCGGGCTGCGTACGACCTGTTGATTCTGCGGGCGCAGTTCGGGCTCGCATCCGCCGACATGGCAACCTGGTGGACCAACCTGCAGCAGCTGCGTCCGGAGGACAGGGAGCAGGCGCTGAACGCGATGCCGTCTGCGCCCCAGCCGCCACGCACGGGTGCGGAGGGGGACGCGTCGGCTTCGCCCGCGACGCGCGGCCGTCGACGTCGCCGCCGCCGTCGCAACACCGCAGGTCCGGCCTAAACCGCATGTGCACAGGCTGATGGTCTGGCGGCCTGCCTACATCGGCGTCGGCAGCAACCTGGATCATCCGCAGCGACAGGTCCGGCGAGCGCTGTCGGCGCTCGCGCAGCTGCCCGGGACGCGGCTGGTGTGCCGCTCGCCGCTCTACGGGTCCGAACCGCTGGGAGGATTGAAGCAGCCGACGTATGTCAACGCGGTCGCGGGCCTGCTGACGCAGCAGGAGCCGGGCGCGTTCTTCGATGCCGTGCGCTTACTGGAACGCGAACTTGGTCGGGTGCGTGGGCAGGAGCACTGGGCCCCGCGCATCATCGATCTGGACCTGCTGGTATTCGCGCGATTGCATCAGGAATCGGCCGAATTGCGTCTGCCGCATCCCGGGATAGTGCGGCGCAATTTCGTTCTGTATCCTCTGCGCGACGTGGCGCCCGGGCTGTACGTACCCGGCTGTGGCCGCGTCGCCTGGCTCGCCGAGCGGGTCGATCCATCTGGTATCTGGCGTCTGGGAGACGAAGCAGCAACGCATGGCGCCTGAGACGCCCTCACATCGATTCATCGTGCTGGAAGGACCCATCGGGGTGGGCAAGACATCGCTTGCCACGCGGTTAGCCGCGACCATGAAGGGAGAACTGCTGCTCGAACGGGCCGACGAGAATCCTTTTCTCGAGCGCTTCTACCGCAATCCGCGTGCGGGCGCGCTGCCCGCGCAGCTCTACTTCCTGTTCCAGCGCGCCCAGCAGCTTGCCACCCTCAAACAGCAGGACATGTTCGCGCCGCTGCGCATAGCCGACTATCTCATCGACAAGGATCGACTGTTCGCGCGCATCACACTCGACGAAGAAGAATATCGCCTGTACGAACAGGTGTACGCCAAGGTTGCTATCGATGCGCCAAAGCCGGATCTGGTCATCTATCTGCAGGCGCCCGTCGATGTGCTGCAGGCGCGCATCGCGCGCCGCGGGATCCAGTACGAGCAGTTCATCGATCGAGGCTATCTCGAGCGTCTGAACGACGCCTACGCGCGCTATTTCCACGAGTACGACGATACGGCGCTGCTGATCGTCAATGCGGCCGAATTCGATCCTGCCAGTAATGACGAGGACTTCGAAGAATTGCTGGCGGCCATCAGACGCATGGGCCGCGGGCGGCTCTATTACAATCCACTGCGCCATACGGCCATGTAGATCCCCCGATGCAGACAGTGACCACAATCGATGCGGTGCGCGATCGCGTGCGTGAATGGCGGCAGCAGCGATTGCTTGTCGCATTCGTGCCGACGATGGGAAATCTGCACGCGGGCCACATGAGTCTGCTTGCAGCGGCGCGCTATCGTGGCGATCGCATCGTCGCCAGTATCTTCGTCAACCCACTGCAGTTCGGTCCGAGCGAGGATTACACGGCCTATCCCCGGACGCTGGCCGAAGATCAGAAGCTGCTCGAAGAAGCTCGTTGCGATCTGCTGTTTGCACCCAGCGTTGCCGAGATGTATCCGACCGGCGGCGATCAGCGCACGGTGGTCATGGTTCGCGGTCTTTCCGACATTCTCGATGGCCGCTTCAGGCCCGGGCACTTCGACGGTGTCGCCACGGTGGTCACCAAACTGTTTGGAATCGTGGCGCCGGACGTGGCGGTATTCGGTGAGAAGGACTATCAGCAGTTGCTCGTCGTGCGGCATATGACGCTCGATCTCGCGTTGCCGGTCGAGATCATCGGCGCACCGACGGTGCGCGCTGGCGACGGGATGGCACTGAGTTCACGCAACCGCTACCTCAGCCCGGAAGAGCGGGCCCGCTCGATCGCGATCCATCAGGCGCTTGTCGATGCCGCTCAGGCCATCCATGGCGGCAGTTCCGATTTCGAACGAATGGAACGTGACGGCGCCCGGGCGCTCGAGCGCGCGGGGATGCAGGTGGACTATTTCTCGGTCCGCAGCGCGCTGGATCTGGCGCCGCCCAGCGCGGCCTCGACGGACCTGGTAATACTGGTCGCCGCCCGCATGGGCAAGGCACGATTGATCGATAACATGCGCGCTCACCGCGCCTGAGGCGCGCCGATCAGCTCTCGTCGTTGACCAGCATGTTCGACAGCTGGCTCGATGCCGGATCGTAGTCGGCCTGGAAATAGCAGGCACCACCGCCCGACACATAAAGCCAGCGGGTGCGCATGTTCGTATAGTGGCTCTGCGCGTCGCAGAACGCGTTCACGTGGATGAGCTGCGAGCCGCTGGCGGCCTTCTGCCCCTGATACTGGAACCAGTACTTCTCCCACGACGACGGCCGCCCGTGGTGTTTCGCCGCCGCCGGCAGCGCCGACTTCAGTGCCTGCTCCAGACCTGCCAGGTCCTGCGCGCCGGGATTCCAGTCGCCGCCGGCGACTTCGATCCATTTGGTGCCTGAAGCATCGCCCGGGTTGGCGGCGACCAGGACGCTCGTCGTCATCGACGCCAGGAGAGCGAATAACACGACTGAGAGCCTGCTGTTCGATCGCACCATAGTTAGCAGCCTTAACAGAACCTGTAGACCTCTCTATTGTCCGCCCGATCCCGTCTGCGTGCACGCACTTCGCTTTGCGTGTTGCCGCAGTCGGTATACTCGGTGGATGTCTTCCGCGAACCTGCTTTATTCCGCCGACCAGGTACGCGCAATGGATGCGCGCGCAATCGCGCAGGGGACGCCCGGCTATACGCTGATGAAGCGGGCAGGCGAGGCGGCACTGCGGGCGTTACGCAGCCGTTGGCCGACGGCGTTGAAGATCATCATCGTGACCGGCAGCGGAAACAATGGCGGCGATGGCTATGTACTCGCGCGCTTCGCGCACGCCGCGGGGCTCTCGGCCACGGTCCTCACGGTCGCTCCGCCGGAGCGGCTGCGCGGCGATGCGCTCAAGGCCTGGCAGGATCTGGACGGTGGCGGAGTGCAGATCGCGCCGTATGCCGCCGTGGCCCTCGCTCAGGCCGACGTCGTCGTGGACGCGCTGCTGGGTACCGGGTTAAAGGAATCCGTCCGCGAACCCTTCGCCGGCGCCATCGCCGGGATCAACGGGTGTGGCCGTCCGGTGTTCTCACTGGATCTGCCCTCGGGTCTCAACGGTGATACCGGGCAGGTCATGGGAGCCGCGGTGCGTGCCGACTGCACGATCAGCTTCGTGGCGCTCAAGACGGGTCTGTTCCTGGGCGACGGCCCCGACTACACGGGCCGGCTGCTGTTCGACGATCTGGAAGTCTCGCCGCCGGCCGAGCCGGCGTTCGAGCCGCTGCTCGAGCGCATGAGCGAAGCCGACATCACCACCGCGCTCCCGCCGCGGCGGCGCGAATCGAACAAGGGTGACTTCGGCAGGGTGCTCGTGGTTGCCGGCGGGGCAGGAATGCCGGGCGCGGCGCGTCTTTGCGGTGAGTCCTGCCTGCGGGTGGGCGCGGGACTGGTGACGGTGGCGACCGCGCGTGAGAACGTCTCAGCCATTGCATCAGGTCGACCCGAACTCATTTTGCACGCGGTCGACGCCCCGGATGATCTGGACGCGGTGCTTCGCAGCGCCAATGTGATCGCGATCGGCCCTGGCCTCGGTCGCACGCCGTGGGCCTCGTCGCTTCTGGATCGAGTACTCGCCAGCGGCAAGCCGCTGGTGCTCGACGCCGACGCGCTCAATCAGATCGCCGAGCGCCGCCTGTCGATTCCCGCCGGCGCGGTCATCACACCGCATCCCGGCGAAGCGGGCAGGCTGCTGAACGAGCCCACCTCGCGTGTGCAGTCCGACCGGCCGTCTGCGCTGCGACGATTGTGCGAGCGTGACCCGCAGGTGATCGTCGTGCTGAAAGGTGCCGGCACCTTGGTAGGCGTCAGCTCGCGACCAGTGCCCGCCCTGTGCGAACGCGGTAACCCGGGCATGGCCACCGCAGGCATGGGCGACGTGCTGACCGGGGCCGTCGCGGGAATTCTTGCGCAGTGCCACGATCCCTGGCTGGCCGCGCGTGCGGCGGTGATGGCGCATGCGCTCGCGGGTGACGATCTGGCGCGCGAGCGCCAGCGGGGCATTCTGGCGCTGGACCTCGCCGAGGCCATCAATCGGTGGGTCAATCTGCGCCAATGAGCACGGTCTGGCCGCTGCCCAGCGCCGCCGCTACGCAGGCACTCGGTGCAACCCTGGCCAGCGCGATGACATGGGGCGAACGGGACGCGCGGGTCGTATTCCTGAGCGGCGAGCTGGGCGCGGGTAAAACGACTTTGACGGCGGCCGCGTTGCAGGCCGTAGGTGTCTCGGACGTCGTCCGCAGCCCGAGTTTCAGTCTGGTGGAAATCTACGAGGCCTCGCAGGGTCAGGCGATTCATATCGATCTGTATCGGCTCGCCGATCCCGACGAACTCGAGCACCTGGCAGTACGGGACCATCTGTGCGGTCACACCCTGGTGATGATCGAATGGCCGGAGCGGGGCGGCGACAGGCTGCCGCGTCCCGATCTGCGGGTGCAGATGCTGACGACACCCGAGCGACAGGCCCGGATCGAGGCTGCTTCGAACGCCGGGGAGATCTGGCTCGCGCGCATTTTAGAAATGAGTCGTATCTGATTAATAATATTGAATTTCACCGGCAGACGGCATACAGTGCGGCAAGAATAAGTAAAGGGAGCGGGCCTTTCTTTGAATCGTCCTCGTGCGCCGATGATTGCCCGGCTGACGGCAGCGAGCTGCCTCGGTCTGTTCGCGTGTGCGTTCGGTCGCCAGGCGGCGCAGCCGGTGCGATTGGAATCGATCGGCCTGCAGGCGGATAGGGCGGGCGCGCTGCTGACGATGTCGTTGTCATCGCCCGTCTCCCAGCATGTCTTTCGATTGCACGATCCGGAGCGTCTGGTGATCGACCTGCCGGCGACCCGGCGCCAGGCAAGGCTGCCGCAGGTCGCGGCGGGAAGCCCGGTGCTCGGATTGCGCTCCGGTTCGCCGGTGCAGAATTCGTTGCGCCTGGTGGTGGAGTTGCGCGGACGGACACCGGCACGGCTGACCCCGAGCGTGGAGGCGGCGCACTACCGTCTGCAGATTGCCTTCGGTGCACAGGATGCGCTGCCGGCCGAGCAGCCCGCGGCAGTGCCGCCGTCCATGCCCTCGACCGCCCCGGTCCGCACGCGCGTGGCCAGCTCATCCGATGCGCAGGAGACTGAGCGCGCCGTGCGCGCCGTGCGCGCCGTACGCGCCTTGCACGCTCCGAGCGGCGAGCGCGATATCGTCGTCGCCGTCGATGCAGGACATGGCGGTGACGATCCGGGTGCGAGCGGACAGGGCGGCACCCATGAAAAAGATGTGACACTGGCGATCGCGCGGGCACTGGCGGCGCGGATCGACCGTGAGCCCGGCATGCATGCCGTACTGACCCGCGCCGGCGATTACTTCGTTCCATTGACCGATCGGATCGTTCGTGCCCGAGCGGCGCGCGCGGACATGTTCGTCTCCATCCATGCCGACGCGGTTCGAGATCGCGACGTGTCGGGGGCATCGGTCTATATTCTTTCGGAGCGCGGTGCCTCCAGCGTCGCGGCCAAGCTGCTCGCGGAGAAGGAAAACGCTGCCGATCTCAAGGGCGGTATCTCGCTGGCGGAGCAGCGGCCCGACGTGCGATCGGTGCTGCTCGATCTGACACAGAGCGCGGCCATCGGCCAGAGCGTCGAGGCCGCCGACCGGGTGCTGACAGCGCTGGATGGCGTCGGCTCGGTGCGCAAGCGCCAGGTGCAGCAGGCCGCCTTCGTGGTGCTCAAATCACCTGACATTCCGTCCATGCTGGTGGAGACGGCCTACATCTCCAATCCGTCCGAAGAGCGCAAATTGCGTACGCCCTTCGAGCAGGAGCGGCTGGCCCAGGCGATCTTCACCGGTGTCGAGGCCTACTTCCGCAAATATCCTCCTGAAGGCAGCCTGTACGCCGGCGAACCCTCCGCGCACGAGCACCTCGCCGGCGATGCCCAGGTAGCCCGCGGCGGCTGATCGAGTGTGTAAACTGCGCCTCTTTGGGCGCAGGGCGCATGCCGATACAAGTTCTGTCCGCCAACCTGATCGATCAGATCGCCGCTGGCGAGGTGATCGAAAGGCCGGCGTCCGTCGCCAAAGAACTGATCGAGAATGCCTTCGACGCCGGCGCCCGGCAGATCGATATCGATGTCGAGCATGCCGGTCTGTCTCTGATCAAAGTTCGGGACGACGGTTGCGGACTGACGGCCCCGGACATGCTCCTGGCCATCGAACGACATGCGACCAGCAAGATCGCCTCGCTCGAAGATCTCGAGGGCATTGCCAGTTTCGGCTTTCGCGGCGAGGCGCTGCCATCGATCGGTTCGGTGGCGCGTCTGCGACTGGTGTCGCGCGAGCGCGGCAGTTCGCAGGCGCACGAACTGACGGTGCAGGGCGGTCAGCGATCCGAACTCAAACCTGCCGCTCACCCTTCCGGAACCAGCATCGAAGTTCGGGACCTGTTCTACAACGTTCCCGCGCGACGCAAATTCGTCCGCAGTGAAGTGACCGAATTCGGCCATCTGCTGCGCCAGGTCGAACGGCTGGCCTTGTCGGAGCCCCAGGTAGGCATTCGCCTTCGGCATAACGGTCGCGACATCCTCGACCTGCCGCCCGCAACGGACAATGCCACGATCGAGGCGCGCATCGACCGGATACTGGGCGCCGAATTTCGCAGCCGCGCGATTCCCATCGAGGAACAGCGCGGCCCGATGCAGCTCACTGGCTGGCTGGGCCTGCCGACCGCGGCTCGCGCGCAGACCGATATGCAGTATTGGTTCGTCAATGCGCGGTCCGTGCGCGATCGTCTGCTGGGCAATGCGGTGCGGCTGGGTTATCGCGACGTGCTCTATCACGGACGACATCCTGCCTATCTCCTCTATCTGTCACTGGATCCGCGCCAGGTGGACGTCAACGCGCACCCGACCAAACTGGAGTTGCGCTTTCGCGATACCCGCGCCGTGCACGACGGCGTGTTCCGCGCTGTCGAACGCACGCTCGCGACCACGCGCCCGGCCAACGACATACCCGGTGCGGCGCACCTGCCCCCGCCCAGCCTGCTGCCCAACCTGGGAGCGGCTTCGATGAGCCTGCCGTTGACGGCGATGATGCCGATGCAGGGATCGGCCGCAAACCAGGCGATCGCATCATTCGAGCGCTACGTGCTGCCTCCCGAGACATCGCGTACTTCGCCGCTGCTGCAGCTGCGCGACGCGCATCCATCGGCGCAGCAGCCGCTGGGTACGGCGATCGGCCAGCTGCACAATCTCTACATCCTGGCCCAGACGCACGAAGGCATGGTGCTGGTCGATACGCATGCAGCTCACGAGCGTGTTCTCTATGAACAGTTGAAGGCCGGCTACGACAGTGCGACACCCGCTTCGCAGCTGTTGCTGGAACCTGTCGCCGTGTCGCTGCCGGAGCACGAGATCGAGGCGCTGCTGGAAACGGACGCGGAATTGCAGCGCATCGGCCTGGAACTCGAACGCTATGGACCGCGTAGCATCTGCGTGCGTCGCGTGCCGGCGCTGTTTGCCCGGGGGGACGTAAGTGTCATCGTCACAGAACTGGCACAGGAGCTGACGACCGGCGAGACGACCAGTGCGCATCATCTGGATGGCACGGCGCATCGCATCCTGGGCAACATGGCCTGTCGCGCGGCGATCCGCGGACAGCGAGCGCTGTCGCTGAGCGAGATGGATGCGCTGCTACGGCAGATGGAGCAGACCGAGCGTGCGAGTCAATGCAATCACGGCCGACCGACGTGGCTGCGATTGAGTCTGCGCGAGATCGATCAGCTCTTCCTGCGCGGCAGATGAACCGTCAGATGACGCTGCCGCTGATCGTCGTCCTGACGGGACCGACGGGAGCCGGCAAAAGTGCTCTCGCGTTCGAACTGGCCGCCGCGCTCTCGCAGGTGAAGCCGGTCGAGATCATCAGCGTCGACTCGGCACAGATTTACCGCGACATGGATATCGGCACCGCGAAACCGGATGCCGCGCTTCGTGAGCGCTGGTGTCACCATCTGATAGATATTCGCAATCCCGACGAATATTACTCAGCCGGCGAATTCGTTCGAGACGCCCGTCAGGCAATCGCGGCCTGTGTGGGCCGAGGGCATCTGCCCCTGCTGGTGGGCGGTACCATGTTGTATCTGCGTGCGCTGCACAGTGGACTGGCGGTGCTGCCCGAGGCGTCTCCCGTGCTGCGGCGCGAACTCGATCAGCAGGCATTGCAGCAGGGCTGGCCGGCTCTGCACGCCGAGCTGTCCCGGATCGATCCGCAGGCCGCTGCGCATATCAGCTGCAACGATTCACAGCGGATCCAGCGCGCGATCGAGGTCTATCGGCTCACCGGCGTACCCATATCGCAGTGGCAGCGGGACACCCATGGTGCAAAGGATGACTTCCGCTGGTTGCGCTACGCGGTGATGCCGGCAGACCGCGAGTCACTGCGGCGCGATCTGTCGGCGCGCTTCGATCAGATGATGAAGGCCGGGTTGCTGGATGAGGTCGAACAGCTGCTCGAGCGCTGGGATCTTACGGATCGCCACCCGGCGATGCGCGCGGTCGGATACCGGCAGCTTTCACAATTCTTTCGCAACGAATGCACGCTTGCCGAAGCATCGCAGCGGGCCATCATCGCCACGATGCAACTGGCGAAGCGTCAACTCACCTGGTTACGTCGCGAACAGGGACTCACTGCCGTTTCGGGCAATACCGTAGGACAGATGTCATCGATCAAAGAGGCGATTGTAGCGGGGCTGGACGCATGACCGCCTTCGGAGGCGGTGATAGACTATTTGCAGTTCTCACTCCCCACGGATAGTCGTAGCGGGTTTTCGCGCTGCAGCCCCCAGCGGTGCGCCAATCCGTTCTATAAACAAAAGCGATTGAAAAATAAGGAGAATTTCATGGCCAAAGGTCAGTCTTTACAAGATCCGTTTCTCAACGCGCTGCGCAAGGAACATGTGCCTGTATCGATCTATCTCGTCAACGGTATCAAGCTGCAGGGCCAGATCGATTCGTTCGATCAGTTCGTCGTGCTGCTGAAGAACACCGTCAGCCAGATGGTCTATAAGCATGCGATCTCGACCGTCGTGCCGGCGCGCGCCGTGCGTCTGGCTGTCGAGGAGACCGCGGCTGCGGAGCCTGCTGCGGACTGATGCCCCGATCCGGAATGTTGCATGTTCGAGCGACCGCGCGCCGGTGAGCGTGCCGTGCTCGTGCGCCTGGGGCTTGGCGATCCTGTCAGGCCCGAGGATCTCGAGGAGTTTGCACGGCTCGCCAGATCAGCCGATGCGATACCCGTGGCGACGATTACCGGTCGCCGCGAGCGGCCCGATCCACGCTACTTCGTCGGCAGCGGCAAGGCCGAGGAAATAGCAAGCACTGCGCGCGAGCATCAGGCAGAGGTGATCCTCGTCGATCACCCATTGTCGCCCAGTCAGGAGCGCAACCTCGAGAAGCTCGCGGGAGTGCGCGTCATCGATCGCAGCGGTCTGATACTCGACATCTTCGCGCAGCGCGCGCGCAGTTTCGAAGGCAAGCTGGAAGTCGAGCTGGCGCAGCTCAAGCATCTGTCGAGCCGACTGGTGCGTGGCTGGACGCACCTCGAGCGGCAGAAAGGCGGTATCGGTATGCGCGGACCGGGCGAAACCCAGCTCGAAACCGATCGACGCCTGCTCGGCGCGCGCGTGAAGTCGTTGACTCGACGTCTCGAGCGGCTGAAGCAGCAGCGTGACACCGGACGCAGTGCCCGCGCCGAGATTCCCGTGCCGTCGGTTGCGCTGGTCGGCTATACCAACGCCGGCAAGTCGACCCTGTTCCGAGCGCTGACCGGTAGCGATGTCTACATCGCCGATCAGCTGTTTGCCACGCTCGATCCCACCGTGCGGCGGCTTCGATTGCCTGGAGGATCGCCCGTGGTGCTGGCCGATACGGTTGGATTCATCCGCGATCTGCCGCACGAACTGGTCGCGGCTTTCCAGTCCACCCTGCAGGAAGCGCGCGAGGCACACCTGCTGCTGCATGTGGTCGACGCCAACGATCCGCAGCGCGACGAACACATTCACGAAGTCGACTCGGTGCTCGCGGAAATCGGTGCCGGTGACATTCCGCAGCTACGTGTCTACAACAAGATCGATCGGCTGCAACTCGTACCACATGTCGAACGTAGCGCCGACGGTCGGCCGGGCGCATCGTGGATCTCGGCGGCCGCGCGCAATCCGGCTGAGGCCGGTCTGGAACTGCTGCGTCAGGCGATAGTCGAACGCCTGGAGCTCAAGGTGCGCAGATTGTGGCTGCGGCTGCCGTTGGCCGCCGGCGCACAGCGCGCCAAGCTTTTCGCTGCCGGTGTCGTTCGCGACGAGCGCACGCTTCCGACCGGCGAACTGGAACTTCTGGTGGAGATGCCGGCGGCCGATGCGGAGGCCTGGGCGCGGGAACCCGGAGTCCGGGTGCTGGAGATCATTCCCGCCTCCCTTTCCGCAGTCCCGATACCGGCTGCTTGTACCGACGAGGGCCCCTACCTAGAATCGCCGGCTCCGCCCACGGGCGCGAGGGTGCGCCACTGACATGGCCTGGAACCAACCTGGCGAAGAAAAAAAGCGTCCGCCGCGGGGCGGCCCGGATGACTCATCGCTCGACGATTTGCTGCGTCGATGGCAGCGTCGCGTGCAGCAGCTCTGGCGTCCTGGCAGTGGCCGGGGGAGCGCCGTGCTCGCGCTGGCGGGCGTCGTATTGGTCGTATGGATCGGCAGCGGCATCTACCAGATCGATGCAAACGAGCGCGGGGTCATTCAGCGCTTCGGCCGCTTCGTCGCGGTGGAACAGCCGGGCCACGGCTGGCACTGGCCGTACCCGATCGAGACACTGAAGAAGGTCAACGTTGCGACAACGCCCATCGGCACGGATGACAAAGCCCAGCTGCTGACGGCCGATCAAAACCTGGTCGATGTCAGCTGGTCGGTTCAGTATCGCATCGCCGATCCAGTGCGCTTTCTCTTCAACGTGCGGGACCAGGTCAACACGCTGCGCGAGCTCAGCGGGACGGCGATTCGCGAACTGATCGCGCAACAGGATCTGGCGTCGCTTCTCGCCGGCGGTGAGGCACACGTGGCGGTGACGAGTCAGGCGCAGTCGCAAATTCAGCGCGCCCTCGACGCCTATCAGGCAGGCGTCGTCGTGACCGGTGTCAACATCACCGACCTGCAGCTGCCCGATGCGGTGCTGGCTGCGCAGCGCGATGCCGTCAAGGCGGATGAGGAACGCAAGCGGGTAGCCGAGGATGCGCAAGGTTACGCCAACGATATCCTGCCCAAGGCCGAAGCGGTCGCTCAGCGTCAGCTTGCCGACGCCGAGGTCTATGCCAAGCAGACCGTTGCCGACGCCGACGGCGAGGCAGAGCGCTTCAATCAACTGGTCAACGCTTACACGCTGGCGCCGGACATCATGCGCAGCCGCATGTACACCGAGACGATGGAAGAAATCCTGACGCGCTCGCACAAGATCGTTCTGGACACCAACGGCGCAGGCGGCAGCGTTATCTATCTGCCGCTCGACAAGCTGGCCGATGCCATGCGTACCGCGCCGGCCGCTGGCAGTTCCAATTCGTCCGGCTCCAGTGCCAGTGCGGGCGGCAGCAACGCGGCCGCCGGCCAGCCGCCGGCAGCCGCGGCAGCGACGAGTCCACCGCCTGCGAGTGCGACCCCGGCGACCAGCGGGGATGAGAACGATCGTGACGATCAGGAAGAACGCGGCCGAGAGAGGCCCGAACGATGACGGGTGTGCGCGCACTGTCGGGAGCGGCGATCCTGGTCGCGGCGGTGCTGTTGTGGCGTTCCATCTGGATCGTCGACGAGGGCGAGATCGCGCTGCGGACTCGACTTGGCCAGGTCGTGGGCGCCCCGTGCGGTCCCGGGTTGCACCTCAAATCGCCGCTGGACGAGACCCACGTATTCGACCTGCGAGTCGTCGGCCGTTCGTATCCGGGCGACATGTTCGTGACCCACGATCAAAAGGCGGTCAACGTCGACTTCTATATCAAGTGGAAGATGGCCGACGCGCTGCGCTATTTTCAGGCCACGGGCGGTGACGAAGAGGTTGCCGCACAGCGGCTCATGAAGGATGTGCACGACCGGCTCAGTCAGGCCATCTCCGCGCAGACGCTGGCAACGATCGACCAGCGGCCGCGCGGGACGCTGAGCGAGGCATCGTTCGAGCAGATGCAGCGCAACGCCGAAGGATTGGGCGTCGACCTGCTGGACGTGCAACTGCAGCACATCGAGCTCACGGAGGATGTCGCAGCGGCTGTCAATCAGCGCATGCAACAGGGTCTGATTGCGCAGGCGTCGCAACTGCGCGCTGAAGGCGCTGCCGAGGCCGAAAAGATCCGCGCTGACGCGGACCGCAAGCGCGCCGACATTCTGGCCAATGCCACGCGCGAGTCGCAGCGCCTGCGCGGCGAGGCCGACGTCGAAGCAGCCGCGGCCCTTGCCAAGGCTTACGGCCGGAATACTGAATTTGCGGCGTTCTATCGCAGCATGCAGGCATACAAGAAAACGCTGGGCCGCGAAGGCGACATCCTGGTCATCTCGCCGCAAGGCGATTTCTTCAAATATCTGCACAGCGCCAGCGGGCATTAGGGGCTAATTCAAGTGGGGCTGGACTGGACCGATCTCATCGCCGCGTTGGCAATCGTCTGTATCATCGAGGGAGTCATGCCGTTCATCAATCCATCCGGAATGAAGCGTTTGCTGGAGCGCATCTCGTCGCTTGAAGAGCGCCAGATGCGCATTGCGGGCTTCGTCAGCATGGCAGTCGGCCTGACCATTCTTTTCCTGGTGCGTTCCTGATGGGCCGGTTCGTCGTCGTCATCGGCACGCAGTGGGGCGATGAGGGTAAGGGCAAACTGGTCGATCTGCTGACCGAACGTGCCGCTGCGGTGACACGTTTTCAGGGTGGCCACAATGCCGGGCATACGCTGGTCATCAACGGCGTCAAGACCGTGCTGTCGCTGCTCCCGGCCGGCATCCTGCGTGAAGGCGTGCAGTGCTTCATCGGCAACGGCGTCGTGCTGTCGCTGGAGGCACTGTTCCGTGAGGCGGACAACCTGATCGCGCAGGGTGTACCGGTGCTCGATCGGCTGAAGATTTCACCTCACTGCCCGCTGATCCTGCCCACGCACGTCGCGCTCGATCGCGCGCGGGAGACCGCCCAGGGCGCGAATGCGATCGGCACCACGAAACGGGGCATCGGGCCTGCCTACGAGGACAAGGTTGCGCGGCGCGCCGTGAGGGTCGTGGATCTCCTGCAACGCGACCGCTTCGCGGCGCGGCTCGGTGAGGTGCTGGACTTTCACAACTTCGTGCTGCAGCGGTATTTCGGGCAGAGTCCGATCGACTTCCAGCGCACGCTCGACGAGCAGCTGGGGTTCCTGGACCGTGTGAAACCGCTGCTGGTGGATGTGACAGGTGCACTGGCTGGCCTGCGCTCCCGCGGCGCCAACGTTCTGTTCGAAGGCGCGCAGGGCGCGATGCTGGATGTCGACGTGGGCACTTATCCGTTCGTCACGTCTTCCAATACCACCGCCGGCGGCGCGGCCACCGGCACCGGTATCGGTCCGCGGATGTTCGACGGCGTACTCGGAATCGTCAAAGCGTATACGACGCGGGTCGGAGCAGGACCGTTTCCGACCGAGCTGTTCGACGAATACGGCGAGCACCTCTCGCGCGTCGGTCACGAATTCGGTGCAGTGACGGGGCGCCGCCGCCGCTGCGGCTGGTTCGATGCCGTGGCGTTGCGCCGATCCGTGGTGAATTCGAGCGTCTCGAGTCTGTGCATGACCAAGCTCGACGTGCTCGACGGGCTCGACGTCATTCGCGTCTGTGTCGGCTACCGTATTGGTGGCAAGACGTTCTCCGAACCGCCGGTCGTGACCGAGGCCGGAGTCGAGATCGAGCCGGTATACGAGGAACACCCCGGGTGGAAGGAGTCCACGGTCGGCGTGACGGATCTGGAGGCCCTGCCGGCCAACGCACGCTCCTACCTCAAGGGCATCGAGGCGCTGGTCGGCGTGCCGCTGGACCTGATATCGACCGGCCCGGACCGCAATCAAACGATCATCGTGCGGCACCCGTTCGACTGATCCCAAGCCGCCGGTGCTGCGCAATGCAGCGCCGGCGACCGTCTTGCGACATATTCGGCGGCGGCGTTCACAATCGCGCCGTTATGCTGCGGCGCGCACGCCCCCCAACCTCAAGTTTGTACCGACGCGGCTCGATATCCCTATTACTTGTCGTGATGAGGCTGCGGTTCGTCGAGAGCTTACATAATGAGTTTGCATGCACAGCGGTCGCAGGGTTCGGTGTCTGAGGAGGAAGTACTCGGGACGCCCGTCTTTGCGGAACAGATGCTGCGCAGTCTGCTGAGCCACCTCGAGGGCATGGTCTTTCGCTGCAGCAGCGACGCCGAGGCACGGCTCGAATATCTCAGCGAAGGTTGCGAGCAGTTGACCGGTTACCGGGCGGCTCATCTGATGGGCGGCTCCCTGACTGCCGTGGTGCACGCGGACGATCGCGCGTTGCGCGAACAGGCGGTGGCGCAGGCCCTGGTCACACGCGAGCGTTACGTCGTGCAGTATCGTCTCGTGGGGCGCGACGGCGGCATACGATGGGTGAGCGAACGTGGCCTGGCGATCTTCGGCGAGCGTCCGTCGCAGCCGATGACCGAAGGATTCATCGAGGACATCACCGAACGCAAGCGTACCGAAGAGGCACTCGAGGAACTCGAGCAGCGCTGTCAGAGCATGTTCGAGAATTCGGTCGAGGGCATGTTCCGCGCCGACGCCGATGGACAGTGGATCAGTGCGAATCGGGCGCTGGCTCGCATCTACGGATACGAGACGCCGGAAGAACTGATCCGCTCGATGGACGACTCGTCGCGTGAGGAACTGCGTCGGCGGCTCGAATCGGATGGTGCCGTCGAAGGTCTCGAGTGGCAGGCGCGCAAGCAGAACGGCGACACGATATGGGTATCGATGACCGGCCGCGTAAATCGCGACGCCGAGGGCAAGGTCACCCATTACGAAGGCACCATCGAGGACGTCACCGAACGTCGTCGGATCCAGGCACACATTCAGCAACAGGCGAACTTCGATTCTCTGACGGGACTGGCCAATCGCGGCCTGCTGGACGAGCGGGTCAGGCAGGCGATCAAGCAGGCCGAGGGCAGCGGCGGCCGCGTCACGGTGGCGCTGGTCGATCTCGATCAATTCAAGCTGATCAACGATTCCTTCGGTCATCATGCCGGCGACACGCTGCTGAAGACCGTGGCCGAAAGGTTGAAGGCTTGCGTGCGCGAATCCGATACCGTAGCCCGGCAGGGTGGCGACGAGTTCGTGCTCGTCCTGCGTAACTATGCCAATGACGATGAACTCACCGGCATCATGCAGCGCATCCAGGCGTCGATCTCGCAGCCTTGGTCGGCGGGACGCCGCGAGCTGAACGTCACCTGCAGCATCGGCATCGCGGTCTATCCCCAGGACGGCCGCAGCGCGGACATGCTGCTGCGAAATGCCGATTCGGCGATGTACAAGGCAAAGGAAAGCGGCCGCAACAACTACCAGTTCTTCACTGCCGAGTTGAACCGGGTCATCTTCGAGCGCCTGAGTGTCGAGCGCAGGTTGCGCGGCGCGCTGGTTCGCAAGCAGTTCGTGCTGCACTATCAGCCGCGCGTCAACATCCGCACCGGCCGGATCGTCGGCGGCGAGGCGCTGCTGCGCTGGCGTGCTCCGCAGGGTGATCTGTATGGTCCGGCCCGTTTCATCACGGTAGCCGAGACGACCGGGCTGATCGTGCCGATCGGAAAGTGGGTGCTGCGCACCGCCTGTGATCAGGCGCGCAGCTGGCAGGTACAGGGTCTGCGATCGATCGTCGTATCGGTCAATGTCTCGCCGCGGCAGTTTGCCGAAGGCGACATGGTACAGACCGTCGCCGAGGCGCTGGAGCAGAGCGGCCTGCCGCCGCGCTGCCTGCAGCTCGAGCTGACCGAAAACATGATCATGGGTGATGCCGAGAAGTACGTGTCGATGTTGCGGGATCTGAAACGGTTGGGCGTGCAGCTCGCGGTCGACGATTTCGGCACCGGGTATTCGAGTCTGAGCTATCTGAAACGCTTTCCGGTGGATCATCTCAAGATCGACCGTGCCTTCATCAAGGACATTGCCACGGATCCGGACGATGGTGCGATCGTGCAGACGATCATCGCGCTTGGCCACAAGCTCGGCATGCGCATCGTCGCCGAGGGAGTGGAGTGCGAGGAACAGCGCGAGTACCTGCATCGCGCACGCTGCGACGAGATGCAGGGCTTCTACTACTCGAAGCCCGTGCCGGCGCCCGAGTTCGCGGCCATGCTCAGCGACAGCACTACCGACCCGCTGACCGGCGTCGGGACCGTCATCGCCTGAACGGCACTCGCGCGGCTATCATGTGCCGCATGATGCTGCGAATTCCCGAACGATCGCTCCGCGCCTGCGTTCGCGTGCGTGTACTGGGCGTGATCCTGGCCACGACGACTGTCCTGACGGCGGGCGAGGCCGGCGGCGCCGATTTCTATCGCGGCTACGCCTACACGTCGGATGATCACAAACTGATCTACACCGAGTCCCACTGGATGTACGAGCAGGGTGGCGTCGGGCATCGCCTGGTGATCTATGGCTGTGCGGACGGGCAGCCGTTCGCACGCAAATGGGTCGATACCACCCCCGGCACGGCCACGCCCGACGTCGACATGCTCGATGCCCGCACCGGCTACCGCGAAGGGGTCAGGACGCGGGGAGGGCAGCGCGAGGTGTTCTCGCAGGCCGATGCGTCGTCCGCCGAGAAACATGCCCCGCTGAGCAACCCGCCGAACGCCGTGATCGATGCCGGCTTCGATGCCTTCGTGCGCGAGCATTGGGATACGCTCAGCTCGCCCGGGGTCGACCCGCTGCCGTTCCTGATCCTCAGCCAGTTGCGCTACGTTGACTTCAGCGCGAAGAAGCTGCGGGACGAGGATGCCGAAGGCCGCGCTACCCGTTGGTTCCGGCTGCAGCTTTCCGGCTGGTATGCCTTCGTGCTGCCGCACATCGATGTGGCCTACGATGCACAGAGCCGCGATCTGATGGAATTTCGTGGTATCAGTAACATTCGCGGCAAGGGCGGCAGCAATCTTACTGTTACCATCCAGTTCCCGGCGAATGAGCACCGCCATGGCGTCGACCAGGCGGAAGTGCAGCAGGCTGGCACCGCTCCCCTGACGGGTCACTGCATGCTCTGACGAGCTTCTCCTGCATCCGTGTGGCGCTGACGGTCGTATTTCCGTTAGAGTCGCTAAAAAGGGTATCGACAGGCAATGAGTTTGAGCCTCCGGCAGGTGCATAGACGCACCGCGATCGCCCTCGCGCGCTGGCTTGACAATCAGGCTGGCAGCGCAGAGCACGAAGACAGTGACCGCATCGACTGGCTGCGGACGCTGCCTTTCATTGCGGTCCATGTCGCCTGCCTGGCAGTCATCTGGGTCGGGTTCTCGGCGTTCTCGATCACGGTGGCGGTGGCCCTGTATGCCGTTCGCATGTTCGCGATCACCGGCTTCTATCACCGGTATTTCTCTCACCGCGCGTTCCGCGCGTCCCGTGTAGTCCAGTTCGTGTTTGCGCTGATCGGAACGACCAGCGTGCAGCGCGGGCCGCTATGGTGGGCTGCCCATCATCGCAACCATCACCGTTACGCCGACAGCGAACGCGATCCGCATTCGCCGCATCGACTGGGTTTCGTGCGCAGTCACCTGGGATGGTTTCTGACGCCGCGCGGATTCCGCACCGACTGGCGCGTCATACGCGATCTGGCCCAGTACCCCGAGCTGCGCTGGCTCGACCGCTTCGACGTCCTGATGCCGATACTCCTGGCGGTCGCATTGTTCTTCCTGGGTGCTTTTCTCCATCGCAACTCGCCCTCGCTGGGCACCAGTGGCATGCAGCTGGTCGTATGGGGATTCTGCATTTCCACCGTGGCGCTCTTTCACGCGACCTTCATGATCAACTCGCTTGCGCATCGCTGGGGTTCGCGTCGCTTCAGCACCCGGGACGAGAGCCGTAACAACTGGCTGCTGGCGCTCATCACCTTCGGCGAGGGTTGGCACAACAACCATCATCGCTATCCGGGCGCCGCGCGGCAGGGGCTGCGCTGGTGGGAATGCGACCTGACCTTCTATCTGCTGAGCGTGATGTCCTGGCTGGGGGTCATCAGCGACCTGAAACCCTATCCGGCCAGCATGAGCGCGCGCGCAGCTGCCAGTGCAGTTACCGGCGCAGTTGCCATGGAAGGCGAATCATCATGAATGAAGTGAGTCTGACAGCGGACGAGGCGGATGTAGCCATCGCCGGCAGTGCGAGCGCGGGGCAGCGACTGTTCCGCAACCGTGTGCTGATGCTGCTGCGTAGTCTTACCGGATGCGTACTGCGAATCCGCGAGGGACGCAGTACGGTCGAAGTCGGCACGCCCGCCGCACAGCCGGAACAGACGCTGCGGGCCATGCTGACGGTACGCGATCCGGAATTCTATCGTCGTGCCGCACTGGGCGGCAGCGTCGGCGCCGCCGAGTCGTTCATGGACGGCGAGTGGGAGTGTGACGATCTGGTCGCGCTGGTACGCATCCTGGTGCGCAATCGCAATCAGCTCGACGCCATGGAGCGCGGTCCGGCGAGGCTGGCCGGGGCTGCGATGCAGCTTTGGTCCGCCTGCCGCCGCAATACGCGTTCGGGCAGCCGACGCAACATCGCTGCGCACTACGACCTCGGCAATGATTTTTTCAGGCTGTTCCTGGACGACAACCTGATGTACTCATCGGCGATCTACGCCACACCTGCGGATACGCTCGAGGAGGCCTCACGGCGCAAGCTCGATCGCATCTGCCAGAAGCTGCAACTCGAGGCAGGCACACGCGTCATTGAGATCGGAACCGGATGGGGCGGGTTTGCTTTGCACGCCGCCCGGACTACCGGGTGCCATGTGACCACGGCGACGATATCGCGCGAACAGCATGCGCTGGCCTGCGAGCGGGTCGCGGCGGCAGGGCTCCAGGACCGTGTGCAGGTGCTGCTGACCGACTACCGGGAACTTACGGGAAAATACGACCGTCTGGTCTCGATCGAGATGATCGAGGCGATCGGACATCAGTACCTGGACACCTATTTCGGCAAGGTCGGGGCGCTGCTCGAGGATGACGGGATGGCGCTGATCCAGGCGATCACGATCGAGGATCATCGCTACGCGCAGGCACTGCGATCGGTGGATTTCATCAAGCGGCACGTATTCCCGGGCAGCTTCATTCCGTCAGTCTCGGCGATGCTCGCTTCGATGGCCGGTGCATCGGACATGAAGCTGTTCCATCTCGAAGACATCGGGCCGAGCTACGCGCTGACGCTGCGCGAGTGGCGCCGTCGCTTTCTCTCGCAGCTCGACCGGGTTCGCGCGATGGGGTATCCGGATCGCTTCGTGCGGATGTGGGAGTTCTATCTCGCCTATTGCGAAGGCGGATTCATCGAGCGCTCGACGGGCGATGTGCAGATGCTGCTGGTGAAGCCGGGCGCGCGGCGGACCGAATACGTGACACCGAGTACGTGACGAGCCTCGGGTAGCGCCTGTAGCATGAATCCATGCTGGATCTGCTGCTCGCCTGCCTGCACCATCTGCTGATCTTCGCGTTGTTCGCGATGCTGCTGACGGAGTTCCTTCTGCTGCGTCCGGGTTTCGATGCCGCGACGCTCAGGCGCGTGGCGGGCATCGACGTCGCCTACGGTGTACTCGCCGGCCTGATGTTGATCGTGGGCTTCTCGCGCGCAGTGTTCGCTGCCAAGGGGTGGCTCTACTACTCCCACAATCTGTGGTTCTGGGCCAAGCTTGCGAGCTTCGCAGGGATCGCGATCCTGTCGATCGGGCCGACGAGGGCCATTGCGCGCTGGCGGCGCCTGGATTCGCTACCGGATGCGGCCGCGGTCAGGGCGGTGCGCCTGCTGTTTCACCTTGAGCTGACGCTGTTCATATTGATGCCGCTGTTCGCGGCCGCGATGGCTCGAGGTTACGGAGAGTTCTGAGCCGGCGCCTGGTCGAGACGACAGACGGGATATTCGTTGTAGTGCGGGTCCCATGAGCCGTGGCGATGCAGGAAGAAGTCTAGGCGCGCGCTTGCATCGGCTGCGAAGCCCGGATCGACGCGCAGCCGCTGTTCGAATTGCGCCCTCAGCGGTGCCTGCTCCTGCATCAGCTGTCGCGCGATCTGCTCCGCCACATATCGTTCCAGATGCTCCTTCTGCTCGAAGCAGGCGTTGAAGAAGCCCCACGCCGCAAACGAATCGGGCGCGCAAGGTTCGAGCAACGCCAGCACCAGCCGCGCCAGCGGCTGATCCAGCGGCACGTAGAGCGCGCCTGCGGTCACCTCCCGCAGCGCTTCCCGCCACGTTCCCTGAAGCGCCACCCGCATGCGGCCTTCGAACGGGGCCGTCGAGAATTGCACGTCGGATGCCTGAAAGCATTGCATCGACAGTGACGTCAGAGCGGACGAAAGCCTCTGCGTGCGGATGCCGTGAGCCGCCAGCCGCGGACCCACCGTGGCCGTATGTGCCACAGGGATGAGATAACCCGCGCCCGGCGCGCGCACCGTCACCGAGGGTTCGACACGGTTGCGATAGGGCACGCGCCACACCTGAGGCGTCGCCGGATCGTAGGTCGTGAACAGCTCGCCGGAGATCGGTGACAGCGTACGTGTGTAGGCGTAGCCGGGGAAATCGATCAGCGGCGCGTCAACGGCTGATTCGTCCGCAGCCGATTCGCCCGAAGTAGCGGCCGCAGCGTCCACATCGCCACCCACCGGTTCGCGCCAGCTCGAACGAAAGTCCAGGATCACCTCCGAACCGGCGATGCGAGAGGTAGCCAGATCGGCCGAGCGCACCTGTTGCAACCACTGCCCGCCCCGGTGCGCAACATGAATCGCGAGGCTCCGAATCGTCGCCCTCGTGACCCGCACGCGCAGGTCGTACGGTTTCCACGAGTGGGTCTCCACCAGCAGCGTGAAGCGATTGCGCTGGGCGAAATAGCCGGTAGAGAAGCGCGGCGAATACACGGTCAGCACGAATCCCGATGACGGTTCATCCGCCCGGTACAGGTCGGGATAAAATGGCAGCGGCAGCGAGCCGGACGCGCGCAGATCGTCGATGACGGCGTCGCGCAGCTGGCGCGCACTGTCGTGGAGTTCGGGCGCGCCCTGGTTGAGCGGCTCGACCTGCAGTGACACGTCCGGCTGAAAATCGGCGCCGTCGGTCACGTGCAGGTCCGCGGTCACCAGGGGATCCCACTCATCGATCAGCCGCAGCAGCGCCTGCATTTCAGGCGTGTCGGCCTTGCAATAGTCACGGTTGAGATTGAGGTTAAGTCCGTTCGTGCGCCAGCCCGTCTCTTCCGGGCCATTCTGATTCATACGATTCCAGCGGCCCATGCGTTCGTGACCGTCGACGTTGAATGCAGGCACGAACAGTATCGCCACCCGCTGCAGCAGTTCGTCGGCTCGCTCGAGCCATTCGCGCAACTGGATGAACCCGGCGTCCTTACCGTCGCTCTCGCCAGGATGGATACCGGCCTGCAGGAAAAGCAGGGGGATGCCGTTCTGCTTCACCGCCTGCGCTGTCAGCGAGCCAGTGCGCGTAATCAGCAGGGCGTGCATGGCACGTCCCTCGCTGGAGGTGCCGAAACGAAAGGCGTTCACGCAATCGGGCCAGCGCACGCGATAGGCTTCGCACAGTCGTTCGACCTCATCGCTACGACCGGTCTGTCGAAAGTTCGATTGCTCGGCCAGTGTGAGCAGATCACTGAGCATGCGGTATCGTATGCCATGAAAGAAACGCGCGCAGGTCTGCTTCCGGCGCAGCAGATCGACAGCCGTGGACGCGCGCGGATCAGCCAGCGCGCGATCATGTCGCTTGCGCTGCCGCTGATGGCCAACAGTGCGGTCCAGATCGTGCTCAATCTGACCGATGTCTGGTTCGTGGGTCGGATTTCAACGCAGGCGCTGGCGGCGGTCGGATCGGTTCAATGGCTGCTGCTGGCGGTGACCTATCTGCTCGGGGGCGCGGCAACTGCTGTGCAGACGCTGGTCGCCCAGGCCCAGGGTGCCGGCGATCTGCCTCGTGCCGCGCGCGCGGTATGGACTTCACTGTGGGCGGTTCTGATCGCCTCGCCGCTGTTCGTTCTGGCGGGCGCGATCCGCGGCCTGGTGCTGACGCCAGCGGGCATCGCGCCGGAGATTGCGCAGCTCGCGGGCCAGTTCTGGTTCCCGCGTATCGGTGGCGCCTTTCTAGGTGTCGCGGTCTGGACGGTGTTCGGATTCTTCAATGGTATCGGCCGACCCCGCACGACGCTGGTGGTGACCTGTGTGATCGCGGCCAGCAATGCCTTGTTCAATCAATGGTTCATTTTCGACCTCGGGATGGGTATCGCCGGCTCCGGCTGGGCGTCAACGGCCGCGCAGGCCGTCGGCGTGTCCGTCGGCATCGGCGTCTTTCTGAGCAGTCGCTACAGGCAGACCTATCAATCGCATCTGGGTTGGCGCCCACGCCTCGGTCCTATCTGGCAACAGGTGCGGCTCGGTTTTCCGATCGGCCTGGCATCGGCGGGCGACCTGCTGGGGTTCGCCATGTTTCAGATCATGGAAGTCCGTCTCGGCACCGTCGGCGGCGCCGCTACACAGGTCTGCATGATGCTGACCTCGATCTCGTTCAGCCCGGGATATGGTCTGGCGGCGTCCGGGACGACGCTGGTCGGCCAGTCGATCGGTGCGGGCGATGCAGGGTGGGCGGCGCGACTGGGCATGCGGCTCATCCTGATGACCAGCAGCTACATGGGCGGTATCGGAGTGCTGCTGGCCCTTACCGGACCCTACATACTGCCGTGGTTTGCGAGCTCGCACGACGCACTGGCCGGCGGCATGGTGGACCTTGGCTCGCGACTGTTGTGGTTTGCGGCCGCGTATCAGTTCTTCGATGGCGTCGCGATGGGATCGGCGATGGCGCTGCGAGGCGCCGGCGATGTCGTGGTGCCTGCAGCGCTGGTGCTTCCGCTGTCATTGCTGTTGTTCCTGCCGCTGGCGCACATGCTGACCTTTGCACCGGGCCAGGGCTGGACCGCCGTCTTGCCGCAGCTCGGCTGGGGCGCCGTCGGCGGCTGGGTCGCGATCCTCGTCTATCTGTCGGTGTTGTCGAGCCTGCTGCTGCTGCGATGGCGTTCGGGGGTGTGGCGCAGGATCGGCCGCATCGAGCGGTCTTGAGCTCGCAGTTACGGCTCGTCCATGAAGATCGTCGCGGGATGCTCCAGCAGTTCCTTCACCGTCTGGATGAAAGCAGCCGCATCGAAGCCGTCGACGAAGCGATGATCGAACGATGACGACAGATTCATCATCAGGCGCACCGCGATGGCGCCACCGTGAACCACGGGGCGCTCGGTGATGCGGTTGATGCCGATGATCGCGACTTCGGGGGCATTGATCACCGGCGTGGAGGAAATGCCACCGAGCTTGCCCAGACTCGTGATCGTGATGGTCGAACCGCTCAGATCCTCGCGCCTGGCCCGATTGGTACGCGCCGCATCCGTAACCTTTGCGATCTCCCGCGCCAGCTGCGACAGCGACAGCGCCTGCGCATGACGCACCACCGGCACCTTCAGTCCGTCCCGGGTCTGCGTGGCAATGCCTGCATGAACGGCGCGGTAGCGAACGATCGTCTCGCGCGCTTCGTCGTAGTGGGCGTTGCATTGCGGATGGCGCACGAGCGCGCGCGTGACCGCTTTCACGATGAGCGGCAGCGGCGTCAGTTTCGTCGCGGTGAAAGTCGATGTGCTCAGTAAATGCTGTCGCAGCGCTTCCAGCTCCGTCACGTCGACTTCCTCGACATAACCGAAATGCGGAATCGAGCGTTTCGATGCGCTCATGCGTTGTGCGATGAAGCGGCGCACGCCGATGACTTTGATCTCTTCCGTTCCATCATCGGTCGCTCGTGCCCGACCGGCCGGCACGTCGTCGTCGCTCTGATCGGCCAGGGCCCGCGTCAGATCGCCGGGTTGAATGCGCCCGCGCGGGCCCGAGCCATGAATGGTCCGCAGATCGATACCGGCTTCGCGCGCGCGACGGCGGGTGGCGGGGGAGGTGCGAACACGATCGTCGGCAGCACTCGATGGATCGTCGCCGGCTGTGACAGTGGCCGGTGTCCGTGCCACCGGCGCGGGGTTCGTCGTGACGGCTTTCGGCGCGGCAGTCGTCTTCGAGGCCGCCTTTGCCTCTGCAGCCTTTGTCTCGGCATGCGGTGCAGCGGCATTGCCGCCCGCTTCGAACGCGATCAATTCGGCACCCACGGCGATGGCGTCGCCCGGTTTGCCCGCCAGCGACAGGACTTGCCCGCTGACCGGCGAAGGCAGCTCGACGACGGCTTTCTCGGTCGACATCTCTGCAATGGGCTGTCCTTCGAGAACGGTATCGCCAGGCTTCACCAGCCAGCTGACGATCTCGGCGGATACCGTACCTTCGCCCAGGTCAGGCAGGCGGAATGCGTAGCGGCTCACGGCGGATTCATCACACGTTGGATGGCGGCGCCGACCCGTTTGGGGCCCGGGAAGTAGTCCCACTCGAACGCGCTGGGGTAGGGCGTATCCCAGCCTGTGACACGCTCTATCGGTGCCTCCAGATCCCAGAAGCAGCGCTCCTGAATGGTGGCGGCCAGCTCCGCACCGAAGCCGGAAAAGCCGGTGGCCTCGTGAACCACCAGGCAGCGTCCCGTGCGGGACACCGACGTGCACAGCGTGTCCTCATCCAGTGGCAGCATCGTGCGCACATCGATGATCTCCGCATCGACACCGGTGTTCTGCGCTGCTGCCTCACACACGTAGACCATCGTGCCATAGGTCAGGATCGTCATGGCGTTGCCCGCGCGCACGATCTGAGCCTTGCCAATCGGTATCGTGAAGTGATCTTCAGGAACCTCCGCGTGCGGGTGTCCTTTCCAGGCGACGGCGGTCTTGTCGGGAGTGCCGTCGAATGGACCGTTGTACAGCCGCTTGGGTTCGAAAAAGATCACCGGGTCGTCATCCTCGATCGAGGCGATCAGCAGCCCTTTGGCGTCATAGGGGTTGGACGGCATCACGACCTTGAGTCCGCAGACGTGGGTGAAGATCCCTTCCGGGCTCTGCGAATGCGTCTGTCCGCCGCGAATGCCGCCGCCGCAGGGCGTGCGTACCGTGACCGGCGACGAGAACACACCGCCGCTGCGGTAGCGCAGCCGGGCGAGTTCGCTGACGATCTGATCGAACGCCGGATAGATGTAGTCGGAGAACTGTATTTCGGCTACCGGCCGCAGACCGTTCACGCCCATGCCGATGGCCGCGCCGAGTATGCCGCCTTCCGCGATAGGAGTGTCGAGCACGCGGTGTTCGCCGTACTTGCGTTGCAGCCCATCGGTGGCGCGAAAGACGCCGCCGAAATAGCCGATGTCCTCACCCATGAGCACGACGCTCGGATCGCGCTCGAGCATGACATCCATCGCGGACTGCAGCGCCTGAATCATGTTCATCTGTGCCATCAGCGTTGCCCGTCCCGCTCGGCTGCGAGCGCGTCGCGTTGACGTTGCAGATGCTCGGGCATCTCCTTGAACACGTCTTCGAACATCAGATTGCTGTCCGGGGGCGTCGTATCCGCGGAGGCTTCGGTCCATGCGGCCTCTACCCGTGCTTCGAGTTGCTGTGAGAGCTGTTCGTCATCGGACTTCGTCCAGTGTCCGCTTTTCACCAGGTGCTGCCGCAGGCGCTCGATCGGGTCACCCAGCGGCCAATGCTGCCAGTCGTCCTTGGGCCGATAGCGCGACGGATCGTCGCTGGTGGAATGCGCCTCTGCGCGATAGGTGACGTGCTCGATCAGCGTGGGCCCGTGATTGGCGCGCGCGCGGGCGGCAGCCCATTCGGTCACCGCATAGACCGCGAGGAAATCGTTGCCGTCCACGCGGATACCCGGAATGCCGTAGCCTGGGCCGCGGGCGGCAAACGACTGCCGTTCGCCGCCCGCGTAGCCCTGGAAAGTAGAAATCGCCCACTGATTGTTGACGATGTTCAACAGGCATGGCGCTCGGTATACCGATGCGAACAACATCCCATGATGAAAATCGGCTTCGGCACTGGCGCCTTCGCCGATCCAGACCGAAGACAGGTGGGTCTCTCCTTTGATCGCTGCAGCCATCGCCCAGCCGACGGCCTGTGGAAACTGCGTCGCGAGATTGCCCGAGATCGAGAAAATCCGCTTCGGCCCCGAGTGGTACATGATCGGAAGTTGGCGGCCTTTGCACATGTCGTGTTCGTTGGCCAGCAACTGGTTCATCAGGTCGACCAGGGGCACCTCGCGCGTGACGAACAGTCCCTGATTGCGATAGGACGGAAACAGCATGTCCTGCGGCTGGAGCGCCATGGCCTGCGCGACCGACACTGCTTCCTCACCGACCGACTGGATGTAGAACGATATCCGCCCCTGGCGATGTGCCCGCTGCATGCGCCGGTCGAACGTTCGCGTCAGCAGCATGTCGCGAAGTCCGGCCTTCAACCGCTCGGGTTCGAGCGAGGACTGCCACGGTCCGACCGGCTGATGGGCGTCGTCCAGCACGCGCACCAGGCCGTGGGCGAGCGGTTCGATGTCAGCAGCACTGGCGTCGATTGGCGGTTTCGGCATCGCGCCGGCAGGCGAGAGTTTCAGGTAGCCGAAGTCGGGACGCCCGCCGGGCCTGGCGGGCGTGGCGGGAACGTGAAGACGCGAGCGGGCTTTGCCGGCCGAACCGGCCACGGGAGTGCTCATACGTGCGGGATCCCACGCGACGAAAGGACGCATTCTACCCGCTGCGCACGTGCTTGAAATTCGGAACCGGCGGCCCCAACTCGAATCCTATGAGCGAGCCAAAAACGAGCAGCGAGCCGATTCATCTGGTCTGTCCGCACTGCGAAGCGCTCAACCGCGTACCTGCATCGCGGCTCGAGGAATCGCCACGCTGTGGCAGCTGTCACGATGCGCTGCTCGCCGACCATCCGCTGGCGCTCGACGAGAAGAATTTTCAGCGCCATGTCGATCGCAACGACCTGCCGGTCGTCGTGGACTTCTGGGCGCCCTGGTGCGGCCCGTGCCTGAGCATGGCGCCGGAATTCGAGCGGGCAGCGCAGACGCTCAAGACAAGCGCCCGGCTGGCAAAACTCAATACCGAAGAGGCCCAGGCGATCGCCGGTCGCTACGGTATTCGCAGTATTCCGACGATGATCGCATTCCGGGGTGGCCGCGAGATTGCCCGGCATTCCGGGGCGATCGGTGCGGCGCAGATCGTTCGCTGGGTGGAGCAGCTTTAATACCCACCCCGGGGCTACCCGATGTGGTCTAATCCCGGCCGCAAGGTGCGCCGAGACGCCATTCTGGCGCTGGTCGCAACTTAGAATTCACTTCTAGGAAGCTTTCTAAAATTCTGATAAATAACCCAAAAATGGTGCCCAGGAGAGGACTCGAACCTCCACGGGTCGCCCCGCTAGTACCTGAAACTAGTGCGTCTACCAATTCCGCCACCTGGGCATTCAGGGGCGGCGCAATGTACGGAAGGGGTACGGGGCTGTCAATTGAGACGTAGCGGAAAACAACGGACGGGTAGATCTCCCCAGCATTCGCGCGGGCCGAAAACGCCCCAAACCTCGAGCCGAAAGACCCGGCAGGGAGCCACGAACGCCGGTGTCCAGATCGCCGAAGGCGTGGTATCGGCCAATCGCGCGGGCTACGGCTTCGTGCGCACCGATGTGCTGACCGAATCGGTTTTCCTGCCACCGGGCGAGATGCGCGAGCTGACCCACGGTGATCGGGTACGCCTCGAAGTTCACAGCGATCCCCAGGGACGTTTCGTCGGTTCGGTCCTCAAGGTGCTGGAGCGGGGCGTCAGCTCCTTCCTGGGCACGCTGGAAGCGGCCGGCAGAAATTCATTTTTCGTGCGTTCGGCGGACCAGCGCCTGAGCCTGAATTGCCGTGTCACCGCCAATGAGACGCCGGCACAGGCGGGCGACTGGGTCATTGCCCGCGTCACCCGGTACCCGAAGAACGGTGAGGGTGGCGAGGCGCAGATCGTCCAGCGCCTCGATCCGAGCCGGCCGGTGCAGATGGCGACCGAGGCGGCAATCGCCCGCTACAGCCTGCCGACGGAATTTCCCTCACCAGTGCTGCAGGAGGCGGCGCAGTGGGGCAAGACGGTGGATCCGAAAGAGGCTGCGCAGCGTACCGATCTGCGGCAGTTGCCGCTGGTCACGATCGACGGTGATGACGCCAAGGATTTCGATGATGCGGTGTACGCCGAGCGCATCGCCGGCGGCGGTTTCCGTCTGGTGGTGGCCATCGCGGATGTCAGTCACTACGTGCGACCCGGGACGGCGCTCGACGACGAGGCGCGCTCGCGTGGAACGTCAGTGTATTTTCCTACCCGCGTGCTGCCGATGTTGCCGACGGCACTGTCCAATCATCTTTGCTCGCTCGAGCCGCACGTCGACCGGCTCTGCATGGTGGCCGACATGCGCATCTCGCGCCGTGGCGAGCTGGAGGAGGGCCGTTTCTATCCGGCTGTCATGCGCTCGGCCGCGCGGCTGACCTATACCAAGGCACATGCGGCATTGTTTCTGCAGACGCCCGAGGCCGTTCAGCCGCTGGGTGAACTGCACCAGCAGCTGATGCCGCTGGTCGAGGTCTACCGTGCGCTGGTGGGCGCGCGGCAGCGTCGGGGAGCGCTGGATTTCGATGCGCCCGAGGCCGAGTTCGTGATCGAGGACGGCGAGCGCGTCAGCGCGATCGAATTCTCGTCGCGCAACGACGCCCACAAACTCATCGAAGAATGCATGGTGCTGGCGAACGTTGCCGTGGCCCGCGAACTGCGCGAGCAGCGCCAGCCCGCGCTGTTTCGCGTGCACGCACCACCCGACGAGAGGAAGCTCGAACAGCTGCGCAGTACGCTGCGGGTGCTGGGCATGGAACTGCAGTTGCCGGAAGAGGTCCAGCCGCGTGATCTGGCGGCGATCGCGCCGCGTGTGCACGACCTCGAGAGTCGTCCGTTCGTCGAGTCGCTGGTCGTGCGAGCGATGGCGCAGGCCCTCTACCAACCTGACAACATCGGGCATTTCGGTCTGGCGTTGAAGGACTACGCGCACTTCACCTCGCCGATTCGTCGCTATCCCGACCTGATGATCCATCGCGCATTGCGCGCGCGGCTCGGACTGCTGGACGCGGCAAGCCTGCCTCAGGGACCCGCGCTGATGGCGGAGGGTGTGGATCTGTCGCGACTGGAGCGGCGCTCCGACGAAGCCGATCGTTACGTCGGCACGTTCCTCAAGTGTATCTATCTGCGCGATCGGGTCGGGCAGCAGTTCGACGGGCTGGTTACCACGGTAACGGAGTTCGGTTGCTTCGTGCAGCTGCTGGCCTTCGGTGTCGACGGCCTGCTGCCGCTGTCGGCGCTGCGCGATGATGACTACCGGATGGCGGACGACGGGGCGCAGTGGATCGGCGGCCGCAGCGGTCGGCGGCTCGCGCCGGGACAGCGGGTGCGGGTGGTGATAGTCGGCGTAAAACCGGTGGAAGGGTTGATCGACCTTGAACTCGCCGTCGACTGAGCTGATTTACGGTCTGCACGCGGTCAGGGCGCTGCTGACGCGCCACCCGGAGCGGGTGACGAAAATCTACCTGCTTAACGGGCGCGAGGACGCACGCGCGGCGCAGATCGGACAGCTGGCTCGTGATGCGGGCTGTCCGGTCGAGCGGGTCGAGATCAGGCGATTCGAATCGCGCCTTGGCAATGTCGTGCACCAGGGGGTGATGGCCGAGGTCGTGCCCCTGCGCAACTGGCAGGAAGACGATCTGCTCGAGGCCCTGAAATCTGTTGCCGATCCGCTGCTGCTGGCGCTGGACGGCGTGCAGGACCCGCATAATCTCGGCGCCTGTCTGCGCACGGCCGATGCGTGCGGCGCGCTGGCAGTGATCGTGCCGCGCGATCGCGCCGCCTCGCTCAACGCTACCGCCCGCAAGGTAGCTGCCGGCGCCGCGGAAACCACGCCGGTCGTGACGGTGACCAATCTGGCGCGCACGCTGGGGCTGCTGAAGGACGCGGGGCTGTGGGTGGTCGGAGCCGATGCCGAAGGTTCCCAGCCGGCGCACGAGGTCGATCTGACCGGCCCGCGCGTGCTGGTGATGGGCGCCGAGGGTTCGGGTCTACGCCAGCTGACCCGCCAGCGCTGCGACTGGCTCGCGCGCCTGCCCAGTCTCGGCGCGGTGGAGAGCCTCAATGTCTCGGTCGCCAGCGGCATGCTGTTGTACGAGGCATTGCGCCAACGGCGCATCAAAGGGCAATAGATCATCAGCCGTGCGGTGATTGCACGGGTAGGCCCCATTGAGTATGCTTGCCGCCCTTTTTCTCCTTGCCGTATCGCGAGCTTCAAGCGGGCGGCATCATCCACAAGGAGCTGCTAATGAGGCATTACGAGATCGTATTCCTGGTCCATCCGGATCAGAGTGAACAGGTTCCGGCCATGATCGAGCGCTACAAGGGCATGATCACGGCTGACGGCGGTCAGGTGCACCGCCTCGAAGACTGGGGCCGCCGTCAACTGGCGTACCCGATTTCAAAGGTTCATAAGGCGCATTACGTGCTGCTCAACATCGAGTGCGACCAGAAGGCGCTCGGTGAGCTCACGGGTTCGTTCCGTTTCAGCGACGCGGTACTGCGCCACCTCGTGACCAGCGTCGATAGCGCTGTCACGGAGCCCTCGCCGATGGCGAAGGCGGAAGAGGAAGGCGAGGGCGGCACACGCCGTGAGCGCTTCGATGACGACGGTGACGACAACATTCCGGTAGGTGGCTAATGGCTGAACAACGCGCATCGCGCTTTACCCGGCGCAAGAAATTCTGTCGCTTCACCGCTGACGGCGTGACGTCGATCGATTACAAGGATCTGGCGACGCTGAAGAACTACGTGACCGAGACCGGCAAGATCGTGCCGAGTCGCATCACCGGTACCAAGAGCTTCTATCAGCGCCAGCTCGCCACCGCGATCAAGCGCGCGCGTTTCCTCGCGCTGCTGCCTTACACCGATCAGCACTGAGGCACCGACATGGAACTCATTCTGCTGCAGAAAGTAGCCAATCTCGGCAACATCGGCGATCGCGTGAAGGTCAAGTCCGGCTACGGGCGTAACTTCCTGCTGCCGAAAGGCAAGGCGACGCTCGCGACACCGACCAACGTCGCGCGCTTCGAGGCGCGTCGCGCTGAGCTCGAAAAGGTCGCGAGTGACGAACTCAAGCGTGCTCAGCAGCGCGCCGAAGCGCTCAAGGATTTCAAGCTCCATATCACCGCCAAGGCGGGTACCGAAGGCAAGCTGTTCGGTTCGGTCGGTACGGCTGACATCGCCGAAGCTGCGACCAAGGCCGGTCACGAGCTGGCGCGCAGCGAATTGCGTCTGCCCGAGGGACCGCTGCGTACAGTGGGCGAGCATTCGGTGCACGTGCACCTGCACGCCGATGTCGATCTGGATCTGCCGATCACCATCGCCTCAGACGAAGCGGGCTGAGACGCCCGTGCCCACGCGGCTCTAGGGCGCGTTCGTGAGCAGTCCGCTGCGCTCACGTCGTGACGGCGGTACCGGAGCCGACGGGCTGGTGCCGCCGCATTCGATCGAGGCCGAGCAGTCGGTACTGGGGGCCATGCTGATCGATGGCAGAGCCTGGGACCAGGTCGCCGACGTCGTGCAGGCGGCCGACTTCTATCGCCAGGATCACCGCCTGATCTTCGAGGCGCTCGCCGAGCTGGTCGCATCCGGTCGCCCCGGGGATGTCGTTACCGTCTCGGAGCAGCTGGAGCGTCGCGGCAAACTGATCGAGATCGGTGGTCTTGCCTACCTGGGTACGCTGGCGCGCGATACGCCCACGGCCGCCAACGCGCGCAGCTACGCGCAGATCGTGCACGAGCGCTCGCTGTTGCGGCGTCTGGTCGAAGCAGGGCGTGAGATCGCCTCTTCGGTGTTCAGCGATGAGGGACTGCCCGCGCGTGATCTGGTCGATCGCGCGGAAGGCTTGGTGTACGAGATCGCGGAGGCCAATACCCGTGGGGATGGCGCCGTCAGTGTCGCCAAACTCCTGCCGCCGCTGATCGATAAGATCGACGAATGGCACAGCAATCCCGGAAGCCTGCGAGGGCTTGCGACCGGTTTCGCCGACTTCGACAAGAAAACCGGCGGCCTGCGACCCGGCGACCTGGTCATCGTCGCTGGCCGACCGTCGATGGGTAAAACGACGCTGGCCGTGAACATGGCGGAATACGCCGCCGTGAATCCCGAGATCCAGGCTTCGGTCGCCATCTTCAGCATGGAAATGCCGTCCGAACAGGTCGTGACCCGCATGCTGTCCTCGATCGGGCACGTGCCGCTGAACAGCCTGCGTACCGGCGAAATCTCTCCGGACGACTGGGTGCGCATCACTGCGGCGACCAGCCAGCTGACCGACTCGCGCATCTTCATCGACGAGACGCCGGGCCTGACACCGACCGAGCTGCGCGCGCGCGCGCGCCGCATCGCGCGCGAGAACAAACGGGATGGGAGGAAGGGACTCGACCTGGTCATCGTCGACTACCTGCAGCTCATGCAAGTGCCGGGGAACAAGGAAAATCGCGCCACCGAGATCGCGGAGATCTCGCGCGGACTCAAGGCGCTGGCGAAGGAATTGCAGATTCCGGTGATCGCTTTGTCGCAGCTCAATCGTGGTGTCGAGCAGCGGCAGGAGAAGAAGCCGGTCATGTCGGATCTGCGCGAAAGTGGAGCGATCGAGCAGGATGCAGACATGATCCTGTTGATATATAGAGACGAGGTCTACGACAAGAACACTACGAAAAAAGGGCTCGCCGAAATCGATCTCGCCAAGCACCGCAACGGTGAGATCGGAACCTTTGTCCTGACCTTCCAGGGTCAGTATTCCCGCTTCGTGAACTATGCGCCCGACACCTATGCCGAGGGCGTCTTGCGGTGAAGCGCCTGATCCGCGCGCGCATCGACAGCGCGGCGCTACGGGCCAATCTCAAATTCATCCGCGGCCGCGCGCCCATCAGTCGCGTCATGGCTGTCGTCAAGGCCAATGCCTACGGTCATGGTCTGGTACCGACGGCGCGTGCGCTCGCGGACGCCGACGCGTTTGCGGTGGCACGTCTGGAAGAGGGCATCGCGCTGCGCGAGGCGGGCCTGCAGCATCGCATCGTGCTGCTCGAGGGCGTGTTCGACATCGCGCAGCTGGCGGAGGCCGCGCATCATCGATTCGACCTGGTAGTGCACGAGCCGCTGCAACTCGCGTTGCTGGAGTCGTTTCGTGGCTCTCAGCCCTGGTCGCTATGGCTCAAGGTCGATACCGGGATGAACCGGCTGGGATTTCGGCCCGAGCAATTCGCCGATGCCTTCGCCCGGTTGCGTGCGCTGCCAGTGCCCCCAGGCCAATTGCGCGTGATGACCCACCTGTCCAGCGCCGACGAGTCGGACAACACCATCACTGACGCCCAGATGGCTCGATTCTGGCCGCTGGTGCGCGGTCTGGACGTGGAACTGAGCATCGCGAATTCCGCTGCCACGCTGCTGCGACCCGACACGCACGGCGCCTGGGTGCGACCGGGACTTGCGATTTACGGCATCAGTCCGTTCGCAGGCCAGACAGGACCGGAACTGGGGCTGCGGCCGGCGATGACGCTGGAAAGCACCGTGATCGCGCTGCGCGACGTGCCGGCGGGCGAGAGCGTTGGATATGGAGCCGCGTGGCGCGCGCCGCGCGCTTCGCGTGTCGCGATCGTCGCGGCGGGCTATGGCGATGGTCTGCCACGCAGTCTCGCCAGTGGTGCGCCGGTGCAAGTGGGTGGCGGTCGCGGTCAGCTGGTCGGGCGGGTGTCGATGGACATGATCGCGGTCGACATCACCGGGTTGCCGCCGGTTTCGGTGGGCGAGCGGGTGGAGCTGTGGGGCACCGGCGTGCCGGTGGAGCAACTGGCGGCGGCTGCCGGCACGATACCGTACGAGTTGATCTGTGCTATCAGTCAGCGAGTGCCGATCGAACTCGTCTGACTCATCTGAAGGAAAGCGTGCAAGCGTTGCTGCAGGGGTGCCGGCGACTGTTCGAGCTGGCCAGGCGCATGGTTCATTCCGCGCTGACCGCGGCCAAGCACCAGGAGCTCGGCGGCATCGTCTTCTGGGCGGCCCTCATCGGTGTAGTCGGTGCCTTCACCGGCGTGGGCTTCCGTGCCAGCGTGCGGCTGGTGCAGCGTCTCTTGACGGGTCAATCGGGTGGCTTGGTCGAGACCGCCGAATTGCTGCCCTGGTGGGCGCGTATCGCAGTACCTACCATTGGCGGTGTCATTGCCGGCGCGCTGTTGTGGGCCGGGCAGCGGCTGCTTAAACGAGCCCAGACCGTCGACTACATGGAGGCGGTCGCGGTCGGCAATGGCCAGCTCAGCAGCCGTTCTGCGCTGATTCAAGCCGCATCCTCGTTCTTCACGATCGGCTCGGGGGGCTCGATCGGTCGCGAGGGTCCACTGGTGCAGCTCGCGGCATCATTTGCCTCCAAGGTCGGCCAGTGGACGCAGGTTCCGCCACCGCGCCTGCGGTTGCTGGTGGCCTGTGGTGCATCGGCGGGTCTGGCGGCGGCCTACAACGCACCGATTGCCGGCGCGCTGTTCGTCGCGGAGGTGGTGCTCGGATCGATCGCGATGGAGAGTTTCGGACCATTGATCGTCGCTTCCGTCGTGTCCGATGCGACCAGCCGGTACTTCCTCGGTTACGGCCCGGTCTATGTCGTGCCGCACATCAACTTCGGCGCCACCTGGGAACTCGTGCTCTACGCCGTGCTCGGGATACTGCTCGGCCACGCCGCTCCTCCCTACCTTGCGTTGCTCGAGCGTGCGCGCGGACGGTTTCGCGAATTGAATTGGCCGAAGCCGGTAACGCTGGCGCTGGGCGGCATGATCGTCGGCGTGATCTCGGTGGGTGTCCCCCAGGTCTGGGGCAATGGTTACAGCGTCGTCAACGACATGCTGAACGACAGACTGGGTTTCGATCTGCTGGCGATCTTGCTGGTATCGAAACTGATCAGCACGCTGGCATCGGTCGGCTCCGGCGCCAACGGCGGTATCCTGACGCCGACCCTGTTCATGGGGGCTGCTTTCGGCGCGCTCTACGCCAACGGCCTGCATTTCGTGCATCCGCATCTGACGTCGCAGATCGCGGCCTATGCGGTCGTGGGCATGGGAGGCTTTCTCGCCGCGACGACGCATGCGCCGCTGACGTCGATTCTGCTGATCTTCGAGATGACGCTCGACTATGAGGTCGTGCTGCCACTGATGCTGGCGTGTGTGACGGGGCACTACGTTGCCAGAATCTACCGGCGTGGCGAGTCGGTCTATACCAAGACGCTCAAGGCCCGCAATCCCGGTGTCGGCAGTGAGGGCAACCTGACCCAGATCGGGCAGCTGATGCGCTCACCGGGTCTGGTCGTTCAGCGTGACGCACCGCTGCGCGACGCGATCGCGGGCGGTCAGGGCGGGGCCGGGATGGCCTACGTGGTCGATGCGCAGCGCCAGTTGGTCGGGTTGCTCGATGTCGCTTCCCTGCGTCGGCAAGACCGCACCTCGACCGCGGGACCCTGGCAGCAGGTGGTCCAGTATGCGCAGCCGCCGCCGCCGGTGCTGACGCCGGAGATGCTGCTCGGACATGCACTCGACGTCTTCATCGCGTCTCGAGCGAAGCAGCTGCCGGTAGTCTCCGGCCAGTGGAGTCCGGTCCTGATAGGCGAGGTGTCGCGGCACGATCTGCTCCTGGCGTTGCAGGAACGTATCGCCGAGCAGCGCTCGAATAAAAAGGCCCAGGCGGCGGATACCGCCTAGCGAACGAAGCCCAAAGGCCTCATCAGCCCTCGAAGAAGCCCATTTTGACGCCGGCGAGCTGAATAACATCGTTGTCCGCCAGCTTGCGTGCCTGAGCGCCGATCGGCGCGCCGTTCACCAGCGGGAAATTGTCGGTCCCCTCGGCGTCGACGTGGACGATGAAGAACCCTTCCGAGCGTCGGGTGATGGCCGCGACCTGAACGCCCGGGCGTCCGAGCGTCGTCAGCGCCTTGGTCAGTTCCAGTTCCCGACCGGCAAAGGCGCCCGATAGAACCTGCAGCTTGGCCTTCTTCAGTGCCGGGGCGCCACTGGCGAGCGTGCGGCGTGCCCCGGTGACATCCCCGGCAGCGGTCCGCAGCTTGTCCACCGGCCGTGCCGACGGCTGGATCACCATCGTCTTCTCGAACTCGTCCTGCGATGCCTCGTCTTCTTCCACGAAACGCAGCTGGTGGTGACCGGCCGTGATGACGTCACCGTGCTGCAGGGCATGCTTCTTGATCAGCTTGCCGTTGACGTAGGTACCGTTGGTGCTGTTGAGATCCTCGAGAAACGAATCGTTGAGGATGTTGATGATCAGCGAGTGGTGCCCGCTGACAGCAGGGTTGTCGATCCGGATGTCATTGTCAGGGAGCCGCCCGATGGTGTAGCGCTCCTTGTTCATGTTGTATTCCGCAAGGACCGCGCCATCCAGACTCAGAATCAACCTTGCCATGCATTTAGCCTCAGGTGGAGCCGAACCAGCCCAACATCTTGTCAAGAACCCCGCGTGGTGCCGGAAAGTAATCCAGTATTTCCGCCACTACCACCGAGATATTGTCCCTGCCACCGTTATCGTTGCCCAACTGGATGAGCTGTTTAGTGGCCGTCTCAAGGTTAGCACCAAAGGTGCTGATGGTTAAGCCTATGTCGTCGTCTTCCACCATGTCCGAGAGACCGTCGGAACAGATGATATACATATCTCCCTTCTGCACTGGATGTTCCTGCACTTCGACGTCGACGTTCTGCTCGACGCCCAGTGCCCGCGTCACGTAGTTCTTGTTCGCGGCGCGTTGAGCCTCTTCGGGAGAATAGAAACCGCGGTCCACGAGTTCCTGCAGCAGGGAGTGATCCATCGTGATCTGTTCCAGGCCACCGGGCCGCAAACGATAAAGACGTGAGTCCCCGACGTGTGCAATGGATATGCGGTTGTCGAAGAACAGGGCGCCGACGACCGTCGTGCCCATGCCCTCGCACTGGGGCTGCGAACGGGCCGTCTGGAAGATGATCTTGTTGGCCCGGACGATGGCATCCCGCAGGATGATCGACGCGCGCGTCAGGCCGGCGGCCTCGTCGTGCACCCGCAGGTCTTCGCGCTCGATCGATTCCCGGACCAGGCCGACGATCGTCTTGACGGCGATGCCGCTGGCGACCTCGCCCGCGTTGTAGCCGCCCATTCCGTCGGCCAGCACCATGAGGCCGATGTCGGAATCGAAGGCAATTGTGTCCTCGTTGTGATCGCGGACCCGACCGGTATCGGTCTGGCCGACGACTAGGACTTTCCCCTTGAGGCTCATACGGCCCCTACCACGCGACATAGATGGTTGACTTCGACTAAAGGTTGAACTGCGTCACAGTTGATATAAACCCCGGCATAGCCATTGGTTGCCGCTTTCTGATTTGCCAAAGCGCGTAACTTAGCATCGTAACAGTCTGATTGCGCGCCCCTGATCACAGTTGCGGCTCGGGGCGGTGTGCGGTGTAGCATCTGCGACCTTGGCAAGAACCCAAACATCCTATGTCTGCCGGGCCTGTGGTGGAGAAGCGGTCAAGTGGCAGGGCCAGTGCGCCCACTGTAAGCAGTGGGACACGCTCGAGGCGATCAGCAGCCCACGCGGGCCGCGCACCACGACGGTGACCGCGACGGTAGCCACGGCCACCGTGCTGACCGCCGAGGCGGGTGCCGACAGCCGCTGGCAGGTCGGCCTGGCCGAGCTCGATCGCGTGTTCGGCGGCGGCCTGACACCCGGCTCCGTGACGCTGCTGGGCGGAGAGCCTGGCATAGGGAAATCGACGCTGCTGCTGCAGGTGGGGGCCCTGGTGGCATCCCGGCAGGCCACGTTGTACGTGAGCGGTGAGGAGTCGGTCGCCCAAGTGGCCATGCGCGCACGGCGGCTGCGGGTCGCGGGCGATGCGCTCAGCATCGTCAGCGAGCAGTCCCTCGATGCGGTGCTGGCCCTGGCTGCCGAACGCTCGCCCAGCCTGCTGATCATCGATTCGATCCAGTCCATGACGTCGGGCGAAGGCGATGCCACGCCCGGGACGCCTACCCAGCTTCGTGAGTGCGCCGGCGCGCTGGTGCGTTTCGCGAAGAGTCGCCGCTGCGCGGTCATCATCGTCGGACACGTGACCAAGGACGGCAGCATCGCGGGACCTAAGCTGCTCGAGCACCTGGTGGATACGGTGCTGTATTTCGAGAGCGATGCCGGCAGCCGCTACCGCATGCTGCGCGCGACCAAAAACCGTTTCGGACCCGTCAATGAGCTGGGTTTCTTCGCGATGAGTGAAGCGGGATTGAAAGAGGTGCGAAATCCGGCGGCAATTTTCCTTTCGCGCCGAAGCGAGCCAGCGCCGGGCAGTGTCGTCATGGTCGCGCGTGACGGCAATCGACCACTCCTCATCGAAGTCCAGGGATTGGTGAACCGATCTGGATTCGGCGCGCCGCGGCGGGTTGCGCAGGGGGTGGACGCCAACCGCGTATCCATGCTTCTGGCCATTCTCAGTCGTCATGCCGACCTGCCGTTGAACGAGTACGACGTATTCGTCAACCTGGTGGGTGGCATCGATATACCGGAGCCTGCCACCGATCTGCCGATCGCACTGGCGCTGGCGTCCAGTCTGAAGTCCGCGGCGCTGTCCGATTCGCTGGCGGTGTTCGGAGAGCTCGGACTTACTGGCGAAGTCCGGCCGGTGGCGTATGGGGACGAGCGGTTGCGCGAAGCCATCAAACTGGGATTCAAGACGATCATGCTGCCGCGGGAAAATCTGCCCAAGACCTCGCCCGAGGGCGTGACACTGCTGCCGGTCTCCAACATCGCCGAGAGTCTCGGGCGCGCCTGGCGATAGATCAGGAGGCCGGTTTCGGTGCGGCCTTGACCCGGACGGTTCGGATGGCATTGTCGGCGGTCTGGAGCACTTCGAAATCGAAATCCCCCATGCGCACGCTGGTACCGGGACGGGGAATGGTTTCGAGCTTCTCGAGCAGGAGCCCATTGAGTGTGCGTGGCCCCAGTTCCGGCAGCTGCCAGCCCAACGAGCGGTTCAGGGCCCGGATCGTGGCACTCGCGTTGACCAACCAGTTACCGGCCGTGTCGCGGCTGACATCCTTGTGTGTCACGGTCGCCGGATCGCTGGTGAACTCGCCCACGATCTCCTCCAGGATGTCCTCGAGCGTGACCAGGCCTGCGACGTCGCCGTATTCGTTGACGACGAAGGCCAGCCTTCGCCGCGTACGCTGGAACTGGGTCAGCTGCTGGGTCAGCGTCGTACCTTCCGGTACGAAGTAGGGTTCGCGCGAAGCGCAGATCTCCCGTACGCGTTCGCGCGTCAGCGAGCCGCGTGCGAGTTCCTGGGCGACACGCTTCATGTGCAATATCCCGATCAGATTATCGAGTTCTCCGTCGTAGACCGGCAGCCGTGAATGCGCCGTCTGCCGCAGGCGGTCGAGTATGTCGTCCCAGCTCATCGAAAAGTCGATTCCGGTGATTTCCTGCCGCGGAATCATGATGTCGTTCACCGTGACGCGCTCGAGATCGAGGATCGACAGCAGCATCTGCCGGTGCCGGGCCGGTATCAGAGCGCCGCCCTCGTTGACCACCGTGCGCAGTTCGTCGGCCGACAGCGCATCCCCCTCGCGCGTCCTGTTCGCGACGCCGAACAGGCGCAGCAATCCTTGAGCCACGTAGTTGGCGATCCACGTGACCGGCCAGGTGATCCATAACAGCAGGCGATAGATCCAGGCCGAACGCAGCGCGACGCCCTCGGCATGCACGGCAGCGAAGATCTTCGGCGCGAGTTCGCAGAACACGATGACCACGATGGTCAGCAGCGCCATCTCGATGATCACGGCCTCGGGCAGTCCGGTGCGCAGCGCCAGCAAGGTGGCGACGGTCGACGCGGCTACGTTGGCCAGTGCGAGGATGACGAGGTTGGCGCCCAGCCAGCGGTCGGGTTGCGCCAGCAGCTTCTCCAGCAGCATTGCTCGCGGCTCGCGCCGGCCCGCATGGGTGCGGATGCGGTAGCGGTTCACCGACAGCATGGCTACTTCGGTCCCCGAGGAGAAAGCCATCACCACCAGCAGACCGAGCAATATGAGGACCAGGACGATCGTCGGCGCTTTGTCCACGCGTCTCTTATAATCGGTAGCCTCAACGCTGTATAGGGCGCCCGATGCGCGAAGGCCAACCATGTTTGACAAGCTGACCGAACGACTGGGCCGGGCCGTGCAGACTTTGCGCGGCCGCGGGCGTCTCACCGACGAAAACGTCGCGGAAACATTGCGCGAAGTGCGCATGGCCCTGCTGGAAGCGGATGTCGCGCTGCCCGTCATCAAGGCCTTCGTCGACAGCGTCAAGGCGGACGCACTCGGGGCCGAAGTCTCCACCAGCCTGACACCGGGGCAGGCTTTCATCGGCATTCTCCACCGGCAGATGGTGGCGCTGCTGGGCGTCTCGCAGAGCGGCTTCTCGATGAACGTGCAGCCGCCCCAGGTGGTATTGCTGGCCGGTCTGCAGGGCGCGGGCAAGACGACTACCGCTGCGAAGCTGGCGCGATGGCTGAAGGAGACCCACCGCAGGCGGGTGCTGCTGGTCAGCACCGACGTGCGCCGTCCCGCGGCCATTCTGCAGCTGCAGCGCCTGGCCGAAACGGTTGGCGCGGACTTCTTTCCCAGCAGTTCGACCGACGAGCCGACGGCAATCGCGCGCGCGGCACTGGAGGCCGCGCGACGCGGCGTCTATCAGACCCTGATCGTCGATACCGCGGGCCGCCTGCACGTCGATGCGGACCTGATGCAGGAAATGAAGGACATCGATCAGGCGGTGACACCGCACCAGCGGCTGTTCGTGGTGGATTCCATGGGAGGCCAGGACGCGGTCAATGCGGCCCGGGCCTTCAGCGATGCGCTGGAGCTCACCGGTATCGTACTGACCAAGGCCGATGGCGATGCGCGCGGCGGTGCCGCGCTGTCGGTGCGCTACGTGACCGGCAAGCCCATCGTGTTCATGGGCGTCGGCGAGAAGGTGGAGGCACTGCAGTCTTTCGATCCCGAGCGCATGGCCTCGCGGATACTCGGCATGGGCGATGTGGTGTCGCTGGTCGAGGAGGTGCAGCGCAAGGTCGACGTCGACGAAGCTCAGAAGCTTGCGAAGAAGGTCGTTCAGGGCAAGGCTTTCACGCTGACGGATCTGCGCGGCCAGCTCGAGCAGGTACGCAAGCTCGGCGGCCTGTCAGCGGTGATGGACAAGCTGCCGACGCAACTGGCGGGCAAAGCGGCCGTGAAAGGCGATCAGGCCGACCGGGAGCTCAAGCGTCAGATCGCCATCATCGACTCGATGACCAAGCAGGAGCGGCGCCAGTCCGGCATCATCGACGGCCCCCGGCGGCGCCGTATCGCGACCGGCGCCGGCGTCCAGGTACAGGACGTGAACCGACTCCTGAAGCAATTCATGGATATGCAGCGGCTCATGAAGAACATGAAGGGCGGAAAACTGGCCCGCCTGATGGCTCAGTTCAAGGGCGGGATGGTGCCGGGCCTGCCGCCGCGGCGCTAGGCCGGGGCGCCTCACAGGGGCCTGCTGCCGGCCGGGGTGTCTGAAAGCTGCCGGGACAGCCCATAAGCCTTTCTTCTGGCGACGGATTTGCGTAGAATCCGCGCTCTTTTTTGGGCCCAACCGAAGATCCAACTTATGGTCATTATCCGACTGACCCGCCGCGGCGGGACAAATCAGCCTTTCTATCACGTCGTCGTTACCGACAGCCGGGTGCGCCAGAACGGCTCGAACCTCGAGCAGGTCGGCTATTTCAACCCGGTCGCACGCGGCAAGGACACTCGTCTGAAACTCGATCTGGATCGTATCGATCATTGGGTCAAGGTGGGTGCGCAGCAGTCCGACCGTGTACGACAGCTGGTCGCCAGCTACCGCAAGGAAGCTGTCGCGCAGCCCGCAGCCGCCTGAACCGTTTCCTGGTATTGGGGCGCATCGGAGGCCCGCACGGCATACGCGGTGCACTCAAGGTGCAGTCGTTTGCCGATCCGCCCGAGTCGCTGCTGCAGTATCGCAGCTGGCACCTGCGGCGGGCCGACGGGGGCGAGGAGCCCTATGAAGTACTGCAGTCGCAGTGGGATGGCCACGCGCTGCGGGTCGAGCTCGAGGGAATTCGCGACCGCGACGCTGCTGCGTTGCTTTGCAATCGCGAGATCCTGATCGAGCGCGAGCGTTTACCGGCGCCAGCACCGGGCGAGTTCTTCCGCGACGACCTGCAGGGTTTCGCGGTGTGCAATGTTGAGGGCGTGACGTTGGGGACCCTGCTGCATTTCCTCGACGCGCCGGCAGGTGCGTTGATGGTGGTCAGCGGCGATGGCGGTACGACGGAGCGCTGGCTGCCGGCGACGCCACCGTTCATTCGTCGCGTGGATCCGCAGCGACGCGTGATCGAGATCGACTGGCCGGCAGATTTTTAGGCGGGTCCTGGTAGTGATGCGCATCGAGGTGGTCACGCTCTTTCCGGCGATGATCGAGCAGGCGCTGACGTTCGGCGTTCTCGGTCGTGCGTGCGAGCGCGGTCTGTTGAGCGTCGGTACGGTCGATCCGCGAGCGTTTACGCGCGACCCGCACCGGACGGTCGATGACCGTCCGTACGGCGGCGGCCCGGGCATGGTTCTCAAGCCCGAACCGCTGTGTGACGCGATCGATGCGGCCATGCAGCGAGTGCCGCCGGGCACGCCGCGGATCGCGTTGTCGGCGCAGGGCCGGCTGTTGACGCAGGCGCAGATCAAAGAGTGGTCGGCATCGCCGTCGATGATCCTGATCGCCGGGCGGTACGAGGGGATCGACGAACGGGTGCTGCGGCTCGCGGTGGATTGTGAAGTGTCGATCGGGGATTACGTGGTGTCCGGGGGCGAGATGCCGGCGCTGGTGGTGATCGACGCCGTGGCGCGTCTGTTGCCGGGCGCACTGGGTGATGCCCGGTCGAGCGTCGAGGAGTCCTTCGACGACGGATTGCTCGACTGGCCGCACTACACGCGGCCGGAGAATTTTCGGGGCCATCGGGTCCCGGAAGTATTGAGTTCAGGTGACCATGCCGCGATCAGTCGCTGGCGGGTCAAACAGAGTGTCGGCCGCACCTGGATGCGGCGACCAGAGCTGATCGGAAAAGCGCCGCTCGACGCGCAGCGTCGGGCGTTGCTGGAAGAATATTTGCAGGAGCAGCCGGTTGAAGCTGCACGGAATTGAGGAGAGCGGCAGTGAACATCATTCAGACAATCGAAGCGGAACGCATGACCCGCAAACTACCGGAGTTCAAGCCGGGCGATACGGTGATCGTGCAGATCAAAGTGACGGAAGGCGATCGCGAGCGCGTTCAGGCGTTCGAAGGCGTCGTGATTGCACGCAGCAATCGCGGCTTCAATTCATCGTTCACCGTGCGCAAGGTTTCCCACGGCGAGGGCGTCGAGCGCACCTTCCAGGTGTACAGCCCGGCCATCAGCGACGTCTCGGTCAAGCGCCGCGGCAGCGTCCGCCGCGCCAAGCTGTATTACCTGCGCGACCGCGCCGGTAAGGCCGCCCGCATCGAAGAGAAGGTCTGACGACACGCGTGCACGCTCTGGGCCGGGTGATCGCGGGTGTTTGGCGCAGCCTCGACGTGCTGCGCCGGTTTCTGCACCTGCTGATCATTCTGGCCCTGGTCGGCGTTGTCATCGGTACGCTGCGGCAGGTGTCGCCTCGTGTGCCGGACAAGGCCGCCCTGGTCGTACGACCCTCCGGCGATCTGGTCGAACAACTGAGCGGAGATCCCCTCGGGCGCGCGGTCAGCGAGGCGCAGGGAGAAGGTCAGCCGCAGACGTTGTTGTGGGATCTGACCACTGCAATCCGCGCGGCGGCGTCCGATCCACGCATTGCCGTGCTGCTGATCGATACCGACGATCTGGGCAGCGCCGGGCAGGTGAAGCTCGAGGAAGTGACGGCAGCCCTCCAGGAGTTCCGTCACAGCGGCAAGAAGATCATCTCCTTCGGTACCTACTTCCTTCAGAACCAGTATTACCTAGCGGCCCAGGCCGATGAGGTCTACCTCGATCCGTTCGGATTCGTACTGCTGGATGGATTTGCGCGCTATCGGATGTTCTACAAGGACGCGATCGACAAGCTCAACATCGACATCCATCTTTTCAGGGCAGGCAAATTCAAGAGCGCCGAAGAGCCCTTCATCCGGCGCGACATGTCGGCCGAGGACCGCGAAGAGAGCGAAGCCTATCTGCAGGCGCTCTGGCATGGCTACCAGCAGTCGGTCGGTACTGCACGCAGCCTGAAACCCGACGCGATCGCGCAATATACGAATGGCTATGTTGCCGCCGTGGCGGCCGCCGGTGGCGACACCGCCAAGGTCGCCAAGGACAGCGGCCTGGTCACGGGGTTGAAAACACAGCAGGAGATCGAAGATCGGCTGACCGATCTGGTCGGTGCCGACCCGAGCGGCAAGACCTATCGGCAGATCACGGTCGCCGACTACCTGCGCGCGACCCATGCCGAAGAGAAGCTCCAGCACGGCAAAGGGCCGGCTGTCGGCGTCGTGGTTGCCAGCGGAGAGATCCTGCCGGGCAAACAGCCGGCCGGCACCATCGGTGGCGAGTCGACCTCGGCGCTGTTGCGTGAAGCCCGATTGGATGGTGATGTCCGCGCGGTCGTGTTGCGCATCGACAGTCCCGGCGGTGATGTGGTCTCCTCCGAGCAGATCTACCGCGAGGTACTGGCGCTCAAGCAGGACGGCAAGCCGGTCGTCGTGTCGATGAGCGACGTGGCTGCATCTGGCGGCTACTACATCGCGGCGCCGGCTGATCGCATCGTCGCCAGTCCCAATACGATCACCGGCTCGATCGGCGTGTTTGCCAGCGTGCCGACGTTCAGTCGCACCTTGTCGAAGATCGGTGTCAATACCGACGGTATCGGCACCACGCCGTTGTCGGGAGCCGATCGTCTGGACCGACCGATGTCAGCGGATACCGCGCGGCTGCTGCAGATCACGGTCGATCACAGCTACGAGGAATTCCTCGCCCGCGTCGCCAAGGGACGCGGCAAGACGCGCGAATCGGTCGATGCCATCGGGCAGGGCCGGGTATGGGCCGGGAGCGATGCGAAGCAGCAGGGCCTGGTCGATGAACTGGGTACTTATGATGACGCTGTCAAGGAAGCGGCATCGCGAGCCAATCTGAAGCCGGGCTACGGTGTTCGCCGTATCGAGACCGAGCTGAGCCTGGCGCAGCAGCTGCTGTACGAGGTCCGCTCCAGCGGCCGTGAGCTGGCGCTCGGGCTGGGGCTTGCGCGTAGCGGTGCTGCACAGCTGGTTCAGCGCCTCGAACCGTTGGACGCCGAGCTGGCGCGCTGGGGGAGGCTCGCTGGACGCGGTCTGCCCAACTCGACCTATGCCTACTGTTTCTGCTCCGTAGACGAGTAGTACCGGGCATCAAGCCCCGGCAGCTCGCAGGCAGAAATCGACGATCGAGCGGATCAGACGGTCCGATTCAACTGATTTGACGGTCGATGGTCCGGCGGCCATTGGACGCACCAGAGCCTCGGTGAATGCACCTACGATGCAGGCGGCGCTGATGTCGATCGGCTGCTGTGGAAATTCGCCGGCCGCGACCCCGTCGCGCAGCACGTCTTTGAACACTTCGCTGAACTGGGCACGGCAGACCAGTCGCGCCGCCTCGACGCGTTTGTCGGCGGGCTCTGCGATGAACGCGTAAGCGAGATTGGGGCCGGCCATCGCCCTTGTTGCGAAGGAATCCACCGCGTCGCGCAAGCGCTGTCTCGCGCTCACCGGCCGCTCGACGATGCCGCGCAGGATCTGCACTTCGTGCGTCACGGCATCGGTGAGAACCTCGACCAGCAACTCGCTCTTCGAAGGGAAATATCGATACAGCGCGCCGGTCGACAGCCGTGTTTCCCGCGCAACGGCCGTCATCGACGCGGCGCGAAACCCGCCCAGGGCGATCAGGCGTCTCGCCGCCAGCACGATGCTGCGCCGATTGTCCCGGAGTCTCTCCTGCATGCGTGCCGAGCGTTGGTACGCCATCCCGCCAATATTTCCACATTCCAGCGAACTATGGTTCACTTCTGCTTCATGAACTTCGATCTGGGCGGCGACATCGACCAGTTGCGCGACACCACTGCGCAGTTCAGTGGGCGCGAGATCGCGCCGCTCGCTGCGCAGGCCGATCGCGACAATGCGTTTCCGATGCAGCTGTGGCCAAAGCTCGGTGAAATGGGCCTGCTGGGCCTGACCGTCGAAGAAGAATATGGCGGCAGCGACCTCGGCTATCTGGCGCATGTCGTGGCGATGGAGGAAATCTCGCGCGGCTGCGCCGCCATCGGGCTGTCCTATGGCGCGCACTCCAATCTATGTGTAAACCAGCTGCGCCGCCACGGGACGGATGAGCAGAAGCGCAGATATCTACCGGCGCTCGTGGCCGGCACCCGGGTCGGCGCACTGGCGATGTCCGAAGCGGAAGCCGGATCGGACGTCGTATCGATGCGGCTTCGCGCCGACCGGCGCGGCGATCGCTTCGTTCTCAACGGCAGCAAAATGTGGATCACCAATGGTCCCGATGCCGGCACGCTCATCGTGTATGCGAAATCCGATCCCGATGCCGGGCCGCGTGGCATCACGGCGTTCATCGTTGAAAAGGGTTTCAAGGGATTCCGCACCTCACCCAAGCTGGACAAGCTCGGCATGCGCGGATCGAACACGTGTGAACTGGTGTTCGAGGATTGCGAGATACCACAGGAGAACGTGCTCGGCGTCGTGGGCCGCGGCGTCAATGTGCTGATGTCCGGTCTCGACTACGAGCGCGTCGTACTCTCCGGTGGTCCGCTCGGCATCATGGCGGCCTGTCTCGATGTGGTGGTGCCCTATCTGCGCGAGCGTCGGCAGTTCGGTCAGGCCATCGGGGAATTCCAGCTGATGCAGGGGAAGCTGGCGGATATGTACGTCGGGTTCAATGCCTGTCGATCCTATGTCTACACCGTGGCTCGCGCCTGCGATCGCGGCGAGACCACGCGCACGGACTCGGCCGGAGCCATTCTCTACAGTGCCGAGAAGGCGACCTGGATGGCAGGACAGGCGATCCAGGCACTCGGCGGCATGGGCTATGTCAACGAGACGGCGACCGGACGACTGTGGCGCGACGCAAAGCTCTATGAGATCGGAGCCGGAACGTCAGAGATCCGGCGCGCTCTGATCGGCCGCGAGCTTTTCAACGAAACCGGCTAGGGCCTGGCGGATTCCAGGGCTCGAGCGTCGGCGGTTGCAGCGATGTCCATGCGGGACGCGGGTCTTGCCTTTGCCTCCGCGGCAGCCGGGTTCATCGGATCGCGCAGCGCACGGTGAATGGCCTGCACGCTGCTCGAGCCGTCGCCCACACCTGCCGCCACCCGTTTGACGCTGCCGCAACGTACATCGCCGGCGGCGAAGATGCCTGGAAGGCTGCTCTCCAGCAGGAAGACTCCGCGTCCGACCGACTCGAACCCGCGGGATTCGTCGGCGGACAGATCGAGACCCGTCTTGACGAAGCCGCGTTCGTCCAGTGCGACAGCGCCGTGCAGCCAACCGGTGTTTGGCAGCGCACCGAGCATGAGGAACAGGTGTCCGATCTCGAGCTGGCGATCAGCGCTCTCGCTTTCGCAGCGCCAGGTGATGCGCTCGAGATGATCGTTGCCGTGCAGCGCCGTGATGTGAGTACGGGTGTGGAGGGTGATATTTGGAGAATCCTCGATGCGGCGGATCAGGTAGTTCGACATGCTGTCCGCCAGACCCTGCGCACGTATCACCAGATGTACATGCCGGCAGCTGTTGGAAAGGAATACGGCCGCCTGTCCCGCCGAGTTGCCCCCGCCGACGATCGCGATGTCCTCGCGCTCGCACAACCGTGCCTCCATCCGGGTGGCGGCGTAGTAGACACCGGCGCCGAGATAGCGTGTCGGCGTATCGATGTCGAGCGTGCGATAGCGCGCGCCCGTTGCGATCAGGACCGTCTTGGCCCGCACCGAGATGCCTTCCGCGAGATCGATCACATACGGCCGTTGTTCGGGGTGCAGGCGGATCGCCTCGGAAGCGACGAACAGATTGGCGCCGAACTTCTGGGCCTGTGAGAGCGCTCGTCCCGCCAGCGCCTGCCCGCTGATGCCGGTCGGGAAACCAAGATAGTTTTCGATGCGCGAGCTGGTGCCTGCCTGGCCACCGGGTGCCGTCGTCTCCAGAACGCTCACGTCCAGGCCTTCGGATGCGGCATAGACGGCCGCCGCGAGGCCGGCGGGTCCTGCGCCTACGATCAGCAGGTCCTGGATACGGGTGCTGTCGACGATCGGATTGATCCCGAGGCAGACCGCGAGATCGTGATTGGTCGGGTTCTTCTGCACGGTGTCGCCGTGGCAGATCACCACCGGTATCTCATTGGCGGACACGTGGAACTGCTCGAGCACCGCGCGGATATCCGGCGAGTCCTCGACTTGCAGGCTTTCGTACGGATAGGCGTTGCGGGTCAGGAACTCCTGCAACCGCAGCGTATCGCCCGAATGCCGCGATCCTATCAGTCTCACACTTGCGCCTGCGCTCTCCGAAACCAATCCCATGCGTCGCAGGATGAAGGCCCGCATGAACAGTTCGCTCAAGTCGGCGTCGGTGAGCACGATGCTGCGCAGGTGACTGGCGTCGATTGCGATGACTTCGCCCGCCTCACCGACGCGAATGCTGGTCATGTTGCTGGCGCCGCGAATCAGGCTCATCTCGCCGGTGAAGTCACCGGCAGTGAGGACGTTGAAGACTTCGTGCTCGCCGTGCCGCGCCAGAACGATCTCGAGCGTTCCGCTGACGACGACGAAGAATCGTCCGAGGCGCTCGCCCATCTTTATCAGCGTCTGACCCTGCTGGATTGGCTCGCGTTTGCCGTGAGCCGCCAGGCGCGCCATCTGGCGCTCGCTCAGCTTCGGAAACATCTGGTCGCGGCGTCTGTCGAGCAGCTCGTTCACCCCGACAGCTCCATGCCCAGCTCGTCGACGTAGCACCAGCTCCACGATTCACCGGGCTCGATCGAGGTGACGATGGGATGCCGGGTCGCGTGAAAGTGTTTGGTCGCATGTCGGTTCTTGGAATCGTCACAGCAGCCCACGTGACCGCAGGTGCGGCACAGGCGCAGGTGCACCCACGTATCGCCCGTCGCAAGGCACTCCTCGCAGCCGTCACTGTTGGGCGTGTCGGTTTTGACCATTTTCAGATGATGGCAAGCGCTTGACATGGTCTCCCTTATGCGTGTTCGGGACTTCAGGTGCGCAGTCGCCGCGGAATACTGGTGAGCTGCAGGATCCTGCTCGAAATCTCCTCGACCGAGCAATGGGTGGTATCGATATGGAGAATGCCCAGACGCGCGAACATCTGTTCGGCGGCCCGTAGCTCGTACTCGACCTGTTGCGGGGAGGCATAGCGGCTGTCCGGGCGGCGAGCCGAGCGTATCTGAGCCAGCCGTTCGGCATCGATGGTCAGGCCGAAAAGCTTGGCGGCAAACTTGCGTAGCGGTTTGGGCAGCTCACCGACCTCGAGATCTTCTTCCGTCAGCGGGTAGTTCGCCGCGTAGATACCATATTGCAGGGCAAGGTAGAGGCAAGTCGGGGTTTTCCCCGATCGTGATACCCCCGTCAGGATCACGTCGGCGCGTTCGTAGTCCCGGCTGTGTCCACCGTCGTCGTTGGATAGGGCAAAATTAGTGGCGTCGATGCGGGTCATGTAGCCCGCCATATCGATCATGCCGTGCGCACGCCCGAGCTGATGGGTGCTCAGCTGACCGAGTTCCGCCTCCAGCGGCGCGAGGAACGCGTCGAAAAAGTCAAGGAACAGGCCGTTGGCCCGCTTGACCACCTGACGCTCGGTCTCACGGACCAGCGTGCTGAAGATGATCGGCGCGGCGCCGTCACTGGCTGCCGTGGCATTGATTTTCTGCAGCGCTTCCTCGGCCTTGTCGAGGGTACTGATAAAGGGCAGGGTAACCGCCCTGAATGACAGTCCTTCGAATTGGCTGAGCAGGCTGTGACCCATCGTTTCGGCGGTGACGCCGGAATGGTCGGAGACGAAGAAAACGGTTCGGACCGGGGAGTTCGCGATAGCCACGTATTGCCTCGGGGCGCAATGCAGATGATGATGACTAGTGTTTCACCGGTACCTAGGGAGCCGCAAGATTGAGCGAGTATGTAGTGCCTTTCTCCGGACTGGGAATGCGCGATGTTGCCCGTGTGGGTGGCAAAAATGCGTCCCTGGGCGAGATGATCAGCCAGTTGACCCGTCTGGGAGTCAAAGTCCCTGACGGTTTTGCGACCACCGCTGACGCATTCCGCGAATTTCTCGCCCACGAGGGGCTGGCTGCACGCATCAACGCCGAACTTGCGAAGCTGAACGTCGACGATGTCGAAGAGCTCGCCCGGGTCGGTAACCGCATCCGCGGCTGGGTACTGGCGACGCCGTTTCCCGCGGCGCTCGAGAAGGCCGTCGTGTCGTCCTGGGAGAAGCTGGGCGGCGACAAGATCGCGGTGGCGGTGCGGTCGTCCGCGACCGCCGAGGACCTGCCGGACGCCTCGTTCGCGGGCCAGCAGGAAACCTTCCTGAACGTGCGTGGCAAGGCAGACCTGCTGCAGGCGACCCACGAGGTTTTTGCCTCGCTGTACAACGATCGCGCCATCAGCTATCGGGTGCACAACAAGTTCGAGCACGCCGAGGTCGCGTTGTCGGCAGGCGTCCAGCTGATGGTTCGCAGCGACGTCGGCGTCAGTGGCGTCATGTTCACGCTCGACACCGAATCCGGTTTCCGGGACGTTGTTTTCATTACTTCGTCTTACGGGCTGGGCGAAACGGTCGTGCAAGGCGCGGTCAATCCCGATGAGTTCTATGTCTACAAGCCGGCGCTGAAGAACAACAAGCTGGCGATCGTGCGCCGGCAGCTCGGCAGCAAGTTGATCAAGATGGTCTATGCCCAGGAACAATCCAAGGGTAAGCGCGTCGAGATCGTACCGGTGCCGGAGGAGCAGCGTCAGCGTTACTCCCTGACCGATTCCGATGTGATGGCGCTGTCCAAGCAGGCGCTGATCATCGAGGAACACTACAAGCGCCCGATGGACATCGAGTGGGGTCGCGACGGTAACACCGGCGAAATCTTCATCCTGCAGGCGCGGCCCGAAACGGTCCAGAGCCGCAGCGGTGGCAGTGACATTCAGCGCTACAACCTCAAGCAGCGCTCCAAAGTCGTCGTCAGCGGTCGAGCGATCGGCTCGCGCATCGGCGCCGGCGTGGCCCGCGTCGTCCAATCGATCAGCGAGATGTCGCGCGTGCAGCCCGGTGATGTGCTGGTAGCCGACATGACGGATCCCGACTGGGAGCCGGTCATGAAGCGTGCCGCAGCGATCGTCACCAACCGCGGGGGACGTACCTGTCACGCCGCCATCATCGCGCGTGAACTGGGCATCCCGGCAGTCGTCGGTTGCGGCGATGCGACCGAGCGGATCAAGGAAGGTCAGGCCGTCACCGTATCCTGTGCGGAAGGCGATACCGGCCAGGTCTATGAAGGCCAGCTGGATTTCGAACAGCAGATCGTCAAGCTCGATGCGATGCCGTCGATTCCCGTCAAGATCATGATGAACGTCGGCAATCCCGAGCGGGCGTTCGATTTCGCGTCGATCCCGCACAGCGGCGTGGGCCTGGCGCGACTCGAGTTCATCATCAATCGCAGTATCGGTATCCATCCGCGCGCGCTGCTGGAATTCGCGTCGCTCGACGCGCCGCTGCAGGCCAAGATCCGCGCGCAGATCGGATCGGATCTGTCGCCGGTCGACTTTTTCGTCGAGCGTCTGGCCGAAGGCATCGCGACGATCGCATGCGCCTTCGCGCCGCAGCCGGTCATCGTGCGGCTGTCGGATTTCAAGAGCAACGAATACGCCAATCTGGTCGGTGGCAGTCGCTACGAGCCGCACGAAGAGAATCCGATGATCGGATTTCGCGGTGCGTCGCGCTTCATCGATCAGACGTTCCAGGCCTGTTTCGAGCTCGAATGCCGCGCGCTCAAACGTGTGCGCGACGACATGGGGCTGACGAACGTCCAGATCATGGTGCCGTTCGTACGTACCCTGGGCGAGGCACGTGCGGTCTCCGAACTGCTGGCCAAAAACGGGCTGAAGCGCGGACCCAAGGGCATCAAGCTGATCATGATGTGCGAACTGCCGAGCAATGCGGTGCTGGCCGACGAGTTCCTCGAATATTTCGATGGCATGTCGATCGGCTCGAACGACATGACTCAGCTGACGCTCGGTCTCGACCGTGACTCGGGCGTGGTCGCGCATCTGTTCGACGAACGCGATGCGGCGGTCAAGGCGATGATGTCGATGGCGATCAAGGCCTGCCGTAAGGCCAACAAATACATAGGCATCTGCGGCCAGGGGCCGTCCGATCACCCCGACCTGGCACAATGGTTGCTTGATCAGGGGATCGAGTCGATTTCGCTGAACCCCGATACCGTCGTCGAAACCTGGATGCGGCTCGCTAAAAAGGATACATGACACAGGCCACCGTCGCGATCGCGCAGAACTCCGATGTCAGGTTACTAGGCAAGCTACTCGGGGATGTCATACGCGAATACGGCGGTGAAGCTCTGTTCGGTCGGATCGAGTCGATCCGTGCGGCTTCGGTAGATCGTTATCGCGGTGTCACGGACGGACGCAATATCGAGCCCGGGCTCGAGGCGCTCAGCCTCGACGACACGGTGGCATTCGTGCGCAGCTTCATGCTGTTCTCGATGCTGGCCAATCTGGCAGAAGACCGACAGACCCATCAGGCGGAGCACGAAGGCGACATAGCGGCGACGCTGACGCGCCTGAAAGCCGAAGGCGTGACGACGGAGCAGGTTGCGTCATTGCTGTCGCATGCCCGCATCGTACCGGTCCTGACCGCGCATCCGACCGAAGTGATGCGCAAGAGCATGCTCGATCACCGCAACCGGATCGCGGCGCTGATGAGGCAGCGCGATGCCGGCCGTCTGGAGACGCCCGACGGTGAAGTGATCGAAGCGTCCATCATCCGACAGATCGCGCTGCTGTGGCAGACGCGCGCCCTGCGGCGTGAGCGTCTGTATGTGGCGGACGAAGTGGACACCGCGCTGGCCTACATGCGCGAGGTTTTCCTGCCCGCCATGCCAGCGCTCTATGCGCGCTTCGAACGCGTCCTGGGCGGCCGGCCGAACAGCTTTCTGCGGCTGGGGAGCTGGATCGGCGGCGACCGGGACGGCAATCCTCATGTAACCGCCGACTCGTTGTTCCTGGCATTGGGCCGCGCCTCTCAGACCGTCCTCGCGGACTATCTGGCGCAGCTGCATTCTCTTGGTGCAGAACTGTCCATCTCTAGCGAGCTGGCGCAGATCAGCGGGGCGGTAGTCACGCTGGCCGACCGCAGCGGCGATGAAAATCCTGCACGCAGTGACGAACCCTACCGCCGCGCCATCACCGGCATCTATGCCAGGCTCGCGGCGACCTACCAGAAGCTGACCGGCCGTGCGCCGGCGCGGGCGGCATCGGTGGCCGCCGAGCCCTACGCCGACGTTCGGGGCTTGCGTCAGGACCTGGTGGCGCTCGAACAGTCGCTGCTCGCCAGGGCGGGTGGCGCACTGGGTCGAGGTGGCGCGCTGACCCGCCTGATCCGCGCGGTCGAAACATTCGGCTTCCACCTGGCAACGCTCGACCTGCGACAGAACTCCGACGTCCACGCACGGGTGGTAGCGGAGTTGCTGAAAGTCGCAGGCGTCGAGGACAACTATGGCGCGTTGAAGGAAGACGCCCGTGTCGAGCTGCTGCGGCGCGAACTCAACAGTGCCCGGCTGCTGGCCAGTCCCTATGCCAGCTACAGTGCGGAAACCATGTCGGAGCTGGCCATCGTGCGCGCCGCGGCCCGGGCGCACGAACTGTATGGACCGGACTGCATTACGACTTACATCATCTCGAAATGCGACAGCGTGTCCGATCTGCTGGAAGTGAACGTGCTGTTGAAGGAGGCTGGGCTCTACCGCGCGCAGGGAGCGAACGTGAGCGCGGCGATCATGGCCGTACCGCTGTTCGAGACCATCGGTGATCTGGAGAATTCCCCGGGCGTCATGCGCGCATGGCTGTCGTTGCCCGAAGTGTCTGCGGTCACGCGTCGCCGCGGCTATCAGGAAGTCATGGTCGGATACTCCGATTCCAACAAGGATGGCGGCTATCTGACCTCGGTATGGAGTCTGCACGAAGCCACGCGGACGCTGGCAAAGGTGTTCGAGGAGTGCGGCACCGGGATGCAGGTCTTCCACGGCCGGGGAGGCGCGGTCGGACGCGGGGGCGGCTCGTCGTTCGCGGCCATTCGCGCGCAGCCCCACGGTACGGTGCGAGGACGGATCCGGATCACCGAACAGGGTGAGGTCATCGCTGCCAAGTACGGCACGCGCGAGAATGCCTCGACCAGTCTCGAATCGATCACGTCGGCAACGCTGCTGGCATCGCTGGAGGATGTCAGTGTCCCGAATGCGCTGCGCGAGCGCTTCGCCTCCACGATGGCTGCTTTGTCGGGCGCGGCGTTTCGTGGCTATCGCGAACTGGTGTACGAGACCGCCGGCTTTTCCACGGTCTTCAGGCAGATGACGCCGCTGCGCGAGATCGCCGAACTGAAGATAGGTTCGCGACCCGCGTCGCGTACCAACTCGGAGCGGATCGAGGATCTGCGTGCGATACCCTGGGTTTTCAGCTGGGCACAGGCGCGGGTCATGCTGCCCGGGTGGTACGGGGTAGGCCAGGCGCTGGCCGGCTTCGAAGACAAGGCGTTGCTTCGGGAAATGGTGAACGTGTGGCCCTTCTTCCGGGCGACGCTCGACAACCTGGAGATGGTGCTGTCCAAGTCCGACATGCGCATCGCTGCGCGTTACGCCGCGCTGGTACAGGATCAGACATTGGGCGCGCAGGTGTTCGAACGCATCCGTACCGCCTGGGCGCAGACGCACGATGCGTTACTGGCGATCACGTCCCAGTCACGGTTGCTGGAGAAGCATCCGGCGCTGGATGCCTCTGTGCGGCTGCGTCTGCCCTACGTAGAACCGCTGAACTCGCTGCAGGTCGAACTGCTCAAGCGCCATCGCGCCGGTGAAGACGATCCACGCGTACGCGAGGGCTTGCAGCTGTCGATCAACGCGATCGCGACCGCGCTACGCAACAGCGGCTGATCACGACACCCGTTAGACTCAAGCCGATCGCTATCGACCGTTACTCGAGGGGGGCTACTTCGCCATGAAGACTCGCGCTGCCATCGCCTATGCACCGGGAAAACCGCTCGAAGTCGCCACGCTGGACCTCGAGGGACCGAAGGCGGGCGAGGTCCTGGTGGAACTGAAGGCGACCGGTGTCTGCCATACCGACGAATTCACCCGTTCGGGTGCGGATCCTGAAGGCTTGTTCCCGGCCGTGTTCGGTCACGAGGGCGCCGGCATCGTGGTCGACGTGGGGCCTGGCGTCAGCAGCGTGCGCAAGGGCGATCACGTGATCCCGCTCTATACGCCGGAATGTCGTCAGTGCAAGAGCTGTCTGTCGCGTAAGACCAATCTATGCACGGCGATCCGCAGCACCCAGGGGCAGGGCGTGATGCCGGACGGTACCAGCCGCTTCTCGATCGGTGGCCAGAAGGTACATCACTACATGGGTTGTTCGACCTTCTCCAATTTCACCGTACTGCCGGAGATCGCGGTCGCGAAGATCCGCGAGGATGCGCCATTCGACAAGGTTTGCTACATCGGATGCGGCGTGACCACCGGCATCGGCGCCGTCATCAATACAGCCAGAGTCGAGCCCGGCGCGAACGTAGTGGTGTTTGGTCTGGGCGGCATAGGTCTCAACGTCATCCAGGGCGCGAAGCTGGTCGGTGCAAACCGCATCATCGGCGTCGACATCAACCCGAAACGCCGCGCGCTGGCCGAACGATTCGGCATGACCGACTTCGTCGACGCCCGCGAGGCCGGGGCCGAACTGGTGCCGCATCTGGTGGCACTTACCGATGGCGGGGCCGACTACAGTTTCGAGTGTGTCGGCAACGTTCAGTTGATGCGCCAGGCGCTGGAGTGCTGCCATCGAGGCTGGGGTGTATCGGTTATCATCGGCGTCGCCGGCGCGGGTCAGGAGATCCAGACCCGGCCGTTCCAGCTCGTGACAGGAAGAGTCTGGAAGGGATCGGCGTTCGGCGGCGCGCGAGGTCGTACCGATGTGCCGAAGATCGTCGACTGGTATATGGACGGCAAGATCGCGATCGATCCGTTGATCACGCATCAACTGCCGCTCGAACGTATCAACGACGCTTTCGATCTGATGCACGCCGGCGAGTCGATTCGCAGCGTAGTGGTTTACTGACTTAGAAAGGACTGCTGTTTGCGCCGATCGATCGCAGAGGGGCCGGCGTGCGGTATCGCGCTGGTGCTGATGAGCGCGGCGGCGATGGCCGACGGCGTGGTCGATCTGAACCCGATCGTGGTGTCGGCGACCCGCGTGGCACAGTCGAGTGCCGAGCTGCCGGCGTCGATCGACAGCATCGGACAGCAGCAGATCCGCGACGGACAGCTGCAGGTGAACCTGTCCGAATCGCTGGTCGCGGTGCCAGGCGTCGTGGCCGAGAACCGGCAGAACTATGCGCAGGACCTGCAGATATCGGTGCGCGGGTTCGGCGCACGATCGAGTTTCGGTGTGCGCGGTGTGCGGCTCTATGCCGACGGCATTCCGGGCACTATGCCCGACGGGCAGGGCCAATATTCGAATTTCGATCTTGGATCCGCGCAGCGGATCGAGGTTCTGCGCGGACCGTTCTCCGCGCTCTACGGCAATTCTTCCGGCGGCGTGATCTCGATCTTCACGCAGGATGCTCCCCCCGGGGAACGCGCAAAGGCCAGTGTGGAATATGGGCGCTTCGACACCCAGCGCTATGCGTTGCAGGAGATGATCGGCGCGTCGAACGGGCTCAACCTGGTGGTGGACGCGGTACATTTTTCGACGGACGGCTTCCGCGCGCACAGCGCGGCGGAACGCAATCTCGCGAATCTGAAGGCCAGCTTCCAGCCCGATTCGCAGTCGACGCTGACCTTCGTCGCCAACGCTATCGATGCGCCGACCTCGCAGGATCCGCTCGGCCTGACCGCGGCGCAGCTGGCCGGCAACCGCCAGCAGGCGGGCATCAACTCGATCGCCTATAACACGCGCAAATCGGTGCAGCAGCAGCAGTTCGGTGTCGACTATGAACGCACGTTGAGCGAGGCCGACCGCTTGAGTGCGACGACCTACGGCGGCGTGCGGATGACTTCTCAGTTTCAGGCCATTCCGACGACGACCGAGGCCATCGCTACCAGTCCCGGTGGCGTCATCGGTCTTTGGCATGGCTATTGGGGCACCGATGTCCATCTGACCGATCAGCACCGTATTGCCGGCACGCCGTTGCAGACCACGGTTGGCGTCGCCTGGGACAGCCTGGAGGAGAGCCGTCGGGGCTATCTGAACTATATCGGAACCGTGCTGGGTGTGCAGGGCGCGCAGCGCGCCGATCTCACCAATCGTGTGTTCGATCTGGACGAATACCTACAATTCCAGTGGGATCCTCTACCGCGCCTGCGGCTCGATGCCGGGGTTCGCAACAGCGTGGTCGCGGTGAATTCGACCGATCACTATCTCGCACCGGGATCGAACGAGAGCGGCGCGCGCTACAACAATATAAATCCGGTGGCAGGCGCCACGTTCAAGGCCAGTTCGCTGTTCAATCTATATGGATCCTACGGCCGCGGCTTCGAGACGCCGACCCTGGATGAGCTGGCGTACCGATCGACCAACGGTTCTCTGCCGGGACTGAATCTGCTGCTGCGTCCTGCCCGCAGCGACAACTATGAAATAGGGATCAAGTCGACACCGTCGGCGCCGGTACGCGCAAGCGTCGATGGTTTCTACATCCACACGGTCAATGAGGTCGCAGTCCAATCCAACGCCGGCGGCCGTTCGGTATACGAGAACATCCCCGAGTCGCGGCGACGCGGCGCAGAGGCCGAAGTGGCCGCCGACCTGGGCGCCGGCTTCAGCACCGCGCTGGCCTATACCTACTTGCAGGCCGTCGTGATGCAGTCCTATCGCGGCTGCAGTACGCTGCCGTGCGTACAGAGCACGGTGGCGGCCGGTAACCGGATTCCGGCGGTGCCGGCCAGTACCCTGTATTCGAACCTTACCTGGCGGTTCAGGCCAGCCGGGTTCTCGGTGACCGTGGAAGCCATCAATCACGCCCAGATTTATGCCAACGACCTCAATACCTATTCGGCCGGTGGGTATTGGCTGTTCAACCTGCATGCCGGTCTTACGCAGGATCTGCGTCACTGGCAGCTGCACGAGTCGTTCCGGGTGGACAATCTAGCCAACCGCGCTTATGTCGGCTCGGTGATCGTCAACGAGACCAGCACCCGCTTCTTCGAGCCTGAGCCAGGCCGCAGCGGCTTCCTGATGCTGAGCGCGACCTACCACTAGCGCCGAGGACCTGCGACTGCGCCCCGGCTGGTGTATGATCCGCCGGTAACTTCTTACGCACCGGTAACATGTTGCGACGCAGGGGGTCCTGATCCATGAGCGCTAAGCCATCCATCGCGGCACATCAGGGCGAGGCTGCGGCACAGCCGGGAGATGCCCGGCCCCTGCGCTTCATCAGTGCCGCCTCGCTGTTCGACGGTCACGACGCGGCTATCAACATGATCCGGCGCCTGCTGCAGTCTCACGGCGCGGAAGTCGTTCATCTGGGCCACAACCGCAGCGTCGCGGACATCGTGCGTGCTGCAATCCAGGAGGACGCCGACGGCATCGCGGTGTCGAGCTATCAGGGCGGCCACAACGAGTATTTCGCCTATATGGTCGACATGCTGCGTGAGCTCAACGCCAGCCACATCCGGGTGATCGTGGGTGGCGGCGGCACGATCTCGCCCGACGAGCAGGCGGCGCTGGAGCGCTACGGAGTGGAGAAGATCTACACGCCGGAGGACGGCCGCAAGCTCGGGCTGCACGGCATGATCGATGATGTGTTCGCGCGCGTACGCGCGGCGCGGCGAGCGGAATATGAGTTTGGTCCGCTGAACCCGCGCGACCATGCCCAGATCGCGCGCAGCATCACTGCGCTGGAGAGCGAGGGCCGCGGCGCGGAGCTGCTGCGGCAGGCATTGGCAAAGAATCACGGCAAACGCTCGGTACCGGTGATAGGTATTACCGGCACCGGTGGCGCCGGCAAGAGCTCGCTGACCGACGAACTGCTGCAGCGGTTCGTGCGTGCGTTCCCGGACCGGCAGATCGCGCTGGTCGCGATCGATCCGACGCGCCGACGCAGCGGCGGTGCGCTGCTTGGCGATCGCATTCGCATGAACGCGCTGGCGGCCAGCAATATCTTCATGCGCTCGCTGGCGACCCGACGCGAGAATCTGGCGACTGCCGAGGTACTGCGCGAGGTCATCGATCTATATGCGTACGTGGGTTTCGATCTGGTCCTGGTGGAGACCGCCGGCATCGGTCAGAGCGACACCGAGATCGTCGACCTGGTCGATGTGCCGTTGTATGTGATGACCAGCGAGTACGGGGCGGCCAGCCAGCTCGAGAAGATCGACATGCTGGACTTCGCCGAGCTGATCGTGCTCAACAAGTTCGAGAAGCGCGGTGCCGAGGACGCGTTGCGCGATGTGCGCAAGCAGTGGCGCCGCAATCACGCGCAACGCAGTGCAACGTTGAAAGACGCGGACGTTCCCGTCTACCCGACCATCGCCAGCCGTTTCAACGATCCCGGGGTCAACCGACTGTTCGGCGCACTGCTGCAGAGCCTCGAGCTAAAATCGGTCGGCCGTCACGGCTGGCTCAGACACGACGACAAGCCGGTCGAGATCGGCTCGGTCGAGTTCAAGTCGCGCGATCCACTGATCCCGGCTCCGCGCAGCCGTTATCTGTCCGAGATCGCCGAGGGCGGTCGCCGTGCACGCGAGCAGCTGGCCGAGGCCGTCGTCGCCGCGCGCCAGGCCTACGCCTACTACGAATCGCTCAAGAGCCTGCGCGATGCACCGTTGCCCGCGCCGCTCGAAGCCTATGCCGATGCTCAGCTGGCCGATGTAGGCGCCGACGCCACGCGGGTGGCATTGCGCCGCGGCTACAACGAAGCGTTGACCCATATGGGCCCGCAGGCCGTGGGCCTGCTGAAGTCGTGGCCGGCCCGCTCGCAAGAAGCCACGGCGCCGCAATATCAGTTCAAGGTGCGCGACAAGATACTCACCGGCGAGAACTACACCGAGACGCTGAGTCATCTGCAGGTGCCGAAGCTGGCGGTACCGCGCCTGCAGGACTGGGGCGAATTGCTGCATTTCCTCGGCAGCGAGAACCTGCCCGGCAGCTATCCTTATACCGCTGGTGTGTATCCGTATCGCCGCGAGGCCGAGGATCCCATCCGCATGTTCGCGGGCGAGGGTGGTCCTGAGCGTACCAATCGCCGCTTCCACTATCTGGCGCGCGGGCAGGCGGCCACGCGTCTGTCGACCGCGTTCGACTCGACTACCCTTTACGGTGAGGATCCGGACACCCGGCCCGACGTCTATGGCCGCACCGGCAACTCGGGCGTATCGATCGCATCGCTCGACGATATGAAGAAGCTCTACTCCGGCTTCGATCTGTGCAGCCCGACCACCTCGGTGTCGATGACCATCAACGGGCCGGCGCCGATGCTGCTGGCGATGTTCATGAATACCGCGATCGATCAACAGGTCGAGCGGTTCCTGAAGAAGGAAGGACGATGGGATCGGGCGCAGGCCGCCATCGAGCGGCTGCAGACGGATCAGCGCGCCCGCGGGCTCACACCTCCCAGCTACAAGGGCGAGCTGCCGCAGGGGCACGACGGCAGCGGCCTCGCGTTGCTGGGAGTGACCGGCGAGGACCTGGCCGCGTCGGGCGTGCTGACCGCGGCGGAGTACCAGTCGATCCGTGCCCGCGCGCTGTCGCAGGTCCGCGGAACCGTGCAGGCCGACATCCTCAAGGAGGATCAGGCGCAGAACACCTGCATTTTCTCGACCGAATTCGCCATGCGCATGATGGGGGACATTCAGCAGTACTTCATCCAGCACGGTGTGCGCAATTTCTACTCCGTTTCGATATCCGGCTATCACATTGCCGAAGCTGGCGCGAATCCGATCTCGCAGCTCGCCTTCACGCTGTCGAACGGCTTCACCATCGTCGAGTATTATCTCGCTCGCGGCATGAAGATCGACGAATTCGCGCCCAATCTATCGTTCTTCTTCTCGAACGGCATGGATGCCGAGTACGCCGTGATCGGCCGCGTCGCGCGCCGCATCTGGGCCCGGGCGATGCGCGACCGCTATCGCGGTGATGCACGCAGCCAGATGCTCAAATATCACATCCAGACGTCGGGCCGTTCGCTGCACGCACAGGAAATCCAGTTCAACGATATACGCACGACGCTGCAGGCGTTGTATGCGCTGTTCGACAACTGCAATTCGCTTCACACCAATGCCTATGACGAGGCTCTGACCACCCCTACCGAGGAGAGCGTGCGGCGCGCAGTCGCCATTCAGCTCATCATCAATCGTGAGCTTGGACTCAACACGAATCAGAATCCCTGGTCTGGCTCGTTCGCCCTGGAATATCTGACCGATCTGGTGGAAGAGGCGGTCTACAAGGAGTTCGACTCGTTGTCCGAGCGCGGCGGTGTGCTCGGCGCCATGGAGACGATGTACCAGCGCGGCAAGATCCAGGAAGAGAGCCTGTACTACGAAACCCGCAAGCACGACGGCAGTCTGCCGCTGATCGGTGTCAACACCTATCTGCCGGACAGTTCCAACGAGCAGGAGCATGCGAGGACCGAACTGATCCGCTCGACGGAGCAGGAGAAGCAGGATCAGGTACAGGCCGTGAAGGGCTTCCAGGCGCGTCACGCCGAGCGGACCCCGGCGGCGCTGAATACGCTGCAACAGGCTGCTTCGAACGGGGGCAATGTGTTCGAGCAGTTGCTCGAAGCGGTCAAGGTCAGCTCACTGGGGCAGATCTCGCATGCGCTGTACGAGGTTGGCGGACAGTTCCGGCGCGGGGTCTAGCAGGCTGCTCAGACAGCCTCCTGGCGTCAGCCGGCGCGCGGCGCGAGCCCGCGCTCGAAGATGTCGACGAAGGTGCGGGCGATATCCGCCGGGCGCAGCCCTTCGTCCTGGCGATACCAGTGCGCGATCCAGTTGAGGGCGCCGGCCAGCGCGAAGGCGGTCATCTTGGGATCGCAGGCGGCGATCGACCCTTCGGCGACGCCATCCCGCAGCAACCGGCGGATTCCCTGGTCGATCTCTGATTTGAGTTCCCGGACATGGGTCTGCAGCTCGCCGCTCAGATTGAGGTCTTCGGCGCGCACCATGCACCAGCCGAAGTCCGACGCGATGGCTTGCGCATAACGCAGCAGGACGAACGTCAGCCGATCGCGCGCCGTCCTGCCTGAATCGCGCCGGTCGGCCAGCGCCTCGGCCAGCGCCGCACGAATCGGCTCGAGGCCGGTCCGGAAGCACTCGAACAGCAGCTGTTCCTTGCTGCGGACATAGTAGTACAGGGTGGGCTTGGTGACGTTGAGCCCGGTCGCCACGTCGTCCAGCGACGTGTTGTGGTAGCCGTTGCGATTGAAGGCGCGGGCCGCGGCGAGAATGACGGCATCGCGCTTGCTGTCGCGAGCTTCCGCCCCTTGCCGGCGACGCCACGAGGAGGCCGCGGGAGTCTTTGGATTATGTCTGGATTTGCCGCGCAGGGCGGCGGTGCGAGAGGCCATCTGCTAACATCTTACGCCCCGGTAAACACAGCGGAAAGCGGCACGCGGCGCAATGGCGACAGAGGATCTGAGGCAGACCGTGCAGTCTCCCTGCATCGGGATCTGTCGCCTGAATACCGCTAAAGTCTGCCTCGGCTGCGGGCGTACCGCCGGCGAAGTCGGCGAATGGCTCGCGGCCAGCGAGTCGCGGCGACTTGCGATCTGTCGTGCCGCCGTCGCGCGGCTGAAGGATCTGCCAACCTCTCAACTCATGGTATCTGACGAATGACCGACTATTCCGCCCCTCTGAAAGACATGCAGTTCGTGTTGCGCGAGCTCGTCGACCTGAACCGGCTGCGCGCGCTGCCGGGCTACGAGAGCGTCGAGGCCGATACGCTGTTCTCCGTGCTGGAAGAGGCGTCCGCGTTTGCGACCAATGTACTCTCGCCGCTCAACGTGGTCGGCGATCGGACCGGTTCGAAGTTGCAGGACGGCAAGGTGCGCACGCCGGAAGGTTGGCGCGGCGCCTACCAGCGCTATTCGGACGATGGCTGGAATGCACTGGCCGTACCCGCGGAGATTGGCGGACACGGACTGCCCGCCATCGTCGCCGCCAGTGTCGAGGAGATGTGGCACGCAGCCAATGCGGCTTTCACATTGTGTCCGATGCTCACGCGCTCGGCCATCGAGGCGATCCACCTGGCCGCCACCGAGGAGCTCAAGCAGCGCTACCTGCCCAATCTCGTCTCCGGCCGCTGGACCGGAACGATGAATCTGACCGAGGCTCAGGCGGGCTCCGACCTGGCCGCCATCAAGACGCGCGCAGTGCCTCAGCCGGACGGCAGCTATCGGCTCAACGGGCAAAAGATCTTCATTACCTACGGCGACCACGATCTGACGGAAAACGTCATTCACATGGTGCTGGCTCGTACCCCGTCGGCGCCCGCCGGCGTCAAGGGTATCTCTTTGTTCCTGGTTCCGAAGTTGCTCTTGCGCGATGACGGCAGCATCGGCGCGCCCAATGATCTGCGGGCGCTATCGCTCGAGCACAAGATGGGCATCCATGCCAGTCCGACCTGTGTCATGCAATACGGCACCGACAAGGCGGGCGATGGCAATGGTGCGGTGGGATGGCTGGTAGGAGACGAGAACCGCGGCCTGGAATACATGTTTATCATGATGAATCTTGCGCGGTTTGCTGTCGGCATCCAGGGACTGGGGCTGGCAGAGCGGGCATTTCAGCGCGCGCTCAGCTATGCGCGCGATCGAAAGCAGGGCGCAGAAGCCGGGGTCAAGGGCGGCGAGAGCGTCGCCATCATCCGTCATCCGGACGTGCGGCGCATGCTGTTGACGATGAAGTCCACCATCGAGGCGATGCGGGCGCTGGCGGCCGTCGTCGCCGAGGCCAGCGATCACGCGCGACTCAATCCGGACAGCGCCGCGCAACGGCAAGCCCAGGCACTCATGTCGCTGCTGATTCCCGTCGTGAAGGGATGGTCCACCGAGTCCTCGAACGAACTCACCTCGCTCGGCTTACAGGTTCACGGTGGGATGGGCTTCATCGAGGAAACCGGTGCCGCGCAGCACCTGCGCGATACGCGCATCAGCTCGATCTACGAAGGCACGACCGGCATCCAGGCCAACGATCTGGTCGGTCGCAAGATTCTGCGCGACGGCGGCGGCGCCGCGACCGAGCTCATTGCAACGATGAGCAAGCTCCAGCGTGAGGCCGCAGGCTCCAAAAACGCGCACGTGGTCGCGCTGGCGCAGTCGCTCGGACGGGGCATCGAAGCGCTGGACGCAGCGGTGCGTTTTGTTGTATCGCGGGGGCGGGAGGACGTGAAAGTCGCGCTGAGCGGCGCTTCGCCCCTGTTGAACCTCTTCGGGATCGTCGCCGGTGGCTGGCAGCTGACCCGCGGTGCCCTGGCCGCCGAGCGCCATCTGCAGGCGCGCGACGGTGACAATCAATGGTTCGAGGCGAAAATACTGACGGCTCGATTTTACGCCGACAACATCCTGCCGAAAGCATCTGCCTTGTCCACCGCGGTGGTCCAGGGAGCCGATGCCATCCTCGACCTGTCCGACGAGCAGTTCTAGGACACGACCGTACCGCAGACCCCCGGCGTTCGGCGCCGGAGAGTACGGGGGCCTGGTGCACCAGGCCCCGCATGCGCAATTGGTTGAATTGGCAGACGATCCCGTCGGATCGACGCATATCGTCGTTTACGGACTCGCCTGCGGGTTCGGCCTCGAAACGGCGAGACTTACCGGTTCCGGAGGGCCAGCGAGATCTTCAGCGTGGTGGCCTTATAGCGCACGGCGGCTTCTGAACGGCGCAGCTGCTTCGCGATCTTTGCTACCGGCTGGCGACGAGCCTGCGATTTGAGCAGGCGAACATCGGCTGCCGTCCAGAGAACTCTCTTCCATCGTGCTTTCTTTGCTTTGGGCATTCCACTTAACTCCAATCAAACAAATAGGTGTAATACTGTACCGCATGCGTAGTAGGCCATCGACATGAAAATCAGTCGGATGCTTATCTGAGGTTGGGACGCTGGCGGATATGTAGGGGTAATTATAGTTGTTAGCTTGCACCAACT
>DATBAM010000043.1:0-21093 GCA_036271535.1 Steroidobacteraceae bacterium | reverse complement strand
AGTTGTTGTCCTTCGGCGTCGCGATGTAGTCGTCGAATTCGCCCGGAATATAGGTCCACAGCCCGTGAACGGTACCTAAGGCCGCATAGCAGTCGGCGATGCTGTCGACCACGATCCGCACGGCGCGCACGTCGTACAGCTGGTCGAACGCGATATGCTTGCGCTGCATCTTGCGCGCAATGCTGAAGATATGCTTCGGCCTACCATAGACCGAAACCGCCGTCACGCCTGCCTGCCCGAGTTCGCGACGCAGCAGCGCGCAGACCTCGACGATATAGCGCTCGCGGTCGACACGACGCTCCGCGAGTGCGCGCGCGATCTGATGGTAGTTCTCGGGCTCGAGGTAGCGGAAAGCCAGATCCTCGAGCTCCCATTTCAGATTCCAGACCCCGAGCCGGCTGGCGAGCGGCGCCAGCACTTCGCGGGTCTCGCTCGCGAGCCGTTGCTGCTGTTCGGGGGGCAATGTCCGTGCCTGCCGCAGCTGCACCAGCTGTTCGGCCAGGCGCGCGACCACCAGGCGCGGATCGGAAGCAACCGCCAGCAGCATCTTGCGCAGCACTTCGGACTGCTGGGCCGTGAGTGGACGATCTGCCGACCAGCCGGTCGGCAGATGCAGATCGCCCAGGCGTTCGAGTTCGGCGGCCAGGCGCGCTCGCTGGCTGCCCAGACGTAGTTCGATCTGCCGGTCGTCACGGGGCAGGCCGGCCTTGCGCGCCTCGTGCAGCAGTGTCGCCACCGACAGATCCGCGTCCAGCGTCAGTGCCGCGACCGTTCGAGCCGCATCCATGCCCTGCTCGAGCAGGACGGGATCCGCGCCGGATTCCAGCAGTGCGGTGCGCGCGCTGGCGAGCTGCGCGGCGATTTCCGGTGCTTCCTGAGTGGCGGTTTCCATGCTGTCGGCGATCCCTTCGGGCTATCATTGATGGTATGGACGATGACAGCAAGCGCAGCTGAAGGCCGGACCGGCGTGGGACGATACGCAGGGAGGGCCTGGCGCAATTTTCAGCCATCGGAGTCGGTTGCCGAAGCGGCCTGCGCGCCGATACGGCTGACCGCGCAGGACTGTCGGGTGCTCGGTCTGGATCCAGGGTCGCAGCGTACCGGCTATGGTGTGATCGACTGCCACGGGCGCGGCGAACGACATGTCGCCAGTGGCTGCATCGATGTTGCCGGACAAGACATGGTGCTGCGGCTGCAGCGCATCTACAGCGCCATCAGCGAACTGGTGGCGGAGCATCGCCCGGACATGGTCGCCATCGAGCGGGTGTTCGTTCACCGCAATCCGGATAGCGCCCTGAAACTGGGGCAGGCCCGTGGCGTGGCGCTGTGCGCCGCCGCGTCGCTCGGTGCGAGCGTGCACGAGTACGCGCCACGAGCCATCAAGTCGGCGGTTACCGGTTACGGCGCGGCGGCCAAGCCGCAGGTCGCGCAGATGGTGCGTACCCTGCTGGTACTGGAAATGCAGCTGGGTGCCGATGCCGCGGACGCACTGGCGGTGGCCCTGTGTCATTCGCAGACGCGTCGACTGGGCGCGCTCAGCGCCCGATGACTGCACCATGATCGGTTCGCTCTCCGGCATCCTGGCATCGGCCACACCCCCGCACCTGCTGCTGGAGGTGAACGGCGTCGGCTACGAGCTCGAGGCGCCGATGTCGACCTTCACGGTGCTGCCGCATCTGGGCGAGCGCACCCGGCTGCTGACCCATCTGCACGTGCGCGAGGATGCGCATGTTCTGTACGGATTCGGCACGACCGCCGAGCGTACGCTGTTTCGCAATCTGCTCAAGGTGTCGGGTGTCGGCCCGCGCATCGCGCTGGCGATCCTCTCGGGCGTGAGCGCCGCCTCGTTCGCGCAGGTGATACGCAGCGAGGATGCGGCGATGCTGACCCGAATCCCGGGTGTCGGCCGCAAGACGGCCGAGCGGCTGATCATCGAGATGCGCGATCGCATCGACAAGGAAGAGGCGGCCGTACCGACCGGCGCTGCGCTGCAGGTACCGACTGCCGGTCCCGAGAGTGAAGCGTACAGCGCACTGGTGGCATTCTTCGGCTACAAACCTGCCGAGGCTACGCGGCTGTTGAAAGCGGTCGTCGGCGCCGACGAGAAGCTGAGCACCGAAGAACTGATCCGCCGGTCACTGCAGGGCGCCGCACGCTCATGAACGAGCCGGATGAACGTTTGCTGGGCGCGGCGGCCGCGGGCGGCGAGGAGATTGTCGACCGCGCGATCCGGCCGCGGGCGCTGAACGACTACGTCGGACAGGAGCCGGTCAAGGCGCAGCTGTCGATCTTCATCGATGCGGCGCGCATGCGCTCCGAGGCGCTCGATCACGTGTTGATCTTCGGGCCACCGGGTCTGGGCAAGACCACGCTGGCTCACATCATCGCGGCGGAACTGGGCGTCAATCTGCGCCAGACCGCAGGTCCGGTGCTCGAGAAGCCGGGTGACCTCGCCGCCATCCTGACCAACCTGCAGCCGCGCGACCTGCTGTTCGTCGATGAGATCCACCGCCTGAGCCCGGTGGTGGAGGAAATCCTCTATCCCGCGATGGAGGACTATCAGCTCGACATCATGATCGGCGAGGGACCCGCCGCGCGTTCGATCAAGCTGAGTCTGCCGCCTTTCACGCTGGTCGGCGCGACCACGCGCGCCGGTCTTCTGACGTCGCCGCTGCGCGACCGCTTCGGCATCGTGCAGCGGCTGGAGTTCTACAGCGTTGCCGACATCGAACGCATCGTCCTGCGCTCGGCAGGCATTCTCGGGGTGCAGATCGATGCCATCGGTGCGCGCCGCATCGCGCAGCGCTCGCGCGGCACGCCCCGCATCGCCAACCGTCTGCTGCGGCGGGTGCGCGACTATGCGCAGGTCAAAGCCGCGGGACACATCGATGAAGCCTGCGCGCATGCCGCGCTCGATCTGCTGCAGATCGATCCGCAGGGGCTCGACTCGCTCGATCACAAACTGCTGCGCACCATCATCGAGAAGTTCGACGGCGGTCCGGTCGGCATCGAGAGCCTCTCGGCGGCGATCGGTGAAGAGCGAGGCACGCTGGAGGATGTGATCGAGCCATTCCTGATCCAGCAGGGGTTTCTGACCCGAACGGCCCGTGGCCGCGTTGCCATGCGCGCCGCCTGGCAGCATTTCGGGCTGAAGATTCCGGAGCGGGCGGCCGCGAATCTGTCCCTGTTCGGCGATGAGACATGAGCGTGTTTGCGTGGCAGGCGCGTGTCTACTGGGAAGACACGGACGCCGGCGGCATTGTTTACTATGCCAACTACCTGCGTTTCATGGAGCGGGCACGGACCGAATGGCTGCGAGCCCGTGGGATCTGGCAGGCGGCGCTCGAGCGCGAAGCGGGGGCGATCTTCACGGTGGTCGATCTGCAGGTCCGGTATCGTCTGCCGGCGCGGCTCGACGACCTGCTGTGGATCAGTTGCGAAGCGGCTCGTGATGGCGGCGCCAGCATTGCCTTCGGGCAGCGGATCTGGCGCGATCGGGTCGAGGGTGAGCTGTTGCTGAGCGGTTCCGCGCGCGTTGCGTGTCTGGATGCAAAGACCTTTCGGCCGCGAAGGCTGCCGCCGGTCGTGGTCGAAGCGCTGATGAGCGATAACTGAAAGATGCGGGAGAGTAGATAACGATGGAAGGCGGAGACTTATCGATAATCCGGCTGATCGTGCAGGCGAGTCTGGTAGTGCAGATCGTGATCGGCACCCTGCTGGCCGCGTCGCTCACCTCCTGGGCGATCATCTTTCGCAAGCGCATGGTGGTGCGGCGCGCGCAGCATGACGCCGAGCGCTTCGAAGCCAGTTTCTGGTCGGGCGGCGACCTGAGTTCGCTCTACCGCTCGATCGAACAGCGCGGCAATGCCAGTGGCATGGAGAGCATCTTCGAATTCGGCTTCCGCGAGTTCGCGCGGCAACGGGCGCAGGGTGGCATCGCCGCGGACATGCTGCTGGAGGGTGCCCGTCGCTCGATGCGGGTAGCCCAGTTGAAGGAGATGGAGCGGCTGGAGCACAACCTGGCGACGCTCGCGACCGTCGGATCGACCAGTCCCTACGTCGGATTGTTCGGTACCGTCTGGGGAATCATGAGCGCCTTCAGTTCCCTGGGCAATGTGCAGCAGGCGACGCTCGCGATGGTGGCGCCGGGCATCTCCGAGGCGCTGGTCACGACGGCGATCGGACTGTTCGCGGCGATTCCCGCGGTCGTTGCCTACAATCGCTACGCCGATCAGGTGGGGCGGCTCGAACTGCGTTTCGATGCCTTCATGGAGGAACTGTCGACGATTCTGCAGCGTTACGCCGGCAAGAGTCCGTCCGGGCATTCGGGTGCCGGGCCGAGGAACTGAGCATGCCGGCAGCTGGCAGGGGCAAGCGCAGGCTGATGGGTGAGATCAACGTCGTACCCTACATCGACGTCATGCTGGTGCTGCTGATCATCTTCATGATCACCGCGCCACTGCTCACCCAGGGCATCAAGGTGGATTTACCCAAGGCTGCCGCCGATGCGGTACCGGTGCAGCCCAATCAGCCGCCGCTGGTATTGTCGGTCGATGCGCAGGGCCGTCTTTATCTGAACACCGAGAAGACGCCGCGGGAACCGATCGACGATGAGACCGCGCTGATCCATGCCACGGCCGCTCTGCGACGCAATCCCGATCGCGTGGTGCTGGTCAACGGCGATCAGGCCGTCAGATATGGGCGCATCGTCGAGGCCATGGTGATCCTGCAACAGGCCGGTGCCCATAAGGTCGGCTTCCAGACCGACCCGCCTCCAAAGTCCGCGACCCGATGATGGAGCGCAAGGCGGACCGCGTCTGGTCGATCACGCTGTCGATCATGGTCCATCTGGCGATCGTGGGCGCGCTGGTGTGGGGATGGGTCCGTTATCGCCAGCCTACGCCGACCCCGCAGAGCCTCGCGATCGAGGGGACGGTGGTCAACAACCGGTCGATGCCGTCGCCTCCCGTCCCACCGACACCGACACCGACACCGGCCCCGCCTGCGCCGGCACAGCCGCAACCGCAGCCGCCGCAGCCGACGCCGGAAGAGCAGCGCCGCGCCGCCGAGCAGGTCGCGGCACAGCAGGCGGAGCAGCATCAGCGCGAGGAGCAGGCCAGGGTGGCCGCCGAGAAAGCGGCGGCGGACAAGGCGGCGGCCGATAAGTCGGCCGCCGACAGGGCTTCTGCCGAGAAGGCGGCCACGCAGAAGGCCGCCTCCGACAAGGCAGCCAGCGAGAAAGCCGCGGCGGAAAAGGCTGCAGCGGAGAAAGCGGCGGCCGCGAAGGCCGAGGCGGAGAAGGCTGCGGCTGATAAGGCTGCCGCCGACAAGGCCGATGCCGCACGCAAGGCACAGGAGCAGGCCAAACAGCAGGCCGAGCAGGAGCGCGCCCGTCGCGAAGCGGATCTGCGGGCACAGATGGCCGCGGAGGAACACGAGAACGCAGTGCAGGCGAGCCCGGCGCGCGCCGAGTATCTATCGCTGATCACTGCGCGCATCAACCATGCATGGATACGGCCGCCCAGTGCCCGATCGGGGGTCAAGTGCACCGTGCACATCACCCAGGTCCCTGGCGGTGTCGTGACCAAAGTGAGCGTCACCGGGTGCAATGGCGACGACTCGGTCCGTCAGTCGGTAGAGACCGCGGCCTACCGGGCCTCGCCGTTGCCTGCGCCCGCCGATCCGGCATTGTTTGATCCAAACATCGATGTTACGTTCGCGCCGGATGAATAAAGCATGCTCCCAATTCGTTCAGCGCACGTTCAGCCTCGGTGTAGCCCTGTGGGTCCTGGTGCTGGCCGTCGCATCCGGTCCTGTCCATGCGGATCTGCAGATACTGATCACGAAGGGCGTGAGCGATCCGATACCGATCGCGATCGTGCCGTTTGCACACAGTGCGCCGCCGGAAGGGCCCTTCGATGTCGCCGCGGTCGTGCAACACGATCTGGACGGCAGCGGCCGGTTCAAGACCATGCAGCGCGGCTCGATGCGCGCGATGCCGTCGCAGGCCAACGAGGTCCAGGCCGCTGAGTGGAAGGCGGCCGGCAATGACTACGTCGTGGTTGGAAAGGTCAGTTCGGCCGCGGCGGGACAGATCGACGTGCAATGCGAACTAGTCAACGCGCAGACCGGCGATACCGTGGCGGGCCAGCATTTCATCGCCAGCGCCGGCAGCGTACGCAATGCATCGCATCAGATCAGCGATTTCATCTACGAGAAGATACTGGGTGTGCGCGGCGCGTTCGCGACCCGCATTGCCTATATCTCCGTACAGGGTCAGCCGCCCGCCCAGCACTACCAGCTGATCGTCGCCGATGCCGACGGCGAGAATCCTAAAGTGATCCTCGATTCGATGCAGCCGATCATGTCGCCTGCGTGGTCGCCGGACGGCCAGTGGCTGGCCTATGTCTCGTTCGAGAACAAGGTCTCGGCTATCTATGTGCAGACCATTCGCACCGGTGAGCGACGTCTGGTATCGGCACGCGCGGGTGTCAACGGGGCGCCGGCGTTCTCACCCGATGGCAAGCACCTGGCGCTGACGTTGTCGGGCAGCAATGGCAATCTCGATATCTGGCTACTCGATCTGCAGACGCAGGGGCTGACGCGACTGACCGAGGATCCCAGTGTGGATACCGAGGCTGCCTGGAGTCCCGACGGTCACAGCATTTATTTCACCTCCGATCGGGCCGGCGGTCCGCAGATCTACCGGCTCGACCCCACCCAGCACACGCGCGTCGAGCGCGTGAGCTTCGGATCGGCGTACAACGCGCGCGCGCGCGTCTCGCCCGATGGCAAACGTATTGCTTTCGTGACCCGCGAGGGCAGCGCCTATCGAATCGGTGTGCAGGACCTGGCTTCCGGCACCGTGAGCGTGTTGACCCGTGGCAACCTGGATGAGTCGCCGAGCTTTGCACCCAATGGCGCATCCATCATCTATGCAGGGCGCGACGGTGAGATGGGTACGCTGCAGATCGTATCCGTGGATGGCCAGGTAACCGAACGGCTGAAGGCCGACGTGGGCGAGGTGCGTGAGCCGGTGTGGGGTCCGTTCACACGTTAGGTGTGACGCGAACCGGTGTGATAAAGAATTCAGGAGTGGAGACCATGCAGAAGAATATTTTCATCGTCGTCGTCCTGGCCGCTGCGCTGACGCTGGGAGCAGGCTGTGCCAGCAAGAAGCCGAAGGCGACCACGACCAGTGCGCCGAGCGGCAGCCCGATGGACCAGTCATCGACCTCGGGTGCCAATGATGCCAGCGCGTATGGCAACGGCACCACCGTAGGAGGCAATGACGAGGCCGCCGGACCTTCGGAGGGTCAGCTCAAGAACCGCACCATCTACTTCGATTTCGACAGCAGTGACGTGCGGGCGGAGTACAACGATCTGATCACCGCCCACGCTCGCTATCTGGCGGCGAATCCGAGCCGCCGCGTCCGGGTCGAAGGTAATACCGACGAGCGTGGATCGCGCGAGTACAACATCGGACTGGGCGAGCGGCGCGCTCAGGCCGTGCGGCGAGCCCTGATGCTTCAGGGTGTCAGCGAGTCCCAGATCACGACGGTCAGTTATGGAGAGGAGCGTCCCGCGGTCACCGGACATGCGGAAGAAGAATGGTCCCGCAATCGTCGCGCCAACATCGTCTACCTGAACTGACGCCGTGGCACGCGCGATCCACCTGTTGCCCTTGAGGCCAGCAGCCATACTGGCGTGCTTCCTGCTAGGTTCCGGGAGTGCTGTCGCCTCCGAAACGAGCAACCGACTCACGGATGTCGAGCAGCGGCTGGATCGGCTCGAGCAATCGGCGGCCAACAATCAGGGTCTGCTGCAGCTGTCGGCGCGCATCGACACCCTGGAGCAGCAACTGCGCGATCTGCGCGGACAGGTCGAGGAACTGCAGAACAGCAACGAACAGCTGCGCAAGCAGCAGCGTGACCTGTATGCCGATCTGGATCGACGCATCACCGCGCTTCAGAGTGCCTCCTCGGCATCGTCGGGTTCTTACGCCGGGCCAGGCGCCGCCGGCGGCCCGGCCGGCGTGCCTGCAAGCGGCGGCACCGGCGCAGCTGGCGGTGGCAGCACGGGTGCGGGGCCCGCAGACGCGGGTGGCGATCAGGCAGCGTACACCCGCGCGTTCGACGCGCTGAAGAATAACGACTACGACTCGGCCATTTCGCGCTTCAAGGATTTCCTGCGCCAGTATCCGCAGAGCGTGCTCGCGGGAAACGCGCAGTACTGGATGGGCGAGGCCTATTACGTGACGCGTGATCTGGACGATGCCGCCGCGAGCTTCCGGGCGGTGGGAGATCAGTATCCGAAGTCGTCCAAGGTGCCGGATGCGTTGCTGAAGTTTGGCATGACGCAGATCGATCAACAGCATCTGAGCGACGGGCGTCTCACGCTGACACAAGTCGTACAGCGCTATCCCGGCACCGATGCCGCCAAGCTTGCGACATCGCGTCTGGCCAATTTGCCGCCGGATGCGCGATAGAGGGATCGGTTGAGCGTCCGGCTCAAGCTGACGGAGATCTTCCACTCACTGCAGGGCGAAGCCGATACCGCAGGGTGGCCCACCACCTTCGTGCGGCTCACGGGCTGCCCTTTGCGCTGCCAGTACTGTGATACAACCTATGCCTTTCACGGCGGTGACTGGTGGGAGCTGCCAGCCATTCTCGAGCGGGTCGATAGTCTCGGTGCCCGGTATGTCTGTGTGACCGGCGGCGAGCCGCTCGCGCAGCGCGCCTGTCTGGATCTGCTGCGCGCGCTGTGCGACGCCGGCTATCGGGTTTCACTCGAGACCAGCGGCGCGATGTCTATCGAGGCGGTCGATCCACGGGTGGTGCGGGTGGTCGACGTGAAAACACCCGGCTCGCGCGAAGCGCATCGCAACCGTTACGATCAGCTTGCGCTGCTGCGCGTCGAGGAGCAGATCAAGTTCGTGCTATGCGATCGGGCCGACTACGAATGGAGCCGCGAGCGGATCGCGGCGTTGCAGCTCACCGATCGCTGCCAGGTGCTGCTGTCCGCCAGTCACGAGCAACTGCCGGCGAAACAGCTGGCGGAATGGATCCTGGAGGACCGGCTGCCGGTGCGATTCCAGATGCAGTTGCACAAGATTCTATGGGGCAATGAACCCGGTCGCTGATTCACGGCCACGGGCTGTCGTGCTGCTGTCCGGCGGCCTCGACTCGAGTACGACGCTCGCGTGGGCGAACGCCCAGGGCTATGCGTGTTACGCGCTGACCGTGGCCTATGGGCAGCGGCATCTGGCGGAGATCGCGGCCGCCGGGCGCGTCGCGCAGGCGCTGTCGGTCCGCGATCATCGCGTGATGCACGTCGATCTCGCCGGCATCGGCGGTTCGGCGCTGACGGATCCAGGCATTGAGGTGCCCGAGCAACCCAGTGCCGGCATCCCCGTCACCTATGTGCCGGCGCGCAATACGATGCTGCTGTCCCTGGCGCTCGGATGGGCGGAGGTGCTGGCGGCACGCGACATCGTCGTCGGCGTCAACGCGGTCGATTACTCCGGCTATCCGGATTGCCGCCCGGCGTTCATCGAGGCATTCCAGCGGCTGGCCGCGGTCGCGACCAAGGCTGGCGTCGAGGGCGCGACGTTTCGAATCCATGCGCCGCTGATCGCGATGAGCAAGGCCGACATCGTCCGCACCGGCACGCAGATGGGGCTGGACTATTCGATGACGGTCTCGTGTTATCAGGCGGACCAGCAGGGCCGCGCTTGCGGCCGCTGCGATTCCTGCCGTCTGCGGCGCGAGGGTTTCGAAGCCGCGGGCGTCCCCGATCCCACCCGCTACGCCTGAGGCCACCTTTTCGGTATCATGCGCGGCCCAAACCGACGGGTCGGTAGCTCAGTCGGTAGAGCAGCGCCCTTTTAAGGCGTTGGTCGTGGGTTCGAGCCCCACCCGACCCAATGATTCCCTGTCTCCCTTGAGTCGCCAACCTGACAGAGCCGCACCGAGCGACCTGCCAGGATCCACCCACAGCCCGTGCAGGAACGCACGCAGCGGCGCCAGGGAGGGCGCGGCTCGAATCGACAGGAGACATTTGCATGCGGGGCGGCCTGAATCACCCTGTACCACCCTGGGCCTACAGCAGCCCGGCCTGATGGACGACAGGTCTGCCGGTCGCGCGAGGCCTAGGCTCTGGGCTGGAGGTGCACCATGCCAGATGAACTCGAAAAGGCCCGGGACGATCTGAAGGACGTCCAGTCACGGGCTGCCGCGGAGCTGGCCGAGAAGGGCCACGCTTCGGAAAAAACAGATGACGAGGTAGCCGGAACGCTTCAGCGCATCAGGCGCGCGACCGAGAAAGAATAGACGCGCCGGATCTGGCTGACGGCGTCACCCCGGCGTCATGTCGGCACTGCAACCGGCCGGGTGGTGGAGATGCTGCTTCGTTCGCGGGTAGCTTCCGCCTGAAGGTGTGCGGCCAGGCGGGCAGCGAGAGCCACGATCGTGAGCGTGGGATTGGCCTGGCTCGAGGTCGGAAATACCGCGCCGCCGGCGAGGTACAGATTGTGCACATCGTGCACCCGGCAATTCCGATCGACGACGCTCGTGCGCGGGTCATCCCCCATCCGCGCGGTTCCGAGATGGTGGCCGCCGTAGGCCCCATAGCGAGTCATTTCAAACTCGATCGAACCCGGGTCATATTCGAACCGGCCGATCTTGCAGCGCGCGATGTCCTCGGCAAACAGTCGCACGGACTCCCGCACCGTGCGCACGTCGAGGTCGCTGTAGCGCCAGTCGACCATCATGCGTGGCGTATCGAATTCGTCGCAGGCGCTGTCGAGCGTGATCCGGCTGCTCGCGAGCGGCTCCTGCTCGCCGTGGAAATCCAGGCTGTAACGTCCTGCGGGCGAGCGCACGATGATCGATGGGAACTTACGCGCTGCGAGAAATCGGTCGCGCAACATGTGGTAGCCGAATCCGACTACCTGGTGCGGACCTGTGACGACATTACGCAGGTGCGCGAGCCAATTGGACACCGAGAGTTTTTCCTCCCCATGCAGGCGCTTGCCATACTCGTAGCTGATCATTCCTTTCGCGAGCTGCAATGCCGACAGTACGGCGCTTCGATGCGCAGGGTCCGTGATTCGCGGATGATGCAGACGCCCGATAAAATTGCCGAGCTGCAGGCGTCGCTGGGTCTGCTCGGTGAGCTGTAACCGCCTGCGACAGTAGATACCTTCGTCGGAAATGTCATAGCCGTGCCAGACGCGGTCGACATTGCCGTCCTGGATGAGCGTCCCGATGGTCCCGGCCACATGGCACATGTAGTAGCGTCCGACATTGTCGTGCTGGTTGCCGATACCGTGCGACTGGATGCTGCGGCTGGCCAGCAGCATTCGCGGGATCTCCAGGGCTCCCATGGCCAGCACGACTCGGGACGCTCGCACGGTGATGCAGCGCTGGGCAAAGGTCCTGAGTACCAGCGAATCGGCGGCAGTACCGGCCGCGTTGAGGCGGATGTCGGTCAGATTGGCGTTTATCAGCACGCGCACCCGAGGGGAAGCCCGCAGTCGATGCTCGTAGCGAGCACCGAAGTCGGTCGGACAGCTGAATCGCTCGAGGCCGTCGATGGTGAAATACTGGCTGTCGAAGCCATCGATGACCGGGCGCAGCGGTCGATGAAATGCCTCGCCGGCGCGATATTCGAAGCGGCCTGCCTCGCACAGCTGATTCGCTCGCGCATAGAAGGGCAACAGCGCAGCGCGATCGATAGGCCAGCCGGAATGCCCGACATAAGGGCGCGATTCGAAATCGATCTCATCGAAGGGCATGCAGCGTCCGCCCCAGATGGTCGTGCTGCCGCCGAAGCGGCGCTGACGGTAGCGATGCGGCGGGCTATGCATCCGTTCATCGGCGACGGCACCTTCGTACAGGCGCTGCGTGCGATCGTCGGCCTTATGACCGCCCGATTCCACCAGCAGAACGTCGACGCCGCGACCGGCAAGTTCCAGCGCGAGCGTGATGCCGGCCGCGCCCGCGCCAATGACGCAGACATCGGCGGTCAGCGTGCGATCGGCATCGTATTGAAGTGCGTCTTCGATCATTGCCGGGAAGCCACCTGTTGACGATACCAGTGCGCCGTCTCGGTCAGCATCTGGTCGACACCGGTGAAGCGAACGCCCAGTTCGCTCTGCGCGCGCTGCGCATCGAGCCGGATGTCCTGCGCCATGAGTCGCAGCAGAGACGGCGGTATCGGTGGCGGCAGGCCGCGCAGCCCCAGTTTGCCGCCGAGGATCTCCATGATCTTCAGCGGCGGCGCCAGAAGTCTGGTTTCGATCTTCAGACGGCGTCCGCCCAGCCGTCGCACCGGCACGGCGCCCAATGCAATGGCAAAGCGGCTCATGAATTCGTTCCAGCTGAGGATCTCAGGTATCGCAAGGTTGAAACTCTGACCATCCGCCTGCGCAATGCGGACTGCGCACAGTACAGCCTGCGCGACGTCAGCCACGTGCACCAGGTTGCACTGTCCGTCCCCGGCAGCTCCCAGGTCTCCGAGTCGATGCGCCGTTAACAGTCGTGCGTAGCGCGTGGTCCACTGCTCACTGCCCGGTCCGAAGACGCAGCCAGGACGCAGCACGACGGAACGCGGATAGGCCGCTATCAGCGCCTCGGCCGCCGCCTTGGCCTGCGAGTAGGGACCCAGGTCCGCGCGCAGCGGGGTCGACTCGTCCACCAGACCGACGGTCGAACCATAGACGGACATGGTGCTCAAATGCACGACGCGGACAGGCTGTTCGCTCTGACGTGCGGCGTCGACGATGGCCCGGGCCGATTCCACCAACGTCCGCATATCCCCGGCGACGCAGTTGACCACGCAGCCGACGCCGGCCAGCGCCGGCACGATCGATTCGGCGCGCACCGCATCGACGCGGCGTTCCTCGATGGCGCTCGGCCGGGCGTCTGCGGACGCCGGATGGCGCAGCCCCAATATCGGGGTCGCGAAGTCGGAGCGAGCCAGTGTCGTGACGACGCAGCGCCCGATGAATCCATGGGCGCCAAGTACGAGAACGGATTGCTTCATCGATCGATCAGTCCGACCCGCTTGGTTCCGAGGTTATGACAACACACCGGACGGGCCGGTGAAGCGCAGCCGTCATCCTAACGTCGACCCAAAAAAATAGCCGCATCGTCTGGGAGTGGCCACGATGCGGCTAATGACGCAGTACAGGTAGCATGACGGCTCGACAGGGAGGGATAACCGTCAACAATTGATCTACCAGCTGCGGGCCAGTGAACGATAAGGAGCATCGTTTGTGCCAGCAACCGTCACATGTCGATCTGCGGGCCCGCATCTCGCGCAAGATTTCTTATAGATCAACTGCTTAGCATATCCTGTAGGTATCTACCTACAAGTGGTCGAGCGGCCGCGGAAGCTCGGGCCGGGCGGTGCCGCGAGCACGACGGCGATCCGTGGCGCCTTCGGTCGGTAAGCCTTGCATGGTCGAGCAGTACAACAAGCACTATTTACGGAGAGTTGAAGGGCACCTGCGCGCCTGATGGCAGGGGCGTACGCGCAACGTTCATCACCATCGCGAGCAGGGTGTAATACCCGCAAAGGCCGCACAACTCGACCACCCCGTCCTCGCCCAGCAGCTTTTTCGCGGCCTCGTACAGGCTGTCGCTGACGGCATGGGCGCGATGCAATTCGCGGCAGAACTCGAACACGGTGTGCTCGTCTTCTGCGAGTCCGGCGCCATCCCAATCGACCGAGAGTCGATCGAGTGTCGTCTGTGCCACGCCGGCGTCGAGGGCGGTCTGGGCGTGCGCATGCCATTCATAGGTCTGTTGCCAGAAGCGTGCCATGGTCAGAATGGCCAGCTCGCGCAGCTCCGCGGGAATCACGCTGCGAAAGCGCAGATATTCGCCGATCGGGTGGACGCGATCGAGCAGCGCCGGGCTGCGCAGCAGAGGAATGAAGGGGCCTCGCACGTCGCGGCGGGAACCGGAGACGATCGCATTGACAGACTTTTTCTGCGCCGGTGTCTGCTCCTCGTCCGGGATCGGCGGCAGCCGGTCTCGCCCTGTGGCTCCACTCATCGTCGATCTCCTGGCTTCATTACTACGTAACAGTGTAGCTGGCTTCGCGGTGCGTGATCAGCAAGCATGCAGCAAGCGGCAAGGTTCGGCGCTAGACTCCGGCTGAGAGGATGGCGATGCCCAAGGCTACACGGGTCCTGTTGCTTGCCGGCGCGCTCAGCGTGTCTGCCTGCGCCACGCCGCGTTTCCTGATGGAAGCCGAGAATGCCCGCACCAATGCGCATATCGCGCTGGCGTTCGAGGAGACGGTGTTCAACAAACACCACGTGCGGGAAGGTTTCAGCCGCTATGTAGCGGCGGACTACCGCGAGCACGATGCAGGGCTTCCCGATGGATTCGACGGCAGCGCGAAGGCGCTGGACATGTCGCTCTCCGGGCCACTGGCGAATTCTCATCTGGTCGTGCAACGCTCGGTCGCGCAGCACGATCTGGTCGCGGTCGACGCGCTCTGGGAGCGGCACCCGGGAGAAGGCGGCGACATCGCGAGGGTCGATATTTACCGGCTGGTGAACGCCAGGATCGTTGAACACTGGTCGGTGCAACAGTCGACATCGCCATCGACGAATGGTAAAGCTGCGCCATGAAATGTGGCGGTATTGAAACGGCAGTACGATCGAGTGTCAGGACAGAGCATCACCATGGATAAAACGGCACGCATCTATGTTGCCGGCCATCGCGGTCTGGTGGGATCAGCGATCGTCCGGCGACTGCGCGCGAATGGCTTCGACAATCTGATTCTGCGCGATCGCACGCAGGTGGATCTGACCGATCATGCCGCGGTCGAGGCCTTTTTCCAGGAAACGAAACCTGAGCATGTGTTACTGGCGGCGGCGCGTGTCGGCGGCATCCAGGCCAACAGCACCCGACCGGCCAATTTTCTGCACGAGAATCTGGCGATCCAGACCAATGTCATCGATGCCGCCTATCGTCTGGGTGTCCGCAAGCTCATGTTCCTCGGCAGCAGCTGCATCTATCCGAAGCTGGCGCCACAACCGATGAGCGAATCGTGTCTTCTGACCGGCCCGCTAGAGCCCACCAATGAATGGTATGCGATCGCAAAGATCGCGGGTTTGAAGATGTGCCAGGCCTACCGGCGTCAGTACGGGTTCGATGCCATCTGCGTGATGCCGACCAATCTCTACGGGCCGGAGGACAATTTCAGTCTGCAGGATTCTCACGTACTGCCTGCGCTGATCCGCAAGTTTCATGAAGCTGCGGATAACAATTCTCCGGAGGTAGTGATCTGGGGGAGCGGTGCGCCGCGCCGTGAATTCCTCTACGTCGATGATCTGGCGGATGCCTGTCTGTTTCTGATGGAGCACTACAGCGACGAGCCACCGGTCAACATCGGCTGGGGCCGTGATGTCACCATTCTCGAACTCGCACGATTGATACAGGAGAAGACCGGCTTCAAAGGCCGCTTGAGCTTCGATGCGAGCAAACCGGATGGCACACCGCGGAAGCTCCTCGATGTGTCACGTCTGAGTTCGCTAGGATGGCATGCACGTGTGGATCTCGCCGAAGGCATCGACCGCACGTTGCGCTGGTACCGGGACAATCAGCAGCACATGCGCCACTGAGGCGCTTGGCGACTGTCAGGCGATCAGCCGCGACGGCGGCGAAGCGGCAGCGTCAGCAAAAACCAGAAGGTACGCAGATCGAGCAGGCGCAAGGCGGCGCGGACGTCTTCAGGACGCACTTTCGCCTTCAACGGCATGCTGCCGAAGATCCTGCCTTGAATGATGAGTTCGCAGCCCTCGCGCGTAATGGATGTCACATCCATCAATTCGCGGTCGTCGGAGCCGTAGATCTTCATGAGGGCGGTAGCCTGGAAAAGTTGCCGTCCGTGGCAAACTCTCCCTCCCTAGTCCGCAGCACTGCTGTGAAGCAGCGCATAGGACGGAGCTTACCAGTGACGCGGAACGACTGAAAGAACTGTCGCGCGCTTTTCCTATTGATCATTGCACGCGAAGCATGTAGCCGACGCTTGGAACGGTGTTGAGCCAGCGGGGCTGTTCCGGATCGTCACCGATCTTCTGTCGAAGGCGGTGCACCAATTGTTTCAGCAGTTGACGATCTCCACCGCCGCGATGGCCCCACACATGAACCAGCATACGATCCGTATGAACCACCTGACCGGCATTGGCGAGCAGCAGCTGCAACAGCCGTGACTCCAGCGGCGTGACCTTGATCTCTCGATCGCGGATTCGCAGCATCAACAGATCCGGGTCCAGGGTGACGTCGCCGGCCTGCGTCTGGGTCTGGCCTTCATGTCCGGCTCGCCGCAGCAGCGCTTTGACGCGTGCCACCAGCGTACGGGGGCTGAATGGTTTGGTGAGATAGTCATCCGCACCGAGTTCGAGCGCGCGCACCAGATCGGCTTCTTCCCCGCGCGCCGTCAGCATCATAATCGGTGCGGTGCTCTCCTTGCGCAGGACGTCGCACAACTCGAAGCCGGATCCGCCCGGCAGGTTGATGTCGAGGATCGCGAGATCGGGCCGCTCTGCGCGAAACACATTGAGCGCAGTGCCGTAGCTGTTGGCGGACACGACCGGGAAGCCAGCCTGACGCAGCGCGAATCCTACGACCGCGAGCATGTCGGCATCGTCGTCCACTACCAGCAATTTCAAATGTCAGTCCTCGCGTTCCTGGGGCAGTGAAAGAATAAACCGCGTGCGCTGCTGCGCGGTGCGTTCCATGCGAATACGGCCGCCGTGGCGCTCGATGATCGATTTCGTGATCCACAAACCCAATCCCAGGCCGGGCGCATCGGGTTCGAAGTCGGTCCCGCGCTGAAATCTTTCGAAGATCGCGGTGGAGCTGCCTTCCGGTATGCCGGGTCCTTCGTCTTCGACCCACACTTCGACGGTGCTGCCCATGCGCTGGCCGCCGACGCGGATCATGCTGGCCTCGGGTGCGAACTTGGCGGCGTTGGCCAGCAGGTTGACGAACACCTGGCCCAGTCGCTGGGAATCGCCACGCACGATGGCGCCGATGCCGGCCTCGTCGATCGAGACACTGAGCTGGCGCTGGCGCAGGAGAGGCGCGATCAGGTCGCGTGAATCCACCACGACGTCGAGCAGATCGACCGGCTGCTGGCGGATCGAACTCTGGCCGGCTTCGAGGCGGACACTCTCCAGCAGATTGTCGATCAGGCGCATCAGACGCAGCACGCCGCGTTCGACATTGGACAACAGTTCCTGCTGCGCTTCGGGCGGCATGTCCTTCAGGCCGTCGCGCAGCAGTTCGATCGACGCCAGCTGTGCTGCCAGCGGCGTGCGGAATTCATGGGAGATATTTCCCAGGACGCTGTCGCGCGCACGCCGGGCCGCCTCGAGGTCGGTCTCGTCGCGCAGAATCTGCACCTGCATCCCATGAACCGGGGGCGCGCTCTGGATGATGGTCGAGCGGACCACGCCGCTGCGCAGACAGAGCAGCTCGCGCGCATCGCTTTGCGAGGACTCACGCGCGGCGAGGATCGGGCAGTTGCGCTCGCATGGCCGCTCGCCATTGTGCGGGCGTGGCTGCAGCACGTCGCCGCAGAACTGACCGAGTATCTCGGACTGTGGCCGATCGAGCAGACGCGCTACCTGCGCATTGGCATAGCGAATGCGGCGGTCCATGTCGACCGCGTAGACACCCTCGACCACGCCATTGAGCACCGTCTGCGCTTCGGCTTCGCGCTGACGCAGTGTCTCGGTGAGATTGACGAGATTGCGCCGCATCTCGTCCAGCGATCGCCCGAGCACGCCGACTTCGAGCGGCGCAACCGCGGGAATCGCGGCGGTGAAATCTCCCCGGCCCATCCGATCGGCGAATTCGCGCAACGCCACCACCGGTTGCGCCAGCCATCGACCGTACAGAACACCGAGCAGGCCCGCGATACCGGCCACCACGATGGCGACGGTCGCGAGGATCCATTCGAAGTTGCGCGTGGCGGCCGAGAATTCACTGCTGGGCAATCTCGCATCGAGCAGGCCGATGACTTCGCCGGTCTGCGCGGCGATGACGCTGGTGGCTGCGAAGTCGCCGTGCTTCGGCAGCCTGCCGGCCGCCGCGCCACCCGATGTGGTCAGTGCCTGGGTATGCAGCGGCGTCATCGGATCGTCCGGTGGCGCATGATAGGTAGCGAAATTGACCGCGCTCAGACTGGCACCTACCTGCTGGCTGAGACTGGCGAGCTCGGCCGGGGACGTCAGCTTCAACGTCACCGCGCGAATCGAAGTCCCGGGCAGCAGCGCCGCCGCGCCCCAGATGATGTCGCCACCCTGCTTGGGCGCCAGCAGAAAGCGCTCGCCCTGTTCCTGGATCGCGGTGGCGATCTCGGCCCAGTCGATCGCAGTGCCGGACTGTGCAATGGCGGTGTTGTCCTGGAGCAGTGCCGAGACGTCGATGCCAGTGCTCTCGTTGTAACGCTGCAGGAAGGGTTCGAGACCGCCGCTGGTAGGGTTCTCGGCCAGGCGTTGTAATGTCGGCCGCTCGGCCAGCACGCGGGCGTTGCTCAGTGCGTCCTCGCCGGCACGCCGCAACAGTTCGCGCGCGGTCGCCACCGCCAGCTGGGTGCGTACCAGCGCCTGCTGCTGAATCTGGCGATTGAGCAGGACGCCGCAGGCCACGGCCATCGTGGCCACTGCCAGCAGCACCACGAACACGCTGCCGCCGCCGAGCCACGAAGCCAGACCGACCTGAGGCTGGTTGATGCGAGAGGATTCGGATGAATCAGGCATGACGCGCCGTGCCGGCCCGCAGTTCAGGATGGCGCCGCTCGAGCAGCGTCTTCGCCAGCAGCGTGACCATCGCGAGCATCGCCAGGATCGAGGCCGATGCGAAGGCACCGACGTAGTTGTATTCGCTGTGCAGGATCTCGATATGCAGCGGCAGGGTGTTGGTCAGGCCGCGTATATGCCCGGAGACCACCGATACTGCGCCGAATTCGCCCATCGCGCGAGCGTTGCAGAGCAGTACGCCGTACAGCAATCCCCACCGCATGTTCGGCAGCGTCACGAGCCAGAAGGTCTGCCAGCCACTCGCACCCAGCGACAGCGCCGTGACTTCCTCGTCGTTGCCCTGGGTCTGCATCAGTGGAATCAGTTCGCGGGCGACGAAGGGGAAGGTCACGAATGTGGTCGCCAGCACGATACCGGGGACCGCGAATATGATCCGGATGTTGTGATCGATCAGCCAGGGTCCGATCCAACCCTGGGCTCCGAACATCAGCACGTATACGAGGCCCGAGATCACCGGTGACACCGCGAACGGCACATCGATCAGCGTGATCAGCGCGTTCTTGCCGCGAAACTCGAACTTGGCGATCGCCCAGGCCGCGCAGACACCGAACACCACATTCATCGGTACGGCCGTGGCCGCTGTCAGCAGCGTCAAACGCATCGCCGCCAGTGCGTACGGATCGAGCAGCGACTGCACGTACGGCACCACGCCGTGAGCGAAGGCTTCGACGAACACGACCGCCAGCGGCAGCCCCACCAGCGCGATCAGATAGAGCAGCGCCACGCCCAGCAGCGCATAGTGGCTGAGTTCCTCGGGAACCTGCTGAGCGCGGATCATCGCGATTGCCGCCGGCGCTGCGCCCAGAGCTGCAGCGCATTGATGCCGAACATGAGCGCGAACGAAGCGACCAGCATCACGATCGCGATCGCGGTGGCCTCGGAATACTGATACTGCTCGAGCTTGGTCATGATCATCAGCGGCGCGATTTCCGACACCTTCGGAATGTTGCCAGCGATGAAGATGACCGAGCCGTACTCACCGACGGCGCGGGAGAAGCCGAGCGCCGTGCCGGTCAGCAGCGTTGGCCACACCGACGGCAGCACGACCCACAGGAACGTCTGGATGCGCGACGCACCGAGCGTTTCGGCGGCGCGTTCCACTTCGCGGTCCAGATCACCGAGCACCGGCTGCAGCGTGCGCACGATGAACGGCAGACTGACGAACGCCAGTGCCACGACGACCCCGAGCGGGGTATAGGCCACGCGAATGCCGAGCGGCGTCAGCAGCCGCCCGATCCAGCCGTTGGGGGAATAGAGAGCGGTCAGTGCGATGCCGGCCACCGCGGTAGGCAGCGCGAACGGCAGGTCGATGATCGCGTCGAATATCTTGCGGCCAGGGAAACGCTGGCGGGTCAGTGCCCAGGCAATGATGAATCCCATGACGGCGTTGATGGCGGCGGCGAGGAGCGAGGCGCCGAAGCTCAGCTTCAGCGAGGCCAGTACCCGCGGCGCTGTCACTACGTGCCAGAAACGCACTGGGCCGAGTTCGGCCGTGCGCAGGAAGGTAGCCGAGAGCGGGATCAGGACGATGACCGACACATAGGTGAGCGTGAAGCCCATCGTCAGGCCGAAGCCAGGCAGCACCCGGAAGGGGCGACGCCTGCGGGGAACGTCCAGCTCGCCCTGATCGGCTGGTGCCAGTACCGCCTCACTCATGCGTCAGTGTCCGTAGATCTGATCGAAGCTGCCGCCGTCGGCAAAATGTTTCGACTGCGCCTCATCCCAGCCGCCGAACGTGTCGGCGATCGTGAACAGGTTCATGGGCGGAAACTGACTCGCGAACTGTGCGGCAATGCTCTGCGTGCGTGGCCGGTAATAGTTTTGCGCAACGATCTGCTGGCCTGCATCGGTATAGAGATACTTGAGATAGCTTTCCGCGATCTGGCGCGTGCCGCGCCGGTCGACGACCTTGTCGACTACCGTCACCGGCGGCTCCGCAAGGATACTCTTGGAGGGGATGACGACATCGAGCTTGTCGGCACCCAGCTGCTGCTTGGCCAGCAGGGCCTCGTTTTCCCACGCGAGCAGCACGTCGCCGATGCCGCGGTCGACGAAGGTCACGGTCGATCCGCGAGCGCCCGAGTCCAACACCGGAACGTTGGCGAACAGACGCGTGACGTATTGTCGGGCTTTCGCGTCATCGCCGTTGTTGTTCGCCAGCGCCCATCCCCACGCTGCCAGATAGTTCCAGCGCGCGCCGCCAGAACTCTTTGGATTGGGCGTGATCACCTGTACGCCGGGTT